>DASQJA010000149.1:0-15104 GCA_035631275.1 Bryobacteraceae bacterium
CGAAGAGGCTGAAGAGAATCTGCGCGGCGCCTCCTCCCGAGGCCCAGCCTACCGAGATCAAGCAGATTCCCAGAATCAGCGGCGACGATCGCATGTAGCGCAGTCCTTCGATGTATTCGTGTGATGGCCGTACGACTTCGGTCTCATTTAAGTCGCGGTGCTCGGCTCTAAAGCTTCCGCCGTCCACCTTCAGGCGCGAAATGCAGAACGCAGAGAACAAAAATGACAGTGCGTTAAACGAAAACGCCCAGACGTAGCCAAGCTGTCCAACACTGGTGCCGCCCAGGAATGTTCCGACAGTGAGTGTCATCCACTGCGTGGTCTGCGTCAGCGAATTGGCCGTGTGCAGTTCCTGCTTGTTAGCAATGGTTGGTAGAATCGACGACCGCCCGCTGGTGAAAAACGGGGAAGCCAGCATCAGCAGCGCGCTCAGCAGGTACAGCAGCCAGGTGTCTCTGCGTGAGATCGCGAGAATGAAGCCGAATGCCACCACGGCGCGGATCAAATCGCTTGCAATCATGATGCGCTTGCGATCCATGCGGTCGAGCACAACGCCTGCCAGCGGTCCAGCCAGCACAGCAGGAATAGCGCGTGCCAGCATGACGCCCGTGACGACCATTCCCGATCGAGTGACTACCAGCGCCAGGCTAAACACCGCGATGTTGTTGAAGTGGTCACCGATCTCGCTCACCACTTGCCCCGCCCAGGTGTAGCGATAATTGCGGTTCTGCTTCAGCAGTTGGAGAAAATCAGGCACACACTTCCCGGCGCGTTGTGATGGAATCGAGAAAACTGCGATCGATATCGTAGCCGAAGCCGGGCTGGTCACGCACTGCGATGGTGCCGTGCGCCGTGGTCTCAACCGGTGGCAGGATGATGTCGCGCGACCAGTAGCGCTTGCTCGCCGACACGTCGCCCGGCAGCGTGAAGTTCGGAAGGGTCGCGAGCGCGATGTTGTGCGCCCGGCCGATTCCTGCCTCGAGCATTCCACCGCACCACACCGGCACGCCCGCGATCTGCGCCACATCGTGCACGCGCTTGGCTTCAGCGAACCCGCCTACGCGGCCGAGCTTGATATTGACGATGCGCCCCGCGTCCATCGCAAGCGCCTGCTTAGCCTGGTGCGCCGAGCGAATGCACTCATCCAGGCAGATCGGCGTCTTCAACTGCGCCTGGAGCTTGGCATGATCGATGATCTCATCGTGTCCGAGCGGCTGCTCGATCATCATAAGGTTGAATTCGTCCAAACATTTCAGGCGCGGCGCGTCGTCGAGCGTGTAGGCGGAGTTGGCGTCGGCCATCAGCAGAATGTCCGGGAATCGCCGGCGCACTTCGCGGACCACGTCCACGTCCCAGCCCGGCTTAATCTTCATCTTGATGCGCTGGTATCCGGCGGTAAGCTCGGTCTCGATTTTTCCAAGCAGCTGCGCGACCGAATCCTGAATTCCGATCGAGACGCCGCAGGGAATCTCGCGCCGCGCTCCGCCACCGATATGCTGATAGAGCGGACGGCCAAGCATACGCGCTTCGAGGTCCCACACGGCCACTTCCAGCCCGCCCCGCGCCATGTTGTGCCCGCGGATATGGGCAGTTCTAGCGCCCACCTCAGCCGCGCTTGCGAAATTGTGCTTCAACACGCGCGGTGCAACGTAGTCTCGCAGAATGAGCCACGCCGACTCCGTCCACTCCTCGTTGTAAAACGGATTCTCGCCCGCCGTGACCTCGCCCCAGCCGGAAATGCCGCCGGCTTCCACTTCCACCAGCACTATGTGCCGCTCGGTGGTCCGCCCGAAGCTGGTCTCGAAGAAATGCACCAGCGGCATTTTGATTTCGCGCAGCGTGATTCGCTCTAGATGGATTCCCATTGTCCTAACAGGTATGTGCCTGCCTCTTTTGACTTCTCGAAGCCGATCACGGACAGCCCGCGCCCGAATGCTGCCTGAAATTGGTCGCTCGCCTTTTGCTGGATCTCTCTCGCGCGCTTCGGCTCCTTGGAGCGAATCTCCGCGATATCGGACGGAATCGCGACGCAAACCTCCACCGGATTTCGCGGAAACTCTTCACCCGCGATGATGGCGCGCGCGCGAGGGCTTGCGATCCACCATTCCGCGATGCAGCGATCGGTGGGAAGCCCGCCGTGCAGAAAACTGCTGGTCGTCCCGTATTGATTGGGGACGTACCGGCGCACGATCGCGCCCAACCGCTCCATGTTGAAGTATGCGTTCTTGATCTCGAGCGGATCGAATGTCCACTCGATTAGCTCGATGCCGCGCGTGAGCGCCTCGTCACGCTGTGCCAGTTTCATCCGCCGGCCGATGCCGGAATCGCGATAATCAGAGAGCACACCGAGCATGTGGCTGTGCAGATAACTCTTCCCGCCGGGTTTGAGACCCGGAATCGCGAGACAGAATCCGATCATGCGTCCGCCGTCGAACGCTCCCAGCGCTTGGCCGCCGATCTTGCTTGCCACTACGAACAACCGCAGAGGAAGTAGCTCGACGTCTTCGAAGCCCCAGATCTCTTGTTGCAAGCGCACCGCGTCATGAAAATCGGGGTGTGTGGTGAGGGGCCGGATTTCAATCATCGTGAGTCTTGGCCTCCTGCCACAGCGCTTCCATTTCCTCTAGAGACGCGCCTGGGAGTTTGGCGCGCTGCTCGACATATCCGAAGCGCTTGCGAAACTTCGCGTTCGTCTTGCGCAGCGCTTGCTCCGGATCCACTCTCAGGAACCGAGCCAGGTTTACCAGCACGAACAGCAGATCGCCCACTTCGCCTTCAATTTGTGCGTAAGTCGCCGATTTGCGCGCCTCCGCCAGCTCATGCAGCTCTTCATCCAGTTTCGCGAGCACCTGCTCGGGATTCTCCCAATCGAATCCCACGGCGCCAGCCTTCGAAGAAATCTGCTGCGCTTCCACCAGTGCCGGCATGTTCCGTGGAACCGATTCCAGACGGCCTTTTTCTTCAATGCCTTTACTTTTCTTCTCGTCGGCCTTGATTTCGTCCCAGCGCCGCTTCACGTCATCAGCGGTCTTCGCATTCGCGTCGCCGAAAACATGCGGATGGCGCCGGATTAGTTTCTCGCACACGGCGTCCAGCGAATCTCCGATGTCGAACTTATCTTCCTCCGAAGCCATCTGCGCGAAGAAAACCGCCTCGAGCATCAGGTCGCCGAGTTCTTCTTCGAGCCCCGTCCAATCGCGCCGGTCGATCGCATCCAGCACTTCGTAGGTCTCTTCCAGCAGGTATGGTTTGATCGTGTCGAAATTCTGGTCGCGATCCCACGGGCACCCGCTCGGCGCGCGCAACCTCGCCATAATCGACACCAACCGCTCGAACTTTTCGCCAATGGTGGTAACAGATGTGCTCATCGAACGAATCTCTGGGGGAAAAATTCAGTCTAGCGCACCAATCATTCGGACCCTATGGCCTAATGGAATGTATGGAACTGCACGCGGTGCGCCTCGAGATTCCGGCCGAAGGAAACGTCATCGTCGGCCAAAGCCATTTCATAAAGACCGTTGAAGACATCTATGAAGCGATCGTGAATTCGGTCCCGCAGATGAAATTCGGAATTGCCTTCAACGAAGCCTCGGGCCACCGCCTGACTCGCGTGGACGGCAACGACGACGAGCTGAAATCACTGGCTGCTCGCAACGCCACGGCCCTCGGCGCGGGCCACGTTTTCATCGTGACCCTGCGCGGAGGATTCCCGATCAACATTAAGAATCGCATTCTCGAGACGCCCGAAGTCTGTTCCATCTTCTGCGCCACGGCCAACCCGGTCGAGGTAATTGTCGCCCAGACTGAACAAGGCCGCGGGGTTCTTGGCGTCATCGACGGCTCGTCACCCAAGGGCGTTGAAGACGTGTCGGGCGCTGAGTGGCGTTACGGATTCTTGCGCAAGATCGGGTACAAAAAGTAGGTATGTCCATACGGAACGATTTCCTGCATCTGGACGTGTTCTTGGTCAACGGCATCCGCATCGCTGTGATCCTGATCTTCGCCTATCTCTGCACGTTCATTGTCAGCCGGCTGTTGCGGCAGCTCCGCAAGTACACAGTCAGGGCGATGCTGCGCACCGGCGGCGGCAGCGAGATCGAGATCGAAAAGCGCGCCAAGACCATCTCAGGACTCACCCGCAAGGTCCTTGTGGCCCTGATCTGGACCATCGCGTGGCTCATGATCCTCAAGGAAATGAATTTCGACGTGCGGCCGCTGCTCGCTGGCGCCGGCGTGGTCGGCGTGGCCATCGGATTCGGCGCGCAAAACATCGTAAAGGACGTGCTTGGTGGATTGTTCCTGATGTTGGAGAACCAGATTCGCGTGAACGACGTCGTTGTGATCAACGGAAAAGGCGGCCTGGTGGAAGAAATCAACCTTCGTACTACAGTCTTGCGTAGCGAAGACGGGGCCGTGAACGTCTTCCCGAACGGAAGCATCCAAAGCCTATCGAATCTGACGCGCGAGTTTTCGTATTACGTTTTCACTCTTGGGATCTCGTATCAGAACAATTCGGATCAGGCGGTCGGGATTCTCAAGGAATTGGGCGACTCGTTGGCCTCCGAGGATCCCTATCGCTCCCTGATTCTCGCTCCGCTCGAAATTCTCGGTGTAGACCAGCTCACGAACTCGTCAGTAGTCGTCAAAGCGCGATTCAAAACCTTGCCGAGCCAGCAGTGGACGGTGGGCCGTGAAATGAATCGCAGAATCAAGCAGCGGTTCGGGGAGGCGCAGATCGATCTGACACCGTCCACGCAGCCCGTTTATCTGCTACCGCAGATGTCTCCCGAATTGCGCGATCAAATCAAGGATGCCGTGCGCGAGGTCTTGAAAGAAACTTCCGCGGTCCGCTAACCCGCCATCCAACTCGGCTGAATCCAGCCGAGGGAAACACTCGTCATCAATACGCCGAGCGCCAGCACCACGGCAGCCGAGGCGACCGGCATCCAGCGGAAAAATCCAGTGCGTTCGCGGGCGCTCGCCGGCATCAGATTCTTCGCGTAAATCACCGCGACGCCGATTCCCATCAGCACAATAGCGAGGCCGAGACTGAAGAATGTGAGCAGCATCAAACCCAGTGCCACGCGCCGCATCGCGATCGCGGTTAGCAACAGCACTAGCGCCGATTCGCACGGCACCAGTCCGCCACTCGCGCCCAGCGCCACCAATCCCGACCAGGAGATCTCGTCAGGAACGTGGCTATGGCCGTGCGAGTGATCGGGATCGTGCGAGTGGCAGTGCTGATGATCGTGCCCGTGGTTGCGATCATGATGATGCTGATGATCGTGGCCGTGATGATGGCCATGAGCGTGCGAAACTCGCAAGCGTTTGTATAGCATCCACCCGCCGATGGCAACGATCGACAATCCCGAAATGGCGCCGAGCACGCGCGTGACCTTCTCGGGAACCACGTATTGAAACAGAAACAACGTCGCCATCCCCAAAAGGAACACGCTTACGGTGTGTGTGAAAGTCACCATGGCGCCCAGAAACGCAGCGTGCCGCAAGGTTCCGCGCGAACCCACCAGGTAAGCCGCGACAATGGTCTTGCCATGGCCGGGTGTAAGCGCGTGCGCGGCGCCTAGCGCAAATGCGATGCCGATGGCCGCAGCCAACATCCAGGGAGTCAGCGCACCTTGATGCAGTAGTCGCAATAACGAATCCGGCTGCACATTCATGGTCACTTCGCATTCTACCGTCTCGATATTGGTGGCGCGCAAGCGGGGTCTACTTCGCGGCTCCGGCGGGAACAGCCGGCTGAATTTTCGTAATCGCCGCTCCCGGAACCCATCGCTCGATGGCGGCTTGCAGCTTCTCGACACTCACAGGCTTGCAGACGTAGTCGTCCATGCCCGCCGCGAGGCACTTTTCGCGATCGCCTTCCATCGCGTTCGCTGTGAGCGCGCAGATCGGCGTCTTGTGGTCGCTGTCTCGTTCCCGATTGCGAATCACGGCCGTGGCCTCGAAGCCGTCCATTTCGGGCATCTGGCAGTCCATGAAGATCAAGTCGTAGCGCTTCTTGCTGATCAATTCGACGGCGAGTTTTCCGTTCACTACGGCCTCCGCCGCGGCGCCCAGTTTCTCGAGCAGCCGCATCGTGATTCGCTGATTGATTTCGTTGTCTTCAGCCAGCAGGATGCGGGGCTTGCGGCCTTTGAACGCAGCAGTTAGAGTGGCAAGTCTGTCGCCTTTCGCAACGGATGCTGCGGGAGCCGGAGCTGTTGGAATATTGACTTTCACCGAAGCCGGAATCGTGGGCGCAGCCACCTTCACGGGCACGGCAGTTTTGCTCTCCTTTTCTACTACTCCGTGCGCGACTCTCCCTAGCGTGACAGTGAACCAGAACCGGCTGCCCCGGTCCGGTTGGCTCTCTACACCGATGTCGCCCCCGAGCAGTTCCACCAGCTCCTTGCAAATCGCCAGTCCGAGCCCGGTGCCGCTATATTTCCGCGTGCTGGAAGTGTCAGCTTGAACGAAGCGCTCGAAGATGCGGGTCTGATCGTTTTCCGAGATGCCGATCCCCGTATCGTGCACAGTGAACCGAAGTTCGATGCTGCCGGCCGCTTCACGCGAGACCGCGGCGCCGAGTCCGATTCTGCCGGCGTCGGTGAACTTGATCGCATTGCCCAACAAATTGTTCAGCACCTGCCGCAGTCGAAGCCCGTCTCCGATGGCCGCCGCCGGCACGTTTGCGGCAAAATCCGTAACGAATTCCAGGTCCTTGGCTCGCGCTTGAAGCGTAAATAGCGAGCTGGTCTCTTCCAAAATCGTTTTCAGCGAGAACGGGACCTGTTCAACCTTGAGCTTGCCCGCCTCCATGCGCGATAGATCCAAAACGTCGTTGATCAAGGACAGCAGCGACGTGGCCGACCGTTTGATCGACTCGGCGAATTCTTGCTGCTCCGGCTTCAGCGGTGTGTTCAGCAACAGTTCCGTCATCCCGAGAACTCCGTTCATCGGTGTGCGTATCTCGTGGCTGATGTTCGCCATGAACCGGCTTTTGAGCTCCGTGGCTTCGCGAGCGGTCAAGAGCGCCGCTTCCGTTTGCTCGTTCTTCCGCTCCAACTCCTGGGCGTATTCCTTGAGCTTCGTTTCGTCCGCCTTGCGCGCGGTAATATTGCGAATCACCGCGATCCACTGTTCCCAATCGAGCCCGAGCACCCGCATTTCATAGATCTGCCGCTCTTCCGCATCTCCGGAGGCGAACTCGACGATCGCCATCGCCTTGGTGTTTCTTGCGCGCTCCTGCGCGAGTGCAAATTGCTCCGCCGCCTCGGCTGGAAGGACATCGCGCAGTTTGCGGCCGGTGAACTTCGCCGCTGCCAGAAATTGGTCCGACTTCTGCCCGCCCTTGGCTTCCAGCACCATGCCCTCGCGATCGATGCGAAGGAAAAAATCAGGGAAAGCTTGGAACAATGCCCGCAGCTCCGTGGCAACCTGAAAGGCCTGCTCATCGCTTTTCTTACGTTGCGTCACATCCACCGCAGCCATGCGGAGCCCTGCGGTCCGACCCTCCCGGTCCGCAAGCAGTTCCTCGTGAATCTCCAACACGACTCTGCTCTGGTCCGGCCGTTCGTATTCTCGCTGGTAGGCAGGCAGTGCCGCCTCGCCGGAAATGGAGCGAGCGCGCTGCTGGTTGTATTTTTCTCGTTGATCGGCAGGGGCGAACTCTTCGCAGTGCCGCCCGAGCACCTGCACGCGCTCGAGACCGAGAAGCCGCGCGTACTGGGGGTTCACGCGCCGGACAATTCCATCGCGGTCGACTTCGATATAGCCGATCGGCGCAGTCTCAAAGAGATCTTCGCCGGACGGTGGAGCGGCGTCGGTCTGCGTTCTGGCGTTCCGCAGGTAGCGGATCACCAATGTGCCAACGATCGCACACAGCACCAACACTAAGAGTTCCAGGGTTGTCAATGCGCCTTTGCTCCTTCGAAATCAATCCATCAAACAGTTGGTATTCAACTATCGGCGCTTGACAATAAACCCTTTAGCTGTAAGGTGTTGTGCCGTGCTGGCTCGAGGCTTAAAGCGACTACTCGCCAATCAGGTTGATGGCCCCGATTCCGCCGCGGATGTTCAACCGCACCGTCGTTTTCGCGTGGCCGTACGCGCTATTGACATACTCGCCGCCGCGTTTTTCCAAACCGTGCGCCGAGATGCCGCCGATCCCGCCTTCCGCGTCCGCGATGACGCCAGCCTCGCGTGGCAAGTACACCGTGGCCTCGCCCACGCCGCCTCGCAGGTGAACATCGTAGTCGTTTTTTGGCGTGCCTCGCAGATCCAAACGCAGTTCGCCGACGCCCATGTGCACCTCGACGCTGCGCAAATTCATAGAACCGAGGTCGAGCCGTCCCTCTCCCGCGCCGAAATCCACTTCCAAGTCGATTGGTTTTTCGTCATTCAAACGCAGGTCCCAGCGATACCGAGAGTTGCTGGAGTGAACACCCGACGGTTCTTCCACGCGTAGGTGACCGCGGAAATCGCTTGCATCGTAGTGAATCAATGGCCTCATCGCCAGCCGCCGGAACGTGAATTCACCGTCCATCAGCTTAGGCGATCCACCGCGCACGCTCAGTTCTCCGGCACCCATTCTGAGCTCGACGCGCACCGATTCGGATTTGTCCAGGTCCACGGAGCGTGTTTCCGTTTCCAGCGGTCCGCGCCCTTCAAAAGCTGGGTTGCAACCTGATAAGGCTCCGAGGCTTATTCCGATCGCGACTAGTAAAATGCGCTTTTTCGGACTGGACATTCGAAGTTCACCTTACCACGAAATACGCTAGTAACCTGGCTCGTTGTTCCCGTAGATCTTGAGGTTTTCAAGCGCCTTAAGGTGCTCGCCTGAGAAGCGCCGAACCTGACCTCCGAACTTATACCATATTCTTGCCTTAGTACATTTTTTTCGAGAAACCCGCTTGGTACACTGGGGCATCGTGGTACCCGGTACTCATCGCTGCATGTACTGCCGCAAGAAAATCGGCGCGTTCCGCCGGCTTTTCGACGCGCAGTTTTGCTCGGCCGATCATCGGCGGAAACTAACGTCCGGATCTGCGCGGGCCCTGCGCGATGCCGAGGATCTGTATGGCGCCGAGGAGGTCCTTGCACCAACCTGGAGTTCCATCACTCAGCTCAAGAGGGACGAAAAGGAAGAGCGGAAAGGCGGCTTGGGCCCCACGCTGGTTGTAGCCTTCGGTGTCGTATTACTGATGTTCGCAATTGCGCAGATGCGGCAGAGCGCTCCACCTCCCAAAGCCGTTTCGTCGGCCCCCAAGAACAAGCCCAGCAATGACGCGTCGAGCGGCGGCATTTTCGGTGTTCTCGGCAATCTCGTCCAAAGCACTACTTCGAGCAAGCTCCGCGACGATTTTCGCGCCGGCCTCGGCAACTGGGAAGGCCGGATTTCGGATTGGACTGCTGAACGTGGCGAAGTGCGGCCCGGTTCGCTGCGGATCTATAAACCCTCCGCATCTCTTTCCAACTACCAAATGGACTTTATGGGTCAGATCGAGCGCAAGAGTATGAACTGGGCGTTTCGAGCGGCCGACACAAAAAACTATTACGCAACCAAGCTCGTCATTACGCATCCCGGTCCGCTTCCAAACGCCGGTTTGGTGCGGTTCATCGTGTTGGACGGGCGCGAGCGCGAGCGGGTGGAACTGCCCCTGCCGTTGACTCTCGAGCGTGGCGTCGACTACCACGTCCAGGTCACCGTACAAGGCAAGCGGTTCCTCACTTCGGTGAACGGCCAACTGGTCAGCTCCTGGACAGACGACCGCATCAGCCGCGGCGGCGTCGGGTTCTTTGCTGACAGCGGCGAGTCGTCCGTAGTGAAATGGGTGACTGTCTCCGAGCGCGATAGCTTCCTCTCGAAGATTGCCTCGCATTTCTCGTTGATCACTTTCCCAGCGGTTGCGATTCCCGGCGCGCGCTAGAAGCTGCCTAGTTTTTCTCGTCGCATCTGCCGATCACTATGTTACTTTGAAAGTCCCGGTATTCTTATGAGGAACCGGCTCGTGGCGCTATCGTTCGCGTTGGCGGCGGGCGTCGCATTCCCTGCCGATCCCAAGCTGGCGCAGAAACTTTTTCAAGACGGTGTGCGCCTGGAACAGTCCGGCCAGTGGAAGCTGGCCGAGCAGGCTTTTTCTCAGGCCATTCAGGCCGATCCCTCGCAGTCCGTCGCGTTCGTGCGTCGTGCACGAGTGCGCATCGAGCTCGCGGACTTTTCGCATGCGCTCGAAGACGCCAACTCCGCCGTCCGGCTTCGCCCCGAAGATGCCGAAGCGTTTGTGATTCGGGGCGATGCCTACCGCAAGTTGTCCGACGCGCGCAAGGCCGTGGAAGACTACGACTATGCGATTGCCCTGAAGCTCGACACGCCCGCCTTGTTCAACGGCCGGGCCGCTGCCCACGCGTCCTTAGGCGAGAACGACCAGGCCATTGAAGACTACACGCACGGCATCAAGCTCCGCCTGGACGACCCAGTTCCCATCGAGCAGCGCGGCAACGTCTACGCCGCGCAGGGCCGCTACAGCCAGGCTCTCGACGACTACGATCAAGCCATCAGCCTCAAGGACGATTTTCCGGACGCTTATCTCGATCGCGGGTTCGCCTGGGGACAAATGGGCGCCTTCGATCGTGCGGTGCAGGACTTCAGTCGCGTTCTCGCGATTCGGCCAAACGATGCCAAGGCGTTTACTTTACGCGGCATCGCCTACCTGAAGCTGGAGGACAACGACAAGGCGATCGCCGATTTGTCCGCCGCCGCCAAGCTGACTCCCAACGATCCATATGTTTACCTAGTGCGGGCTGTTGTGCTGGTGAAATTGGGCAAGGATCGCGAGGCGCTCGCTGATCGCGAGCAGGCTGTGAAATTGAGTCCGAATTCGGCGGAAGCCTACGTGGCGCGCGGCGGATCGTATCACGAGCTCGGGATGCACGAGAAAGGCCTGGCCGATCGCTCGAAGGCGATCGAACTGAGTCCGCAGTTCGCTGAGGCCTGGTACGCGCGTGGAAGTGCGTATTTTCTGATGGGCGATTTCCAGAAGGCGCGTGCGGATTTGGCCGAGGCGGTGCGGCTGCGGCCGACGTATCGAGAAGCAGCGGATGTACTCGATAAGACAGATGCGAAGCTGGCAGAAGTGGCGGCGAAACAACCGGTTGCGGCAGCGCCGGAGATCCAGGCTAAGAGTGAAGCAGTGATTGTTACACACTCGGAGAACCACATCGATCCTCCTGTTGTAGTGCCGGTCGCTGCTCCAGTGCAGCTGACAAACCAGCCAACGACTCTAGCTATGCCCGCGCCTAAACCGGTTGAGCCCAAGGGTCCAGCCGCCGTTCCTTCCGCATCTGCCGAAGAACACGAACGCCGCGGCCGCGCCTTCACCGACTCCGGCAAATACTCCGACGCCATCGCAGAACTTAGCGAAGCCATCCGCCTCAAGCCTGACCTCGGTCGCGCGTACAACGCTCGCGGCTATGCCTACCTCCGCGCGCGCGACTACCAGCACGCCCTTCAGGATTTCAACGACGCGATCCGGCTGGATCCTAACTACTTGAACGCGTACAAGAATCGCGCCGCTTCAAAGAAGGCGCTGGGCGATGCCGCCGGTGCGGCCGCGGATCTGGCGAAGAGTAAATAGCTAAACTATGAGCCAATCCGCCAACTGGCTCGCCGGACAACGAATGCCCACGTAAAACGAACCGAACAGCGCGTACACCGCGCTCACTTCGTCGAAGCGCATTTCGTAGATCAGCTTCTTGAACACCAGCGGATCGTTGGCGAACAGGTCCACGCCCCACTCCCAATCATCGAACCCGATCGATCCTGAAATGATCTGCTTCACTTCGCCCGCGTAACGCCGCCCGATCATACCGTGTTCATGCATCTGCCGCTGGCGCTCGGCCATCGGCAGTGTGTACCAGTTCCTCTCCTCGCCGCGTTTGCGATCCATCGGATAAAAGCACAAATACTTCTGCGGCGGCATCTCGGGAAACAATCGCGGCTTCATCGCCTCGCACTGCCGCGCCAGAACCTGTTCGATCTCGGCGTTCCATTCCTCAGAGAACGGCTGCACGCCTCGCTCGGCCAGCGCGTGATAGGTCTTCTGGCTCGATTCGTAAAGCCCAAGCTCCACTACCGAAAGGTATGACGTTGCCGGTTCCAGGTAATCCCAAAGCCGAAGTTGCGCCAGCCGCTTCTCGACATGCCCAAGTTCGTCGAACGAAGGACGAAAATGCACCAGAATCAAATCGCCCTTGTGCCCGAGAAGCGAAAACGCAGCCGACTGCCCCGATGCGTTCTGTTCCATCGCGCCGAGCACCGTCGCGGCCTCTCCGGTAATCTCTGCGCGCGCGGCCGCGCTGAGCGCCTTCCACGCCGTCCAGCGAACCCGCAGCATCTGATGCAGAACGCTCGCGCCTTCAATCGTCAGCGGAACCGGCGGCAGGTTCTCAACGGACACGGTTGGCGGCGCACTCGGAATGGCAGTCATGGCTAGAAAAATCCTTGTGTTATTTTATTATTTTCACACGAGTATGACTGCATCTCCGGCATCCCAATCGGCCGAGCTCGAAGCGCTTCGCGCCAGCCACAAAGTTCGTCCTTTGAACGGTGAAGAAGAAGGTTCGCCGGCCGCCTCTCTGCCGCCGGGCGTCTACGGGTTCACCTACGCGCCAGGGCAGCCCGAAGTTCCGCTCTTCTCGAAGCACAACTACCACAGCTTCGAAGTCCACAAGCTCGCCGATGGAACCGAATACCTGATCGGATTCGTCACACCATCAGAAGCGTCGGACATCGCAGCCGCGAAGGAAGGCGCCGCGATACGGCTGTTTCCTGCGCCTTGGGAAAATTCACAGTCGCTGGTTTCGATCCCGGCGTCCGGCATCGCGCCGTCCAAACGCATGCCACGCGAAGACGGCAATCCGTTCCCCTGTACGCTCGCGTAATCAGCGCTCGGGTCCGCCGCTTCGTATCTGCGACCAATCGGCGCAACCTGCCATAATCAAGCCAACGAGGTGAAACTCCGATGCGAAAGATCGTACCGGCCGCGGCCTTCGCGCTAGCCGCGACGCTCGTCTACGCCGTCAACATTATGCCGCCTCCCACGACCAAAACCGAACCGGTGATCGACGATTATCACGGTACGAAAATCACCGACCCGTACCGCTGGCTCGAGAATCAAAACAGTCCCGAGACGCGGCAATGGCTCGACGCGCAGGAAAAATACGCGCGTTCATATCTGGATGCGCTTCCCGGCCGCGCCCAGCTCAAGAAGGAATTCGAAGCGCTGTTGAAGATCGACAGCCTGAGCGCCCCCGTCGCACGCAATGGCCGTTATTTCTTCAGCCGGCGTCTGGCTGGCGAGGATCGCGCGTCGCTCTGCATGCGGCAGGGCTTTAACGGCAAGGACGAAGTGCTGGTAGATCCGAAGATCGTCACCACGGATGCGACAAGTTCAATTTTCTACCAGAGCATCTCGGTCGACGGCAGCTTGATCGCATACGGTATCCGCAAAGGCGGCGAGGACGAGACCGAGGTTCACTTCGTCGATGTTGCCACTCGCAAGCCCCATTCCGATGTAATCCCACGCGGCCGTTTCAGCGGCTTCGCCATCACGCCTGACAAGCGCGGCGTTTATTACTCGGTGATTCCGGCTAAGGGGTCGCGCGTTTACTATCACGCAATGGACACGCCGGCTTCGGCGGACAAAGAACTCTTCGGAAGCGGCTACGGTCCGACGCAGCTCATCAGTTCCGGCCTTTCCGACGACGGCCGCTGGCTCGTGATCATCGTCGCTGACGGCGTCCCAGCCAAGAAGAACGAAGTCTACGTGAAAGACGTCGAGCACAACGGCCCGATCCAGACCGTCGTAAAAGATGTCGAGGCCGAGTTCGATCCCGACTTCGCTGGCGACTCTCTCATCCTTACGACGAACTGGAACGCCCCCAATCGGAAGATCTTTGCGACAAGCCTGAAGACTCCCACGCGCGACCATTGGAAAGAAATTGTTCCGGAGAGCAAACTCGCCGTCGACACTGTGGCAGCCGCGGGCGGCCGCATTTACGTCAGCTATCTGGACAGTGTGATGACTCGCGTCAAACAGTTCGATGTTTCGGGCAAGGATCTCGGCGATTTCAAGCTGCCCGGCATCGGCTCCGCTTCGCCGCCGACCGGCCGCTGGACCGACAATGAGCTTTTCTTCAGTTTCACTTCATTCGTTGTTCCGCCCAGCACGTACCGATACACCGCCTCGACCGGCAAAGAGGACCTCTGGTTCCAGCCCAAAGTCCCGATCCACACCGGCGACATGGAAGTGAAGCAGGTCTGGTATCCGTCGAAAGATGAAACGAAGATTCCGATGTTCATCGTGTCGCGCAAAGGCCTGGTGCTCGACGGCAAGAATCCGGCTTTGATGACGGCGTACGGCGGATTTAACGTTTCGCTAACGCCATCGTTTTCATCGATCGCAGCCTGGTGGACTGAGCACGGCGGCGTTTTCGTCCAACCGAATCTGCGCGGGGGCGGCGAATTTGGTGAGAGCTGGCACCACGGCGGTATGTTCGAGAAAAAGCAAAATGTTTTCGACGATTTCATCGCCGCCGCCGAGTGGCTCATCCAGAACAAGTACACCAATCCGTCGAAGCTCGCCATTCAGGGAGGATCGAACGGCGGTTTGTTGATGGGCGCGATGATGACGCAGCGCCCCGACCTGTTTGGTGCCATCGTCTGCGGCGCCCCACTGCTCGACATGCTGCGCTTCCAGCATATGTCGGTCGGCTCCTGGTGGACCGCCGAATACGGCTCGGCCGACGACCCGAAACAATTTCCCTATCTCTTGAAGTATTCGCCCTATCAAAACGTGCACAAGGGCACAAAATATCCGTCCATCATGTTTGTTACCGGTGACTCCGACACACGCGTTGATCCGGCGCACGCCCGCAAAATGGCCGCGCTGATGCAAGCGGGCAACGGCTCCGGCAACCCGATCATCCTGCGCTACGACACCAAAGGCGGCCACAGCGGCATCGGTTCAGTGGACAAAGTAATCGACCAGCAGGTCGATCAAATGAGCTTCATTGCCGATCGGCTGGGCGTCAAGATCAACTAG
>DASQJA010000150.1:0-6215 GCA_035631275.1 Bryobacteraceae bacterium
CTAGAGGACTGGCTGCTTCTTGGAGCATCGTTCGGGCACGAACTTTCGGTTGTTGACGGCATCGAGCTAGAGTACAGCGAAGCAGCGTGAATTCACGGCTGCTAAACAGCACGTGAGGCGTAACGATTCCGCGCGTTGGGCCAATAAAACCTAGCGACCTGATCCGCCACCTTCGCTAGTTAGGTTTCTCTGGTCCGAGGGCAGGCGGGAAACACGAATTTATGATCAGAGGAAAACCCATCTGATCCTTCCGAATCCCCATCCGTCCGACAGCAGTACTGGCTTGTTAGCGCGGCTGCTGCGTCAGGCTGGGATCACTGATGAAGAGTGGGGAATCGTTGTAATCGAGTCGCCAGGATATAACGCCCAGATCTATGTCATGATCCTGAAATAAGTGTCCGAGCACGATCCATCGCTGTTCAACGAAGACCTCGCCCCCATCCCGCTCGCGCGCCGCACCTGGGGCCTCTACAACTATGCATCGCTGTGGATCGCGATGAGCGTCTGCATTCCGACTTACATGCTCGCCTCCGGGCTCATCGCCGGCGGCATGAGCTGGATCGAGGCGATCGCCACTATCCTGCTCGGCAACCTGATCGTTCTGATCCCGATGCTGCTCAACGCGCACGCGGGCGCGAAGTACGGCATCCCTTTTCCAGTCTTCGTACGCGCTTCGTTCGGTGTGAAAGGAGCGAATGTGCCCGCGGTGCTGCGCGCGCTCGTGGCGTGCGGCTGGTTCGGAATTCAAACCTGGATCGGCGGTCAGGCGATCTACTCGATGCTGCAGATTCTGTGGCCATCGCCGGGGCAACTCGCGGGCGGCGGTGTTTGGATCTGCTTCTTTGCGTTCTGGGCGCTAAACATGTTCGTCATTTATCGCGGCATCGAGACGATCAAGTTTCTTGAAGGCATCGGCGCGCCATTCATGCTCGGCATTGGGCTGCTCCTCCTGTGGTGGATCACGCGCAAGGCGGGCGGTCTTGGTCCGGTCCTGCATGGGCCCACGAAGTTCAAAAGCACAGCCGAATTCGTGCGGTTTTTCATACCTTCGCTGACTGGCATGGTGGGATTCTGGGCAACGGTCGCGCTGAACATTCCGGATTTCACGCGCTACGCGAAATCGCAGCGCGATCAAATGCTCGGCCAGGCCCTCGGGCTACCTGCGGCGATGACCCTATATTCGTTCATCGGAGTGGCGGTAACGTCGGCTTCCATCGTTTTGTTCGGCGAAGCGATCTGGGACCCGGTGGCGCTTCTCGGCCGATTCCATCAACCCGCTGTCGCATTGATCGCACTCGTTGCGCTGCTCATCGCGACGCTGAACACCAACGTCGCAGCGAATGTCGTGTCGCCGTCGAACGATTTCTCCAACCTCAAACCGCGCCTGATCTCGTTTCGTACCGGCGGCTTCATCACCGGCATCGTCGGCGTGCTGATGATGCCATGGAAACTACTCGGAGATTACAGCGCGTACATTTTCGGGTGGCTGGTCGGCTACTCAGGACTGCTGGGACCCATCGCGGGTGTAATGATCGCCGACTATTTCATCGTGCGCCGGCGACAGCTGAACGTCGCTGACCTTTACCGCCGCAACGGTCATTACGAGTACGATAACGGCGTGAATTATCGCGGCATCGGAGCGCTGGTGCTTGGCATCGCAGTGGCGCTGCTTGGTCTGGCAGTACCAGCGATGCGCTGGCTGTACGACTACGCCTGGTTTGTGGGATTCTTGGTAGCAGGCGCGGCGTACGTCGCGCTGATGCAGCGTGCGCCGGCGCGCGCCGCCGCCCTCGCACGGGAAGAAACATGATCGCTGCCGAACCGAGTTTGCAAACCGTCTCGTTCTATGTGAACGGCAAGTTCACGAATGCCGAGGGGCGGCCGGTGTTGCCTGTGACCAATCCGGCGACGGGCGCGGAGATCGCGCAAGTGGCGTATGCTTCGGCGGCGGACGTCGACCGGACCGTGGAGATCGCGCACGCGGCGTTTCTGAAGTGGCGCGAAGTGCCGGTGGTCGAGCGCGTGCAGGCGCTCTATCGCTACAAAGCGCTGCTCGAAAAGCACGCCAACGATCTGGCGGCCGCGCTGACAATGGAGAACGGCAAGACCATCGACGATGCGCGCATGGAAGTGCGGCGTGCGATCCAGATGGTCGAAGTAGCCTGCGGCATGCCGATCCTGATGATGGGCGATTCGCTCAATGATGTCGCGGCCGGCATCGATAGCCATACCATTCGTCAACCGATTGGCGTGTGCGCCGGGATCACGCCGTTCAATTTTCCCGCGATGGTCCCGATGTGGATGTGGCCGTTCGCCATCGCTGCAGGAAATACGTTCATCCTGAAACCGTCGGAAAGAGTCCCGATGACGCCAACGATGGCGACCACGCTGCTGCACGAGGCTGGGCTTCCGGCGGGCGTGTTCAATCTATTGCATGGCGACAAGGTGGCTGTGGATGCGCTGTTGCATCATCCGATGGTGCGTGCGGTATCATTCGTCGGCTCAACGCCAGTGGCGAAGTACATCTATACGACGGCGGCGGCGGAAGGAAAGCGCGTTCAGGCCTTGGGCGGCGCGAAAAACCATTTGGTGGTCATGCCCGACGCGAATCTCGAAAAGGCCGTGGAGGCGATCATCGGCTCGGCTTTCGGCGCGGCGGGCGAGCGATGCCTGGCAGGGAGCGTGCTCGTACCGGTGGGCGACGTTGCCGGTCCTCTGCTCAAGCTTCTGGGCGAAAGAGTCAGCGCGATGAAGGTCGGCGACGGCTTAGAGCAAGGTGTGGAAATGGGTCCGGTGGTGACCAAAGAGCACAAAACGCGCATCGAGGGCTATATCGAAAAAGGTGTGGCCGAGGGCGCGAAAGCGTTGATCGACGGTCGCGCGGCTGGACACGAGCGGCAGGGCTTTTTCGTCGGGCCGACAATTTTCGTTGATGTTCGGCCTGAGATGGCCATTGCGCGCGAGGAGATTTTCGGCCCGGTTCTGTCTGTGATCCGCGTAAACACGCTCGAAGATGCCATCGCGCTGGTGAACAAGTCGGCGTTCGGTAACGCGACTTCGATCTTTACCGGCAGCGGCAAGGCGGCGCGCGAATATTCTGCCCAGGTCGACGTCGGCATGATCGGCGTGAACGTCGGCGTGGCTGCGCCGATGGCATTCTTTCCGTTCGCCGGATGGAAAAACTCTTTCTTCGGCGACTTGCACGCGCACGGCAAGGACGCGGTCATGTTCTATACCGAGCAAAAGGTGATGATGACGCGGTGGTTCTAGTCCGCTCACGGCGCGTCGTTTTTCCGGAGAGCGTGGAGCCCGCCGCGCTCGAAATTCGCGACGGCCGTATATTGGGCGTCCATCCTTTCGACTTCGACGCGAGTGAGGCTCACGTCTTTGACACTGGTGACGGCGTTTTGCTTCCCGGACTCGTCGACACGCACGTCCACATCAACGAGCCTGGCCGAGCAGAGTGGGAAGGTTTTCGGACGGCCACGCGCGCGGCGGCGGCAGGAGGATATACAACGCTGATCGACATGCCGCTCAACAATCTTCCGGCGACGACAACGGTGGAAAATCTACGCTTGAAGCAAACCGCCGCGCAGGGCCAAGCGAGCGTCGATTATGGCTTTTGGGGCGGCGTCGTGGGGGACAACGCGGACGACATCCAGCCGCTCGCATCGGCAGGTGTGCTCGGCTACAAGTGCTTTCTGGTTCATCCTGGCATCGACGGTTTCACGATGGTGAATCGCGCGCAACTGGAAGCCGCAATACCGCGGATCGCAAAGACCGGCCTGGTGCTGCTCGCGCACGCCGAGGTTCCCGGTCCCATTGAGCAAGCCACCGCGAGGCTTCGCGCCGCGGGCTGCAGCTGGAAACGCTACGCGACATACCTCGCCTCGCGTCCCGACCAGGCCGAGGTCGACGCGATCCGGCTACTGATCGAATTGAGCCGCCGGTTTGGCTGCAGGGTTCACATCGTACATTTAGCAACGGCCGAGGCCTTGCCGCACCTTCGCGCCGCGCGCGCCGAGGGACTGCCGCTCACAGTTGAGACATGCCCGCACTATCTGCACTTCTCGGCCGACGAGATCGCTGATGCTTCTACCACGCACAAGTGCGCTCCGCCAATCCGCTCGCGTGCCAATCGTGAACTGTTGTGGCAGGCGCTTCGATCCGGCGACATCGATTTGATCGCGACCGACCACTCGCCGTGCCCGCCGGAAATGAAGACGTGCGGGGATGGGAGCTTTCTCGAAGCTTGGGGCGGCATCGCTTCCCTTCAATTGGCGCTGCCGGTGGTCTGGACCGATGCCTCGAAAAGCGGCATTTCGATCGATTTTATTGCGCGCTGGATGAGCGAGCAGCCCGCCAAACTCGCCGGGCTGGATCATCGCAAGGGCTCGATCAAAATCGGGAACGACGCCGATTTGGTCGTATTCGATCCCGACGTAATAGAGACCGTCGACGCCTCGCGGCTCGAACATCGGCACGCCATCACGCCGTATCACGGAGAAAAACTGCGCGGAGTCGTGCGAATGGCTTTTCTGCGAGGTGAGAGAATCTTCGATCACGGCACGTTTGTCGGACCACCAAGAGGAATGCAATGTTTCCAGGCCTAATCGATCTCGCTTCGGAATTGCTCGGCGGGGTGGCGATCGCGGCGAGCGATGAATTCTTCGCGCCGAAAGAGAATCTCGTCAAACCTGCCGCGCCTGTTTTCATTCCCGACAAATACACCGACCGAGGCAAATGGATGGACGGATGGGAGTCGCGCCGCAAACGGACACCCGGCCACGACTGGTGCGTCGTTCGCCTCGGAGTTCCGGGCCTGATCCACGCGATTGACGTGGATACGAGCCACTTTCTCGGCAATTTTCCGTCGCATTGCTCGCTCGATGTCAGCGCGGCGGCCGCGCCCAACGAGAACGATTGGCGGACAGCGCTCGGGAAGATGCGGCTCCAAGGCGGGGATCACAACATTTTCGACGTCGTTTGTTCCCACCGAGTGACGCACGTGCGGCTGAACATTTACCCCGACGGCGGCGTCGCGCGCTTGCGCGTGTACGGCGAAGCGGCCCCTGATTTTGCCAAGCTGAAAACTTCGACCGAGCCTGTGGATCTTGCCTCCGTTGTCAACGGAGGCCGCGTGATGGCGTCGAGCGACGAGTTTTTTGGCCACCAGAGCAACCTCATTATGCCTGGCCGCCCCGCGAACATGGGCGGCGGTTGGGAGACTCGCCGCCGGCGTGGTCCCGGGTACGACTGGATCATCGTGCTACTCGGTGCGCGCACGGCGATTCAGCGCGTCTCCGTCGAGACCGAACACTACAAAGGCAACTATCCCGATCGCTGCTCCATCGATGTATGCGATGTACTCCACGCGCTCGCGCAGGACCTCGTCACCGGGAAGACGCGCTGGTGCGAACTGCTGCGCGAGTCGCAGCTCGCCCCTGACGCAGCCCGGCTATTCGAAACCGAA
This sequence comes from Bryobacteraceae bacterium, assembly GCA_035631275.1. Lineage (GTDB taxonomy): Bacteria > Acidobacteriota > Terriglobia > Bryobacterales > Bryobacteraceae > Palsa-89. Next base: position 5,474 of record DASQJA010000150.1, read on the forward strand.
TTGAGCCCTATCCCGACCGCCACACACGTCCGCTTGAACATTTTTCCCGATGGCGGAATCAGCCGCCTGCGAGTTTTCGGCAAGATTGTAGAGTAGAAACATAGATGTTTCACACTGTCGGCAAGCCCGTCTTGCGCAAAGAAGCCCATGCTAAGGTGACGGGTGCGGCGAAGTATGTCGACGATTTCTCGTTGCCTGGAATGCTGTATGGCGTGACCGTTCGTAGTCCGGTGGCGCGCGGGCGCATTCGGAATATCGAGTTTCTGCCCGGCATCCCGTGGGATGAATTCATAATCGTCACTGCGAAGGATATCCCGGGCGAGAATTGCGTCGCGCTGATTGTCGACGATCAGCCATATCTCGCCGCCGAGTACGTCAATCATCCCGAAGAACCGGTGGTTTTGCTCGCGCATCCCAATAAATATCTGACCGAGAAAGCGCGCGGCGCAGTGCGGCTTGATATCGAACCGATGCCGGCCATCTTCACGCTCGAGGACGCACTTGCAAAAAAAGAAATCGTCTGGGGAGACGATAACGTCTTCAAAACCTTCCTAGTGGAAAAAGGCAATGTCGACGTAGCCTGGAGCGACGCTGCTCATCTCGTAGAAGGTGAGTATCGCACCGGCGCGCAGGAACAACTCTACATCGAAACCAACGGCGTGGTCGCAAGGGCGAACCCTGAAGACGGAATCACGATCTGGGGATCGATGCAGTGTCCTTATTATGTCCACAAGGCGCTCCT
>DASQJA010000151.1:0-17727 GCA_035631275.1 Bryobacteraceae bacterium
GGGACGCGCCGGCCCCGCGCCGATCACATAGCCGCCATTACCGGCCGCTGCAGGCCCTCCACCATTGACGTCAGCGCCTCCGGCAACTCCGGTCGCTCCGCCCGTTACTTGGAGGAAGAACAGATACCGGATGGTTTCGTCCTCGATCCGGTCCATCATGTCCTGGAACAGCGCGAACGATTCCTTCTTGTACTCGATCAGCGGATCTTTCTGGCCGTAGCCGCGCAGCCCGATGCCTTCCTTCAAGTGATCCATCGACAGCAGGTGGTCTTTCCACTGATTGTCGATGACGTTGAGCATGATGATGCGCTCGGCTTCGCGCATGTTCTCGGGGCCGATCAGGTCTTCTTTTTCCTGATAGCGCTTCATGAGCAGCGCCTTGCTGTGCTCTTCGATTTCGGGACCGCTCATGCCAGCCAGCTCGTCAAGATCCACTTTCACGCCGAAGGCAGACAGCACATCGGATTGGAGCCCGGTGAGGTCGAACTGACTGGGATGCGTGCGCTCGGGGCAGCGCGTGTCGATGAACGACGCTACGATGCCTTCGATAATCTCGACTACGCGCTGCTTCTGATCCTTGCCTTCGAGCAAAGCGCGTCGCATGCCGTAGACGGCCTGGCGCTGCTTGTTCATGACGTCGTCGTACTCGAGCAGGTGTTTGCGTGAGGCGAAGTTTTGCGCTTCGACGGCTTTCTGTGCGGCCGCGATCCGCTTGGTGATCAGCTTCGACTCGATCGGCACGTCTTCTTCCATGCCGAGCCTGAGCATCAGGTTCTGCATGCGCTCGCCGCCGAAGATGCGCATCAGGTCGTCTTGCAACGAGAGATAGAAACGCGAGCTTCCGGGGTCGCCCTGGCGTCCGGCGCGTCCGCGCAGCTGATTGTCTATGCGTCGCGACTCGTGCCGCTCGGTGCCGAGCACGTGCAGGCCACCCGAGGCGACCACTTCATCGTGCTCTACCGACGTCTCCTCTTTATAACGGCTATAAATCGCGTCCCACTCGGCGCGCTCGGGGCTTCCCACGGCAGCGGTCTGCAACGCGTCCGGATCCTTGTTGAGCTTCTTCAGATGCTCTTTGGTCAGAAACTCGGGATTGCCGCCCAGCAGAATGTCGGTGCCGCGGCCGGCCATGTTGGTGGAAACCGTGATTGCGCCTTTGCGTCCCGCCTGCGCGACGATGAACGCCTCGCGCTCGTGGTTCTTGGCGTTCAAGACCTCGTGCTTGACGCCCATCTTCTTCAGCAGGCCCGACAATCGCTCCGATTTTTCCACCGAGATCGTGCCCACCAGAACCGGCTGGCCCTTTTCGTAAAAGGTCTTGATCTCTTGGGCGGCGTTGCGGAATTTTTCCTCTTCGGTGCGATAGACGATGTCTTCAAACTCTTTCCGCACCATGTTCCGGTTGGTCGGAATGACCGTCACTTCCAGTTTGTAGGTTTTGTCGAACTCCGCCGCTTCCGTCTCGGCTGTACCGGTCATGCCGGCCAGCTTTTTGTACATGCGGAAGTAATTCTGGAAGGTGACAGTGGCGAGCGTTTGGTTCTCGCGCTCGATCTTTACAGCTTCCTTGGCTTCGATGGCTTGATGCAGACCGTCACTCCATCGGCGGCCCGGCATCACGCGGCCGGTGAACTCATCGACGATGATCACCTGCCCGTCCTGCACCAGGTAGTCCTTGTCGCGATGGAACAGAACGTGAGCTTTCAAGGCCTGCTGGACATGGTGCAGCGTAGTCCAGTTTTCGGGCTGATAGAGGTTGCCGCATGCGAGCAGCTTCTCCACCTTCGCGATGCCTTCTTCGGTGAGCGCCGCGCTGCGATGCTTCTCGTCGACGGTGTAATCGCCGGTTGTGTACGTCTCGCCCGGCTCCTTGCCCTTGATCTCCTCGCCGCGGACCAGCTTCGGAATGATGCGGTTGATCTTGTAATACTTGTCGGTCGACTCCTCGCTCGGCCCGGAAATAATCAGCGGAGTACGCGCTTCGTCGATCAGGATCGAGTCCACTTCATCCACGATGGCGAAGTTGTATATTTTGAGCTGCGAACCGAGCTTGGTGTCCGAAAGATAAAACGAAGGGATCTGCCGCTGGACGCAATCTTCCAGGCGAAACTTCATGTTGTCGCGCAGGTAGTCGAAACCGAACTCGTTGTTGGTGCCGTAGGTGATGTCGCAGTTGTAGCTCTGGCGCCGCTCGTCGTCATCGAGATCGTGAACGATAATGCCGACCGACATGCCGAGGAATTTGTAAATCCGCCCCATCCACTCGGCGTCGCGCTTGGCGAGGTAATCGTTGACCGTAATCACGTGCACGCCTTTACCTTCGAGCGCGTTTAGGTACACAGGAAGGGTCGCGACGAGCGTCTTTCCTTCGCCGGTTCGCATCTCGGCGATTTTTCCGCTGTGCAGCACGACACCGCCGATCATCTGCACGTCGAAGTGGCGCATGTTCAGTACGCGCCGGCCGACTTCGCGCGTCACCGCGTAGGCCTCGATCATCAGATTGTCGAGCGCTTCGCCGTTCGCGAGGCGCTGCTTGAACTCCTGCGTCTTGGCGGCGAGTTCAGTGTCCGATAGCGGCTGAAGCCTCGGCTCGAAATCGTTGATGGCGGCCACCATCGGACGCATCTTCTTGACTTCGCGTTCGTTTCTGGTGCCGAAAATTTTCGCCAGGATCGGATCGAGCATACGGAGGCTTTCTTTATTTTAGCCTGTCTCGTCCGATACTTCGAGTCTTGGTGCGATCTTAAGAGCGCGCGACCGCAGCGAGACAAACCGCAATATACTACCTGCTATGGCGACGGCATCTCAAGATGCGCTAGCCGCGTGGTCGCGGCGGTTGACTTCCGAGTTGGACGCCTCCGATCGCCGCGCCGAGCGCTTGGCCAAAACGCTTAGTTTGGAACAACTCAATTGGAGGCCGAGGCCCGATGCCTGGAGTATCGGCCAGTGCCTTCAGCACTTGTTCATCACGAACGAAGTGTACTTGCCGGCCATCGCGGCTTCGCTCGAAGGCCATCGGCAAAACCGAGTCGAGGACATTCTTCCCGGCTGGTTCGGGCGCTGGTTCATTCGCAAATTTATTCAGCCGTCTCCGGATAGCAGTCGCGCCCGGGCGCCCAAGAAAATTGAGCCCGGAATACAAGTGGAAAGCACCGTGTTGGATGCGTTTGTTCGAAGCAACGACGGAACACGGGCGCTGATCCGCCGCGCCAGTAACTATGATGTGAATCGGATTCGGTTCAAGAATCCGTTTATTCCGATGCTGCGATTCACCGTGGGAACAGGTTTCGAAATCGTGTCGAAGCACCAGAGCCGCCACTTGCTCCAGGCCGAGCGTGTACGGGAGTCGGTCAATTTCCCGGCGTAGGCGCGCTCCGGCTGTCCTTGTAAGTTGTTGCCAATTGGGGAAGTTCTCGGCGAGAAGCCAAGCGGGAGCGGATTGCGTCTCAAACTATAGGAGGCTTCATCATGCGCTACTTGGGTTTGTCGATGCTGATCGGTCTGACGCTGGCCGCAGGCGCCTGCAACCAATCGGACCAGCGCGATGTGAATGCCAGAATGCGCGACGCGCACGAGCAGGCCAAAAAAGACTTCGATAAGGCCAAACAGGATTTGAAGAAGGCTCAGGGCGAGTTGAGCAAGGACTACAAAGAGGCCGACCGTCAGGCCGAGAAAGCGCTGAGCGACACCCGCGCCAAGATCCATAAGACGCTGCGCGACCAAAACGTCGAGGACCAAGACAAAGATACGAACCAAAAATAGGTTCAGTACCTGCCGACCCAGTTCCGCAACAAAACTCTTGACGTGTGCGCTCAAGACATGCTAAATATTTAGCATGTTGCTAAACACTACGCAGGGGCGTCGACCGTGAGTGCCGTCGAAGGGCTCAGCCGGCGCGAGCGCCAGATCCTCGAAATTTTGATCGAGCGCGGCAAAGCGTCGGCGACGGAGGTTCGCGCCGCCATGCCGGATGCACCTAGCTATTCGGCGGTTCGAACGTTGCTGCGCGTGCTCGAAGAAAAAGGCCACGTCAAGCATCGGACCGAGGGCCTCCGCTACGTCTACCTACCGACTATCGGCCGCGAGAAGGCCAAGCGTAGCGCCATTAAGCACATGCTCAAAACGTATTTCAACGGCTCGCCTGAGCAGATTGTCGCTGCGCTGCTGGACCTTTCTTCCACCGAGCTCACGCCCGCAGAACTGGACCGCATGGCGCAAATGATCGAGAACGCAAAACGGGAGGGAAAATGAACACCACTGTATGGTTTCCGATTTTGGCCGGGTTCGCCTGGAAAAGCTCTGTGGTGCTCTGCGTGGCATGGCTGCTGTCGCTGGTTCTGCGAAATCGATCGGCCGCGATGCGGCACCTCGTGTGGACCGCTGCTTCGGCCGCCGTGCTCGCCCTGCCACTGTTCTCGATCTCTTTGCCCGCGCTGCGCGTGCCGTCATTCACGAAGATCGGGCCTCAAGTGGCCGCGTTGTTCATGACGAACGCTTCGGGTCGGCCTGAAGCATCGTCCGCTGCTGCGCCTTCGACGCGATTGGTAGCTGCGTCGCGTCATTTAGAGACTTCGTTCGACTGGCGTCGTGCCGCGATGTTCGCATGGATGATCGGGGCCGCAGTGTCGATGGCACAGATGCTCCTCGCCTTTCTGCGATTGTGGCGCCTGCGCCGATCGTCGCGGCCTTCGCCCCAGGATGCTTTCGGCACGAAGCTGGCGCGAGAACTGCGGCTCGCATATGCCGTCCCCATACTCGAGACCGCTTCAGGAACTATGCCGATGACGTGCGGTTTCCTCCGACCAGTTATCCTCCTGTCGTCGGACGCGGAGGCCTGGCACGAAGAACGCCGCCGCATCGTCCTGCTGCACGAGCTCGCCCACATCCAGCGCGGCGACGTGGCCGCCCATCTGCTCGCGCGCATGGCCCTCATTCCGAACTGGTGGAATCCGCTGGCGTGGCTCGCATGGCGGGAGTTTCGGAAAGAACGCGAGCGGGCGACTGATGACCTGGTTCTCTCGACCGGAGCACCCGCGTCCGACTACGCGGCGCATTTATTGGAGATCGCGCGCGGCATGCAGATCGTCTCCGCCCTCGCATCCGCCTCGGTCGCGATGGCTCGCCGCTCCGAGCTCGAGGGGCGTCTGGGAGCAATACTTGACTCGCGAACGAACCGCAAAGCTGTCCGCCGCGCAACTATCATGACGGCCATTGCCGCCGCAGTCGCGCTGATCGCTCCTTTCGCCGCCGTCCGGGCGCAGGATCAAGCGCCGCAAGCGATCCCCACTGACATCGACGCGACTATCGCGGCCGCCTTTGCTCAGAACAACTACGACATGCTCGACAAACCCGCCGAACCTCTCGAAGCCTTGCGCCAGTTCGATTCAGCGAAGAAACTGCTCGACGCGGCGCTTACGATTCGCCAACGCGTCTACGGCGCGTCGAGCGTGGCTTACGGAATCGGCCTGGTCAAACTGGCTGATCTCGAAAAGAAGCGCAATCAGCCTGAACAAGCGGTCCCGCTGTACTCGCAAGGTATCCAGGTAATGGGCGATCGCAAAGACGCGGCCCCCGCGCTGATGTTCCTCGGCGTGACGGAGCTTGGAAAGAAAAACTATGAAAGGGCGTTTGACTACTTCGCGAAGGTCGAAACCCTGGACAGCACGCACGCCGGCACGGCCAAGATGTGGACTGCGCTGACGCTCGACCGCGAGGGAAAGGCCACCGACGCCGATGCAATGTACCAATCGGCGATAGCAATGCAGGAACCCGACGACGCGGCAACCACGATGGAGCTTTATTCATCCTTCCTCAAAGCACAAGGGCGCGACGACGAAGCGACGGTCCTGCTGGATCGGGTCAAGACGGTCCGTCGCGTTCCATCGCCTGCCTCGAATGCAGCACACATCAGCGGGGGCGTCCTTCCGCCGAAACTGATTTCGAAGATCGAGCCCGCTTACACCGAGGAAGCACGCGTCGCGAAGTATCAAGGAACGGCTGTCCTGTCGATCGAGGTAGGGGCCGATGGTTTGGCCCACAATATTCGCGTTGTCCGAGGGCTTGGCTTCGGTCTGGATCAGAACGCGGTCGCAGCCGTGAGCCAGTGGAGGTTCCAGGCCGGGACGAAGGACGGAGCGCCGCTCGCGGTGGTAGCCACGATCGAAGTGAACTTCAAACTCCTCTGATCAAGTCGCCTGCTCGCCTCACCTGATACTCTGATGTCTTAGGTGCCCGACCAGAAGCTCCAACTCGTCCCGCTTGGCGGCCTGGGCGAGTTCGGCATGAACTCTATGGCCGTCCGCTACGGCGATGACATCATCGTGGTGGACGCCGGCATGATGTTTCCCGACGCCGAGCTGCTGGGCGTCGACATCGTCACGCCCGACTTCACGTATCTCGAACAGAACCGCGAGCACGTCCGCGCTCTCGTCCTCACGCACGGGCACGAAGACCACATCGGCGCGGTTCCATTTCTGCTGGCGGAGATGAACGTTCCCGTGTACGGCTCGCCTTTCACGCTCGCATTGGTCGAGCGGCGGCTTGAAGAGCACAACCTGGCCGACGAAGTTCACCTCAACAAAGTCAAACCGGGCGATCGCGTCACCATCGGTCCGTTTCAGATCGAGTTTATACACGTCACTCACTCGATCGTTTCGTCGATGGCGCTCGCCATCACCACGCCGCTTGGCGTGATCATGCACACCGGCGATTTCAAAGTCGACCCGACGCCCACCGACAACGAGCTTTTCGATCTGCACACGCTGGCAGATTACGGCAAACGCGGCGTGCTGCTGCTGATGTCCGATTCCACCAACGTCGACCGGCCCGGTTACACCGAAAGCGAGCGCGCCGTCGTTCCGCGCTTTGAAGACATCTTCTATCGCGCCGAGCGAAGGCTGGTGATCTCCTGCTTCAGCTCATCCATCCACCGGCTCCAGTTGATTCTCGATCTCGCCGCCGAGTATGGCCGCAAAGTCGCATTCGTGGGGCGCAGCCTGCTCAACGTCACCGAGATCGCGCACTCCATGGACCTGCTGCATCTGCCCGACGGAATCCTGCTGCGTCCGCAGGACATCATGCAGTCGGATCCCAAGAAAGTCGTCGTCGTTGCGTCCGGCACGCAAGGCGAGCCTATGTCGGCGCTCTCGCGCATCGCCGTCGACAATCACAAGAGCGTTTCGGTCGAGCGAGGCGACACGGTCGTGCTCAGCTCGCGCATCATACCCGGAAACGAAAAGGGCATCTACCGGATGATCAACCATTTCGCCAAGCGCGGCGCAGATGTAATCTACGGCTCGATGAATCCACCGGTGCACGTCTCCGGTCACGGCAGCGCCGAGGAGCTGAAGTTGGTGCTCAATCTGCTGCGGCCGCGCTATTTTATGCCCGTTCACGGGGAATTCCGCCAGCTCGCCAAGCACGCCGCGCTGGCTAGTCATTTGCGCGACGCGGGACTGGAAGACATGTTCGTTCTCGAGACCGGCGAAACGCTTGAGATCGACCGCAACGGCGCGCGGCGTGGCGAAAAGGTACCGGTCGGCCGCGTCTGCATCGATTCGGGCACCATCGATGAGGTGGTCGAAGACATCGTCATCCGCGACCGCCGCCATCTTTCAGAAGACGGCTTCGTTCTGCCGATCATCGCCATCAACAAGCATTCCGGCCGGAGCGAAACGCTGCCTGAAATCGTCAGCCGCGGGTTCATGTCGTTCGAAGACGGCTCGCAATTGTTGCAGGAGGCCAGGCAGGTGGTCGCTAAGACGCTCGAGTCCTCGAGCGATGAGGAGCGAACCGACTGGGGCGTGATGCAGGAAAAAATCCGCGCAGATTTGAAGCGTTTTCTGAATAAGGAAACACAGCGACGGCCGCTGATCATGCCAGTAATTCTGGAGGTGTAGCGCTGTGGCGCACGCACTCGTGCGTCGCGCGTTCACACTCGTGTGAACGCAGAGGTCGAAAAACCGCAATGAGCCACGAGCTACAAGACGCGTCCGGATACACAGGCTACACCGACCAAGATTTCACTCCTGCCACCGAGTCCGAGCTCCTCGAAATCCTCCGCAACGCCACACGCGACCGCATCCCCATAACGATCTCTGGCGGACTGACCGGCCTCACAGGCGGCGCGATCCCGCAAGGCGGCTGGTCGGTATCGATGGAAAGATTCCAGCGACTCGAAATTTCGCCGGGCCGCGCGATCGCCGGCGCCGGCGTTTCATTGGACGCGCTGCAAGCGGCCGCGTCCCCAACCGGCCAGTTTTACGCACCGGATCCCACCGAAACCACGGCCAGCGTTGGCGGCACCATCGTGAACAACGCCAGCGGGTCGCGCAGCTTCCGCTACGGCGCCACGCGCCGTCATGTGCTGGGCCTGCGAGTGGCCTTTATGGACGGCACAGTGCGCGAGTTCCATCGAGGAGACCGCGTCGATTTCCCGGTTGCCGAGATCCCGCTTTCCTGCACGACCAAGAATACCGCCGGATATTTACTCCAGCCGGAGATGGAATGGATCGATCTTCTCGCCCCGAGCGAAGGCACGCTCGCCGTGGTGATCGAGGCCGAGCTTCAACTCCTTCCCAAGCCGAAGGACGTTTTGGCCGGTGTGATCTTTCTCGAAAATGACGACGCCGCGCTCGACGCCGTCCGCGCCTGGCATCATTTGCGCGGGCTCCGCATGATCGAATACTTCGACCGCAATTCCCTTCTCTTCCTCCGCGAGCGTTTCCCTGAGGTCCCGGGGAACGCCGGCGTCGCATTGCTGATCGAGCAGGAAGAGGGCGACATCGACTATTGGGTCGATCATGCGCCGGAAGATAGCTGGTTTGCGGACAACGACAAAGATCGCGAGCGCTTCCGCAAATTTCGGCACGCGCTGCCCGAATTGGTTAACGACACCGTGCGCCGCCGCGGATTTTTGAAGCTCAATTCGGACTACGCCGTTCCGCTGCACCGCAATCGGGAGATGTTGGCCGCCTATCACGGACGCCTGCGCAGTGCCGGACTGGACTATGTCATCTTCGGCCACATCGGCGACGCGCACGTCCACGTCAATATTCTTCCGAAATCGCAAGCGGAATTCGATACGGGCCAAGAGTTGATGCTCGAATTCGCTCGCCAAGCGGTCGCGTTCGGCGGCACGGTTTCAGCAGAACACGGCCTCGGGAAACGCAAGGCCAAGCTGCTGGCGATACAGTACACGCCCGATCAAATTGAAGCCATGAAAAATGTCAAACGGCATCTCGATCCGAACTGGCTGCTCAGTCCGGGAACGCTGTTCGGCTAATGTGGCGCACGCTTCAGCGTGCCGTGTTCGCACTCCTGCGAACACTATCGCTCGGTTTAACCACGGCGTTCCCACAAGTGTGAACGCGGCACCCACGGGTGTGCGCTACAACCCCGCCAGCTTCTTCACTGTCTCAAAAGTATCCGCCTCCGCAGCGGTCTTATCTGTCCTATAGCGCTTCACTCGCGCGAAACGCAGCGCCAGACCGCTCGCATACCGCGGGCTCGCCTGAATTTCATTAAATGCGATCTCCGCCACCAGCTTCGGCTCGACATAAACCGTGTAGCTATCCCGTCCGATTTCAAGCTTCAGCAGTTGCTCGGTCTGCCATTTGAGCATCTCGTCGGTGAGGCCCTTAAACGTCTTCCCGAGCATCGCGAATCCGCCTTTTTCCGTGTCGCGCGCGCCGAGGTGCAGATTGCTCAGCCAGCCCTTGCGACGCCCGTTGCCCCACTCCGCCGCCAGAATCACCAGATCGAGCGTGCGCGCCCGCTTGACTTTGATCCAGCTCTGACCCCTCGATCCCGCTGCGTATAAAGCGGAAGTCGCCTTCGCCATGATCCCTTCGTGGCCGCGCGCCAGCGCCTGTTCGAGAAACTCCGACGCGTACGCCGGATCGGCCGTGAGCAAGTGCGGCATCAGCGAATCGCGCGCCACGAGCGAAAGTGCATCGAAGCGCCGCTTCTGCGGCTCGTCGAGCATAGAGCTCCCATCGAGGTAAAGCAGATCGAACCAAAACGGCGTGAGCGGGATTTCATTGCGCACTCGATCCAGGTCGAGTTTGCGGCCGAACCGTCGCGCCGTGACTTGAAACGGCTGCGGACGGCCGTCCGTCAGCAGGCTCAAGATCTCGCCGTCCAGGATCAGATCGCGAGCGGGCAATGCGCGTACCAGTTCGACTACCTCCGGGACCGCCGCCGTCACATCGTTCAGCGCCCGCGAATAAATGACTACATCGCCGCCAGACTTATGCGCCTGAACGCGCGCTCCGTCCATTTTGAATTCGAGCGCCGCTTCGCCCAATTCGGCCAAAGCCTCGTCCAGATCTTCGGCCGATTGCGCGAGCATCGGTTGAACCGGTCTGAACAATTGAACATCGTATTGTTTGATTCCCGATTCGCCTTGCTCGAGCGCGGCGCGTGCTACCGGCACAGCGCTTCCAGCCATCATCACCGCCCGGCGCACGCGTTCGCCCGGGATCCGCGCAGCCTTCGCGATCGCGTCCACCACGACGGCTTCGAGCGCTCCCTGCCGCAACTCTCCCCCAAGCAATGCGATCAGGAAACGCTGCTCGGCTTCGGTCGCGCGGGTGAAAAGATCCTGAAGCAGTTCGAATCGCCGCACCTGTGATCCGGCGCCGGACGTGGCCGCGATCTCCGCGAACGCCCGGTCCACCTCCAGCAACTCCAGACTCGCGGTTTGGGCAGGCGGTCCAACTGCTTCCCGGATGGCCCCGTATCCCGCGCCGATGCGTCCCTGCCGGAGCTGGCCCGAAAGAAACGCTACAGCGATGTCGATTTCTTCGCCGTGCGCCTGGCCAAGCAATTGCCCGATAGCTTCGATCTTCACCAAACGCTTCGGCGTCTCGGCGACACGCCGCGATGTTTCGGCCAGTGCGGCCAGCAGCATGTACCGAGATTAGCGGATGACGTGCGGTCGGTACGCGGTAGGAATCGGCCGCGGCGGCGTGGATCCGGCGATCTAAACGTTCTGTACAGCTGTGGTCCCGGCCGAGTTCGTCATCTGCATCGTGAAACTTCCGATCTCGGTCGTATCGACGGTAACGGAAAATTTCGCGAGCAAGGCAAACATACGGCCCACTTGGGTGGTCGCGAAATACTGCTGGTAGGTTGAGCCCGCGCTCACCGGTATCGCGCCCGGCTGAACCGCTTTGCCGCGCAAATCGTAAAAGGTGAAAGTCATCTGCGACGCTGAGAACGTATTGTCAAAACTCGTCAAGCTGAGTGATATTCTCAATCGCTCGGGCCCGCCAAAGCCGCTCGCGCGCGGACTTCCCGATCGAATCGCGAATGCATAAGTTACAATAAGCTTCCCCGACATGCAGCATCTGAAAACGCTCATCCGAGAGGTGCCCGATTTTCCGAAGCCGGGCATCAACTTCTACGACATCACGACATTGCTGAAAGACCCCGTGGGCTTCAAGGGCGTGATCGATGGACTCACCGCGCAATATCGATCCACTCCCATTGACGTCGTGCTCGGCATCGAAGCCCGCGGCTTCATCATCGCGCCCGCCGTCGCCTACGCTCTCGGCTACGGATTCATTCCTGTGCGCAAAGAAAAGAAGCTGCCCGCCGAGCGCGAACGAATCGAATACGCGCTGGAGTACGGTACCGACGTGCTTGAGATCCACAAGGATGCAATCTCGCCGGGCCAGCGCGTCCTCATCATCGACGACGTGCTCGCCACTGGCGGAACGGCCGCCGCAGTCGCCCGCCTGGTCGAAAATCTGAATGGAAAAGTCGCCGGGCTCGGCTTTATCCTCGAGCTGAACTTTCTGAAAGGCCGTGAGAAACTCTCCGGCTACGATGTGTATTCGTTGTTCGGCTACTAACTCTCCAAAATTTAAATCAGCGGCCCTCCTAGTGCCATCAACAGCACGTCCGGGGAGGTGCGAATCCGATGAAACCGTTACAGCTCTTGCGTAGCGTCTTGTTTCGCAGCAGCAATGACGAACCGCAGGAAAGGATCCAGCCCGATCCCGGCCCGGCCCGCTCCCCGCGCTTTGAAGCCTGGATTCATGCTTACCGCGAAAGGCTGGCGAGCGATCCGCAGCGCGGCAAATGGTCCTCGATCGGCGGTGACGGCATTTCGCCCGGCGTCAGTCGAGAACAACTTCAGAAAAAAGAGGCAGCAGCTTCGGGACCACGCTCCAACAGCCGCGCTAATGATGCTGGCTGACGCTGAGAGTGTTTCCGTCCGGATCCTTGAACCACGCCACGCGCGCCAATCCGCCGGGCGCAGTCCAAATCCCTTGCGCGTCCTGGCCGGGAAACGAGTAGCGCTCGAATTTCACGCCGTGCTCACTGAGCTCCTTCACCTTCGCTTCGATATCGTCCACCATCCAGCCGAGAACCGTGTATGGCGCCAAGACTGGCTTCGGCGTGATCGATAACCGCAGCGTCACGCCGTTTGAATCGAACACCACCGCGAAGCTGTCTTCGGAGACGAATCTTAGTCCGAGCACGTCGCCATAGAACGCCTTCGCGCGCGCCGGAGCGGAAATCGCCGCGAACGCCATCAATTTCGCCGAACCAAGCAATGACATGAACCTAGTATCCACATCTGCCGCGTTGTCGCAAGATCGCGTTAGCGCCATAATATGTCTCGAATGCGACAGAGCGGATTTCTCACCGGATACGACCCCAAGCCCGGCGCATCCATCTCAACCCTCGCCTACGACTATCCGCCCAACTACTTCGTCGACGAACACTCGCATGGCTCCGATCAACTGATCCATGCGATCCGCGGGGTGATGGAAATCTCCAGCGGTCAGAGCTCTTGGCTCATCCCGCCGCATTTCGCCATCTGGATTCCCGAGCGAATGCCGCACTGCATTCGAATGCGCGGCGGAGTCTCGATGCGAACGCTGTACCTGCGCCGGACCGTCGCGCGCCGCATGCCGCGCCATGCCTTTGTCCTGCAAGTAAGCCCGCTGCTGCGCGAGCTCATCGTGGAGGCCGTCCGAATCGGGCAACTAAGTCCGCCTAAGATGCTCCACCGGTCTTTACAGGCGCTCATTGTCTCGGAATTGGAACGCGCCGCCCCGATCCCGAGCTTCGTGACCCTTCCAAAGGACCGCCGCGCGTTCAGCGTCGCCGAAGCGGTGATGTCGAATCGCGATGGCGCCGCCTCACTCGCGGTTCTCTCACGCTCGGCCGGCGCAAGCGTCCGCACCGTGGAGCGCGCCTTTCGCCGTGACACCGGACTGAGCTTCGAATCCTGGCGGCGCCAGTTTCGCTTGATGAAGGCCATCGGTCTTCTCGTCGAAGGCCGCACGGTGAAAGAGGTCGCCTTCGAGATCGGCTACCGCCAGCCGAGCGCCTTCGTCCAAATGTTCCGCGGGACCTTGGGCGCCACTCCGAAGGCCTGGATTTCGGCGCTGCGTAACGGCGGATAAGTTACAATACGAGTTCCCAGATGCCGACCTTCGCCCGGATCCGGGTTCGTGCGCTCGCCAAAATCAATCTGGATTTGAGGATCCTGAACAAACGACCCGATGGGTACCACGAACTCCGCACCATCTTCCAGACCGTGTCATTGGCCGACACTCTGGAAATCGAATTCGAACGCGGCCGCACTCGGATCGAGATCAAGTCTGACTTGAACATCTCTGGCAATATTATTGAAAAGGCGGCTCATCGTGCTCTTGAAGCGACCGGGAGAACCGGCCGGGTCGGGTTCGTTCTGCAAAAACGCATTCCGCTGGGCGGGGGACTCGGCGGAGGATCGTCCAATGCTGCCGCGGTCTTGCTTGGCCTTCCGGCACTGGTCGGAAAAACCCTTCCCTTGCCGAAACTTATCGAACTTGCGTCCGAGCTTGGGAGCGATGTCCCCTTCTTCCTGCTGGGCGGTGCCGCCCTGGGACTCGGCCGCGGTACTGAGCTCTACCCACTGCCCGAGCCGCCCGCGCGCCCTGCGCTTATCGTTTGCCCCGAGATCCACTCCTCTACTGCCGAAGCCTACGCCGCTTTGGGACGTAAAGAATCGCCTTCGCCTCCCGCCGGGATTGTAAACAATTTCCAGCAACTTGTTTGGGCGAGTGCGCGCGGCCTCGAAACCGGCGGGCCGGCCTTCGAAAATGATTTTGAAGAGGTTGTCTTCCGCCGTCACCCTCAACTAAAATCGATTCAGAGGAAGCTGCTGCGACAAGGGGCCGCCGAAGCGCGGATGAGCGGGAGCGGGTCCTCGATCTTCGGAATTTTCGAGGATCGGGCTCTGCGCGATCGGGCCGCCGAAGCTTTCCGAAGCTCACAAGAGAATTCGCCCAGGCTTCGTGTCTATCCTGTTACGATGGTAAGCCGCAGCCGATACCACGCACTCTGGCGAAGGCAGTTGGCCGCCTTCGGAAAATGGACGCTATGGCCGCCGCGCGACCAATACGCAAAATGAGATTCGAGCAAATGAAAATCTTCACCGGCAACGCCAACCCGGCGTTGGCGGCCAAGATCTGCGGCGCCCTCGGATGCACCATCGGCGCAGCTTCCGTCGAGCCTTTTTCCGACGGTGAGATCCGGCTTCAGATCCTGGAGAATGTTCGTGGCGCCGACGTCTTCGTCGTCCAGCCCACCTGTACTCCCGTCGATCGGCATTTGATGGAACTTCTGCTCATGATCGATGCCCTCAAGCGCGCCTCAGCAGAACGCATCACAGCAGTGCTACCCTATTATGGGTACGCGCGACAGGATCGAAAAGATAAGCCGCGAATGCCCATCTCCGCCCGGTTGATTGCAAACCTGATTCAGACGGCCGGCGCGGATCGTGTGCTTACTTTGGACCTGCACGCGGCGCAGATTCAGGGCTTTTTCGATATCCCCGTGGATCACCTGTTCTCGGCGCCCGTGATGCTCGAATATTTCGATTCCATCGGGCGCAGGGACATGACCATTGTTTCGCCTGACGCAGGTGGCGTCGAGCGAGCGCGCGCTTTCGCCAAGCATATGAACGCCCCGCTGGCGATTATCGACAAGCGCCGCACCGATGTGAACGTCGCGGAAGTGATGCACATCATCGGCGATGTGGAAGGGCGTCATTGTTTGATTGTGGACGACTTGATCGATACTGCCGGAACGCTGGTGAAAGCCGCTGAAGCGCTGCTCAAGCATGGCGCTGTCGGCGTCATTGCCTGCGCAACGCATGCCGTGCTCTCGGGCCCGGCCGTGGAGCGGATCGAGGACTCGGCCATTCAGGAAGTCGTGGTAACCAACTCCATCCCCCTGCGCGAGGATGCCAAGCGCTGCACCCGGATCAAAACTCTATCGGTGGCGCCGCTGCTCGGAAGGGCCATTCAATCCATCCATGAGGACGGTTCGGTAAGCACGCTTTTCCTATAACGAATTTTGAAAGACAGGGCGACGCAATCCTGAACGAAGGATAACGGCTTGCCTGCGGGAGTCATGAGATGAAGACGGATATGATAGTCAGCGCGGAGAAGCGCGACACACGTGGAAAGAACGAAGCGCGCCGCTTGCGCGTGCAGGGCCTCGCGCCCGCGGTTCTGTACGGAGCCGGCAAGGATGCCATCGCCGTTTCGGTGAATCCGAAAGAGGTCGGAAGGATCCTGAATTCGAGCACCGGGCATAACACCATCTTCCAGCTCGCCATCCAAGGCGGCGAAGCCACGCCCGCGATGATCGTCGACTGGCAGAGCGATCCAGTAAAGGACAAACTGCTGCATGTCGATCTCAAGCGCATCGATCTCACCCAGCGCATCGAGGTCAAGATCCGCGTACAGACCATCGGCGACCCAAAGGGCGTCAAGATCCAGGGCGGCCTGCTCGAAATTATCGGCCGCGAAGTCGAAATCGAGTGCCTGCCGGACGAGATTCCGGAACTTTTCACCGTCGACGTGAGCGAGTTGATGATCGGTCAGAATCTGCGAGCCAGCGACATCGCGCTCACCGGATCGATGAAGCTGGTCAGCCCGCCCGAGCAGGTGATCGCGCACTGCGTCGCGTTGAAGGCGGAAGAAGCGCCAGCCGCCGAAGCGGGAGCCGAAGGAGCAGCAGCCGCTGCGCCGGCCGAGCCCGAAGTCATCAAGAAAGGCAAGAAGGAGGAAGAAGGCGAAGCTGCCGAACCCGAGAAGAAAAAGAAGGGTTGACGAATCCCGCCTTCAGCGTAGCTGGCGATTGCCATGGGCGACTACGACAGGCTGGTAGTCGGGCTCGGAAATCCCGGCGAGGAATACGAACACACGGCGCACAATCTCGGGTTTCTAGTGGTCGACAGGCTGGCCGAGCGTAACGCAATCCAGGTCAAGCGGAAAGATTGCCGCGCGTTTGTCGGTCATGGGAGTATCGGCGGGCAGCGCGTTATGCTCGCCAAGCCGCAGACGTTCATGAACGTCAGCGGTGAGTCGGTGAACGGTTTGTTGGTAAAGCATGAGATCGCGCCCCGGGATCTCATCCTCGTCTATGACGAGCTAGATTTGCCCTGGGGTTCGTTGCGGATCCGTCCGGATGGCTCGGCTGCTGGACATCGCGGAGCCGGTTCGGTGATCCGCGAGATCGGAACGCAGAGTTTTCCCCGGGTTCGCCTGGGGATTCACGGCGGCCAGCGGAATAAGGACGCCGTGGGCATTGTGCTCGCGCAGTTGAAGCGGGCGCAGAAAGAGGAATTGGATGAGCTCCTGGACTATGCGGCCCAGGCAGTCGAGTCCATAATCGCTGAAGGCGTCGAAAAGTCCATGACGAAATTCAATCGTCGCGCCCCAGGCTCAGATGAGGAAGAATGACGAGGATCTACGAAGAATTGTTTATCATCCGGCCCGATGAGCCGGAAGAACACATCGATCAATTGATCGAGCAGTTGACGGTCTTGATCGCCAACCACGGCGGCAATGTGGACAAGTCCGAGAAATGGGGTGTCCGGAAGCTCGCCTATCGCGTGGATAAGCGGACCGAAGGCTTTTACGTTCTGCTCCAGTTCACGGCCAAGCCGGAAACGGTGCATGAGCTCGAGCGCCGCCTGCGCGTCACCGATCAGGTGCTGAAGTTCCTGACGGTGCGTGTCGACGAAAAGATGAAGAAGGTGGAAAAGCGCCGCAAGGATCGCGAGAAGCGCGCGGCCCGGCGCCCTGCTCCGGCGGTTGCGCCGCCCAGCATGCCCACTGCCGAGCACGCGGGTCCTGGCGAGCCTTCAGGTCCGCGTCCGGGCGCGCCGCATCCGGGTGCACCCGCGCCCGCGGGGCCCGCCTCACATGCGCCCGCCGCGCCCGTCCCGGTTCCCGCTGGAAAGGAGAAGGAGTAAGCCATGCCCGAACAAAGAGGCGGACGTCCAATCAGCGGCTCCATGCGGCCTACGGGTGGCGACAAAGCCATCGCGACCAAGAAACAGTATTTCCGGCGCAAGAAGGTTTGCCGGTTCTGTGTCGAAAAGATTGATGACATTAACTACAAGGACGTACGGTTGCTCATGTCATTTATTTCCGAGCGCGGCAAGATCGTGCCCCGGCGCATCTCGGGAGTTTGCACGCCGCACCAGCGGCGGCTGGCACAAGCTATCAAACAGGCGCGCAACATCGCGCTGATCCCGTTCGCGACGGCGATCTAAGCTGATCCGGTCGTGCCCGCCCTCTTGCGTGCGCGGCCGCTATCGAAAGGAGCTTTTATGGAAGTGATTTTACGCGAAGACGTCGACAAGCTTGGCACGCGCGGCCAGTTGGTCAAGGTCGCGGCCGGCTATGCGCGCAATTTTCTCCTGCC
>DASQJA010000152.1:0-4673 GCA_035631275.1 Bryobacteraceae bacterium
GCTTCCATATCGGCGTGGTCGCTTGCGCTGAGGATTTCCGTGACCGCACCGAACATCCGGTTGATGTCACCATCGTATACCGCCGACAAATACTCCATTTGACGCCGTCGAACCGTATCGTCGAGATCCAGGCACAATCCGAAGTCGACGAATCCAAGGACGCCATCATGCAAGGCGACGAGATTTCCCGGATGCAGGTCGGCGTGAAAAAACCGGTATTGAAACATCTGCCGCAACATCACGCGCAACAGGTTTTCCGCCAGCTGCGTGCGATCGACGGTCTTTAGCAATTCTTTGTCTGGTTCCGGAAGAACTTCGACGCGAGTCTCCCGAAGCAAGTCGCTTAGGACGATGCCTTGCAGATACTCGGCAGTGACCACGCGATCGCCGCAAAACCGCGGGTACGGTTGCGGTATAAGCGAGGCGGGATCGGTACAAGCCAGTTCAAACAGGCGATTGAGGTTCCCGAGCTCATGGACGAAGTCGATTTCCTGATAGATCCAGCGCGCCAGCTCATCGACGGCGTCTCGCGGGTCGACGACGAAGGTCCAGCGGGCCACCTGCAGGAACCACGCCAGGCGTCGTAGCCGCCGTACCTCCTTATCCACAAGGGCTCGCAGATTCGGCCGCTGAACTTTTACCGCAACTCTCCCGCAATCCGGCAATCGGGCCAGGTAGACTTGCGCCAAAGATCCCGAGGCGATCGGCTCCGGTTCGATACAGGCCAGCAAATCGGGCGCGCGTTCTCCCAGGTCTTCGGTGATCACCTGGCGGGCAATGGGCCATGGAAAGGGCGGCACGTGATCCGTCAAGTCCATCAGTACATCGCAGTACTCTTCGGCGACGAGATCGGGGCGTACGGCGAGGTATTGGCCCATTTTCACCGCGATCGGGCCGAGGCGAATGAGGAAATCGCGGAATTGCCGTGGGCTGGGCGCAAATCGGCCGAGTGACCGCCGGGCGGGCCGAGACTCGCCAACCATCACGCCTGTCCTGTTCTCATCAGTGGCCATGCCAGACAGAGAATTGCAGCGGCGGCGAAGATGGTTCTGAAAACCGCATCATCGCCGCTGGCAGCTAAGACAGCCGACGAGACGCCGAGCAGCGAGACGGCTAGCGCGCGATTGCGCGATCGTGCGGACCGTTTTGCAGCGCGCGATGGCCGCTTGCATATGACGCCAGGGAAACGTCCACTTGCCGCGCGGTTCAGCGCCTGCATCGCGTAAGGCGCCTCGTCCGCCGCAAAGGCAACCGCGGTGCGGAGCGATTCCAGAACATTCTCCGGATTGGCCAGATCGCCGATCGCAGACGCGTGCATCCGCGCGAAAAAGGATCGCAGCTCAGATAGGAAGTCTACCGAGAACATCAGCAGGTTTGTGTTGAGCATACCGATCGCACGCGACCACATCAGAAAGTCGGAGCGCAGGGTGACACCGTGCCTCGCCGCCGCGGTGACGATCTCATTCACGTATCTTCCCCAATGGAGCGCCCGCGGCCCCGCCGAGGGATTCAAGGATGCGGCATACCATTGCTGAAGGATCTCTTCCACCTCCCGCTGAAACGCAGGCGCGTCGGCATAATCATTCCTCTCGGTCAGCCGCGTGTAGAAACGGGCGCTCTTTTCGATGTCGCCGGCCGCCAGATTCCGGTAATAACCCAGCAGATCGGCACGCTGGGCCGGCCATAACTCGCCGGAGATCCCGCAATCAACGAAAGCAACGGAATTGTCGTCGCGGAGCAGGATGTTTCCCGGATGCGGGTCGCCATGAAAGAAGCCTGTAATGAAAAGCTGCCGCAGATAGACTGTCGTGAACGTGTGCAGCGCCTCATCCAGGCGCAGCCCCGGGAGATATTGTTTCAATAGATCTTGACCGCCGCGATCGAGCAGATCTCTGATTTGGGACAGGTTCAAGCCGGTAACCAGCGTCATGGTCAGCACTCTGGATGTGGTGAGGTCCCAGCGGACTCGCGGCACGATCTCGCGCGGGGCCGCGTTCGCGCGAAGCCGTCCGGCGGTTTGTCCTTCGACCAGAAAATCGAGCTCTTTTTCGGTCCAGGTGAAAAAGCCGTTAACGACGGAACGGATGGAGATGACTCCACCGATCATCAACGCGTCCGCCAATGCCGCGAGCAGACGGAGAATGCGCATGTCGGCTTCGAGGACGCGACGGATGCCGGCGCGCTGAACCTTGACGGCGAGCGCCTCTCCAGAAGTCGAATATGCCTTGTGGACCTGCGCCAGCGAACCGGCCGCGATTGGTGTTTCGGCAAACTGCGCGTACAGTGTTTCCAGTGGGCGCCGCAACTCCGTTTCGATGATCTGCCTGACGACAGCGAACGGCATGGCAGGCACGCGGTCGAATAACTTTGTCAGTTCCCGGCAGACATCGACGGGCAGGATATCATAACGAGTCGCCAGGAATTGTCCCAACTTCAGGTACGTGAGACCCAACTCCTCAGCCGCCAGCCGAACGCGCTCGGCCGAGGCCGGCACGAGTGGACGGCCTCCCCACATCCGGCGAAAAAGCGGAGGAGCTCCGTACTTCACGAGCACGCGCAAGACCTGAGCGGCGCGCCGGAGATTGTACAAAAAACCGTTCATGATCAGGGCTGAAGCAGGTCTGCCAGAATCGTACCCGCCTCGACGTCGGAAAGAGCCTCCAGGTGAGGCAAGATGTCCTCCGGCGAAGAGGCGCGCTCGTGAGGAGCATCGGCCGCAGGCCGGCCGCTGAGCGGATCGGCCAATAACGCAGCGATCTGGCGGATGCTGACGCCGCTCAAAAAACTCAGGATCGGCACTTTGACGGCGAGATCCTGTTCGATTCGGTTTCTGAGCTCAACGGCCACGAGAGAATCAAGCCCGAGCATGTTCACGGATTCGGACAAATCGATTCTCGCTGAGGGAAGCCGAAGAATCTGCGCTATCTGTTCGGCAAGATACTGCTCCAACAGAGACAGCCGCTGGCCGGGCGACGCTGCGCGGATTGCGCTTCGATCGATGCCGGTTCCGCTTTGAGCGGCGGTTCGCGCCCGGCTGCTTTCGGGCATAAGCGTCGAGAGCAGCGCGGGCTGGGGCATGCCGGCGGCGACGCGCCGCCATCGCTCAATATTGAGCGGAATCACAGCGACCTGCGGCGAAGGCCGGCAGAAGACATAATCGAGCACCGACATCCCTTCTTCAGGCGACACGCTGCGAATGCCGATACCGGCGGCGCGCCGGCGCAGGCCGAACTGGGCGGCTCGGCCGACGCCCGACCACGTGCCCCAATTGATGCTCAACGCAGGGAGTCCAACCGCGCGGCGGTAGTGGGCCAACGCGTCGAGAAATGCATTCGCTGCCGCGTAATTCCCCTGGCCGGGCGATCCCAGCACGCAGGCCAGCGAAGAGAACAACACGAAGAAGTCCAAGTCGGAATCGGTGGTGAGGCGATGCAGGTTCCAGGCGCCGCGCAATTTCGGAGCCATCACGGTTTCAAAACGCGGTTCGTTCAGGTGAAGCAGAATGCCATCGTCCAGCACGCCGGCGGCATGTATGATACCTCGAAGCGGCAGACCGGAATGCTTGATTTCGGTTAGCAGGCTTGCGACCTCGCCGTATTCGGACACGTCGCATTTCACGTAGTGAACGTCCGCCGCTTCCCTCAGTTCATCGATGGCATGCTCGCGGTCCGGTGAGGCTTCGCTTCGTCCTGCGAGCACCAGGTGACTCGCCCCCCGCTCGACCATCCATTTCGCGACCACGCGGCCCAGGCCACCGGCGCCTCCCGCAATGAGGTACGTCCCATCGCTCCGGAAGAGCGGATAGCAATCGGCGCGGGCCCGTGCAAGCTCCGCCCGGCCGGCCATGCTGATGACCACTTTCCCGATGTGTTTGGCCTGGGCCATGTGCCGAAAGGCATCCGTCGCTCCCGACGGGGAGAACGTTTCTACTGGCAGTGGTTTGAGTGAGCCATCCGCGAACTGTTGGACAATGTTACGCAGTTCCAATCCACAGAGCTCGGGGTGATCCTTCACGAGTCGACTGAGATCGATCGTAAAGAATGCGCGGTTCTCCTGCAGTGCGGTGAGGGTTGTCTGTCGAGGAATCGAACGATCGGGTCTTGCGAGCTCGAGGAAACGGCCGCCGGAACGCAGTACGGAGAGATTGGCCGCGACAAACTCGGCGGAGAGTGAGTTCACGACCACGTCCACGCCTTCTCCGCCAGTCACCCTCAGGATTTCGTTGGCGAAGCCGGCGGATCGCGAGTCCAGTACGTACCGGATACCGAGAGCAGCCAGGAAGTTCCTTTTCTGGGGGCTGCCGGCAGTAGCAAAGATCTCCGCGCTGGCACGTTGCGCAAGTTGCACGGCGGCCAAGCCGACGCCCCCAGCCGCTGCATGAATTAGAACGCGCTCCCGAGGCTGTAAGTGTGCGAGCCTATGCAACGAATAGCTGGCCGTGAGAAAAGTAACCGGAATGGAGGCGGCTTCTTCAAACGTAAGGTGGGCGGGCTTCTTCGCGACCAGGCAGGTGGGCGTCGTCACCACGGCGCCAAACGACGGTGATGCGAGTGCGATCACTTCGTCGCCTACGTTGTAATCGTTAACACCGGGACCGACGGCGGCAATCCGGCCAGAACACTCCCAACCGAGCTGAATACCGCGATTATCCGGCGGGGGAAGAACACCGGTGG
>DASQJA010000153.1:0-3247 GCA_035631275.1 Bryobacteraceae bacterium
GCTGGACAGGGAGGCGCGTTCGGAATCGCCACGGTGCTCTCCGGTCCCTCGCCCTTCAACTTTGCCGCCGTCGACGACGTGCCCAACGTCGTTTCGGTCTATTTTCTGCAGTGAGGCGCTGCTCGCATCTTAACTATGCGCTCATCGCCAACATTGTTGGCTGAACGTCTGTGACCTTCACGATGCGAGTAAGGTGGCAACTGGGGCGTGGTCGTGCCTTCTGAGCGTCGTTAACGACAGCACGACCACTACCCGTGATCTTGTAGAAATAACGAGCCTTCCTACCGCGCTCGGGAATGGGTCCGCCCTTGTGCCGAGTAACGAGTTTCCTTCCAATCATGCAATCCAGCACCGTGTAAAACCTCATGACTGCTCTCTGTTTTCGTCATGCAACGTTGACCAGTCTCGTAGTTCGCACCCTGGTGTAAAACGTCTTCATTTTCTCGACGATGTAGGTCAAGGAGTCCTCGACTGCGAAGTCGCCGGAATTCAACCGGTGAATCGCCGCATCGGGAAGTCGCGTAGCTCGCTTTGTCAGGACTACCTGGCCGCCAAACGGTCGGCGGAGGCCGGCGTGTCACGAAGATGGCGCGCGCCTGATTGACCGGCTGGTGCTGCGCTTCTCGTACTCGACATGCCTAAAATAGGGATATCGAGTGGCGAAGTAGAAACCGTGCGCCCATATTCGCGCGTGCGTCAACGCGACGCGTCGGCGGATTGCCGGCGATGATCGCCGAATTGATGGCGCCGATCGATTCCGGCAACCCAATCGGGATGCAGATCGGCCTCGGCCAGCGTCTCATAGGCAACCCGCCTGACAGGCACCGAGCGCGCCGCTGCCCTGTGGCAGCACTGCAATTTGTTCGAACGGGGTGCGCCCCTGGGGCACGGTAAGACCTCGGTCCCCCAAGTGTTACGCCGCGATAAGACTCCGTCGCTTGCGCCCCTACTGGCAAGCTGGCGCTGGATGCGGCTGGCCCCCAAAGGCCGTCGTTTCTAGGCGAGTGGCACCTGTATTTTGACGGCAAACCCTGGGCCGGAATGTCCGCTCTTGGCACTTCCGGGCCGCTCCATTTCGGTAGAGCGCCTCGATCCGAGCGACCGGTTCGTGTCGGGCCATTTCTGACCCCTGAACGGATCTCGGCGTGACCTGATTTGCCGTGACGTACATGGCTCGGTCAGCGGCAGGCGGTTTACGGGCCGATTCCTGAGGGATTTGTTCGCGGTTTTCTCGGAGAACGTTCGATACTTCAGCCTGTTAGGCGCGTGTCGGTCGGTCTCCGAGGCAGGCCTGTAACCTTTTCCGGGCCTCGTCCGTCTACAGCAGCACAGTCGGAATCCCGCGACCCTGAACCTGGAGTGACGGTGATGAGAAAGTTGCTGGTTTCGAGTTTCATCTCGCTTGACGGTGTCGTCGAGTCGCCTATGACTTGGGCGTCACGTTTCTTCGACAATGAGTGCACAGAGTATGCGCTTCACAAGCTCGATGACGTCGAGTTCTTTCTTCTGGGTCGGAAGGCTTACCAGACATTTGCTCCCGTCTGGTCAACCATTAAAGGAAACGCATACATCGACCGCATCAATGGGCTGAAGAAGCTTGTGGCTTCGACAACGCTCCGCGAGGTCGCCTGGAATGCCTCGCTTCTCAAAGGCGATGTGGCCAAAGAAATTGCCAAGCTCAAACGAGAAAATGGCGGGCACATCATGAAATATGGCGTCACCGCGCTGGATCGGACGCTACTCGACACCAAACTCGTCGACGAATACGACCTGTGGATGATGCCGACCTGTGTCGGTCAGGGCAAAAGAGCTTTCGCTGACATCGAGGCTGACAAGCTCGATCTCGAGCTGCTCCGCACGCACCAGTTTACGAACGGGGTCATGACCCTCACATACCGGCCGTGCTAGAGGCATCCATGGCGACTTTGTCTGAAGAGGAACGGCGCGGAGTTTTCGACGTACGTTACCGTGCCTTCCTGGAAACGGTGACGCATATCCGAGCGGATTTGCATCGCTACTGCGCGCGAATGACCGGTTCCGTGTTCGACGGTGAAGATGTCATGCAGGAGGCTTTGTTCGAGGCCTACGGCAAGATCGCAACGCTGGCCGAGCCGGAGGCGTTGCGTTCATGGCTTTTCAGCATTGCGCATAACCGCTGCATCGACTTTCTGCGAAGACAACGCGCACGCGCCCGTGCCGAGAAACAGTTCGCAGAAGACGATGAGTCGATGTTGCCGGTTGAACCATCTGGTCGAGGCGTGCGCCGCGCCGTCGAGCAACTGGTGATTAACCTTCCGGCTAAGCAACGCGCCTGCGTGCTGCTGCGGGATGTATTCAGTTACTCTCACAAAGAGATTGCCGAATTGGTCGATTCAACGGTTGGTAGCGTTAAGGTCTCGCTCAACCGCGGCCGCGCGAAATTAGCGGCACTTCCCGACGAGCCGGCGTCTACGCCGGAACGCAGGCACGATCCAAAGCTGTCTCAGCTCCTCGAACGCTACATCGAATTGTTCAATCGACGCGACTGGGACGGCGTCCGGGCGTTGACCAGCGCAGATGCAAGATTGCGAGTAGCGGATTGCTTCACCGGGCGGCTCGCGGACTCCCCCTATTTTGTCGAATACGAAGCCAAGGACACGATCTGGAAGATGGAAATGGCCGAGGTCGACGGCCAGCCTGCGGCTGTCATCTTCAACCGACGGAATGGAAAATGGGAACCTGCTCACGCCGTCCGTATAGTGATGTCGAATGGCTCGATCCAAAGAATAGCGGATTACTATGCCTGCCCTTGGGTCCTGCCTGCGGCGACTTCGGTGCGCATCCTGCATTCGGTCGGTTCGAGCCGCGGACCGTCGGACGAGTGACAGTCGCCCTCGCCGTCGGACGGCAGTTGGTCGTCAGCCCCGTTCCCGCTTCCACCCCGCGATTTCGTGCCTTGGCGCCTTTCGGCCGCCGGCCGCCTCAGCACGTGATAGACCGTCATCCCGGCGGCCGAAAACCTGCGCAAAAGCAGACATCGTCGAGCCTACTCGATCAACTCGTCAGCGAGCGTAAGCACGGTTGGCGGCGCCGCGTTTTATCATAGATCTATGTGCGCAGTGACTTGAACGCTGCACAAACGTCGGACACAAAGAACACTGGCTGCTCCCAAGCCGCGAAGTGGCCGCCTTTGGCACCGCAGGCTTCAACTGCGCTCAAGGAGCAACGCAGCGATTATCATGGCGGCCGCGGTTGCTCCATGAATTCC
>DASQJA010000154.1:0-3807 GCA_035631275.1 Bryobacteraceae bacterium
AGCATTGAACTAGTCATGGGAGACACCCAGCTCACGCCATTCGACATGGGAACGTTTGGCAGCCGCACCACTCCCACGATGAATCTGCAACTGCGCAGGGTCGCATCGGCGGCGCGCGATGTGCTGGTCGGCCTCGCGGCGACGCAATGGAAGACTGACCCTCAGCATCTCGTTGTGGTGGACGGAAAGATTACCGATCCGCATAGCAATCGCTCGGTTGAATATGCGGCTCTCATGAAGGGACAGCAACTCACCGAAACCCTTCCCGAGCAAGATCCGCTCATCCCCGCAACGGACTGGAGAGTCGCCGGCCAATCCACGCCGAAAGTGGATGGCCGCGACTTTGTCACCGGTAAGCATCGCTATCCTTCCGACCAGAAGCTGCCCGACATGCTTTACGGCAAGGTGCTGCGCCCCGCCGCGTTCGACGCGACACTGTCGTCACTGGACACGCAGAAAGCCGAGCGGATGGGCGCCACTGTCGTACACGACGGCAACTTCGTAGGCGTAGCCGCGCCGAGTTCAGCGGCCGCCGAAGCGGCGCTCGCCGCCATTCACGCCGAGTGGAAGTCGGAGCCGCAAATCTCAAACAAAGAGCTCTTCGACTCTCTCCGCAAGGACGCCACGCAGGGCAAAGATCCTTCAGGAGACGGCGATCGTCACGATCAAGGAAACGTCGATCAGGCGCTGGCATCCGCCGATCATCGTCTACAGCAGACGTATACCGTGGCCTATATCGCCCACGTTCCGCTCGAGCCGCGTGCCGCCGTCGCCAAGTGGGACGGCGATCACCTAACCGTCTGGACCGGGACACAGCGTCCCTTCGGCGTGCGCGGACAGCTCGTCGAAGCTTTTCACATCCCGGAAGATCACGTGCGCGTCCTGATGCCTGATACCGGCTCGGCATATGGCGGTAAGCACACCGGCGAGACTGCAATCGAAGCCGCCCGTCTGGCCAAGGCAGCCAAGCGTCCCGTCAAAGTTGTGTGGACGCGCGAGGAAGAATTCACCTGGGCTTATTTCCGTCCGGCGGGAGTGATCGATGTAACCAGCGCAGTCCGTAACGACGGAACGATTACCGCCTGGGAATTTCACAACTACAATTCCGGCTCAGCCGGAATCCGCACTTATTACGAGATTCCCAACCAGCGAATCATCTTCCACGAGGTCCACTCACCGCTTCGCCAAGGATCGTACCGGGCGCTGGCCGCGACGGCGAACCACTTCGCGCGCGAGTCGCACATGGACGAACTCGCGCACACCGTGAAGATGGATCCGCTCGAATTCCGCCTAAAGAATCTGAAGAACGACCGCCTGCGCGCCGTATTCGAAGCTGCCGCCAAGCAATTCGGCTGGGGAAAAAGCAAGAGCGCCGGGCAGGGCTTCGGCATGGGCGGAGGCTATGAGAAGCTTGGCAACATCGCCACTTTCGCCGAGGTTCACGTTGATAAATCCGGCGAGGTAAAGATCGTCCGCGTCGTTTCGGCCTTTGAGTGCGGCGCGATCGTAAATCCCGATGGCCTGCACAACCAGATTGAGGGATCGAACATCCAGGGCCTGGGCGGCGCGCTCTTCGAGGCCGTGGAGTTTTCGAACGGCAAGATTCTGAACGGCAGATTGTCGCAATATCGCGTGCCGCGCTTCAGCGATGTTCCCACGATTCTCGAGACCGTACTGCTCGATCGCAAAGACATTCCGTCGGTAGGTGCGGGCGAGTGCCCGTTGATCGGAGTGGCGCCGGCCCTCGCCAATGCCATCTTTGATGCAAGCGGCCAGCGGTTGCGCGCGCTGCCGCTGGTTCCGAATGGATTGAAAGCAAGTTAACCTCGGGCGGCTCTTCATAATTTTGTCGAGCGCAGCGCCTCGAGTGGCAGCCCGATGCGTGCGTCCGCGGTGTGCAGTCCCATCTGTAGCTGTACAGACTCGACAATGGGAGCAAAATCATGACTGATCCATCCTCGATCAACCGCCGCGATTTTCTCGGCAAATCGGCCGTAGCCTTCGCCGGCACCGTCGTGCTTCCTCACACGGCTGTCTCCTACGGCCGTATCCTCGGCGCGAATGATCGCATATCACTCGGACACGTCGGCATCGGCAATCGCGGCCGCGATCTCGACCAGATTGCCTCCAAGCTGAAGTCTAGTCACAACGTGGAAATGACCGCCGTCTGCGATTTGTGGACCGTGAACCGCGCGAAAGCGGTATCGACGAACACCGGCTATTACGGCAGATCGCCGCGCGCCGTTCAGCACGTGGAAGAACTCCTCGCGATGAAAGATATCGACGGCGTGATGATCTCGACACCGGAGCACTCTCACTCGCCGATTCTCAAAATGGTGGCGGAGGCGGGCAAAGACGCGTACGTCGAGAAGCCGATGGGAAATGTTCTTGATGAGGCGAAAGCTGCGCGCGAAGCGGTGCTGCAAGCGAAAACCGTCGTGCAGGTTGGTACGCAGCATCGCAGCGAGCCCTACCAGGTCGCGGCTCACGAGGTCGCGCGGAGTGGCGCCCTCGGCGACGTCAGCAAAGTCGAAATCGTGTGGAATTATCACGGCCCCCGCTGGCGCGGACGCCCGGAAGTAAAACAGATTCGCGAGCCAGACACCGATTGGAGCAAGTGGCTGTTGACCAAGCCCGTTCGTGCCTTCGATCCGCAGCTTTATTTTGAATTCCGCCTCTACAAGGAATTCTCCAGCGGCATTCCTGACCAGTGGATGAGCCATGCAATCGATCTGGTTCACTGGTTCATGGACGATCACTATCCCGTGTCTGTCGTTTCGCATGGTGGAGTCTTCGCATGGCACGATGGCCGTGAGACCGCCGATACCTTCCAGACGCTCCTCGAATATCCCAAGGGATTTTTAGTCAGCTACTCCACCAGCTTCGGCAACGACGCGCCCAGTTTCACGCGCTACATGGGAAAGAAGGCCACGCTGATCAACGTCGGCGGAGAGGGCGCTCCCCGCTATCAAGTCGTCCAGGAAAAGGGAACACACGAAGACGACGCCAACATCGACCAAAAGCGGGAGTCGAAGTACATCTCACTGCCCGGAGAAAAAGGCATCCCGCCGATGGGCATCGACGATCTAACGCTCGAACACATGGGCAACTGGTTCGATTGCATGCGCTCGCGCCAGGAGCCGAACGCCTCAGTGCACGCCGGTTTCGCGCACTCGGTCGCATGCATGATGGCCGCCGAATCGTACTTCAGCGGCAAGAAGATCTTCTGGGACGCGAAGACAGAAACGTTCTCCGACAACAAGCCGAGTTAGTTGCCGCAGGCGTGGGTGTTTCCTAAACACTGTCCAACCACGTGCGCATAATCCGCTATGGCGATCTCTGGATCTAACAGATCGGGGTGCCAGACTTTTTCCCATTCGAAACAGTAGAAGCCTTTATATCTAATCTTCCGCAGCGCCTCAATCTGGCGCTGGATCGGGACATTCCCGCGTCCGGTGAGCACATACTTGCGATCTTCCCCGCTGCCGGTCGAATCCTTCAAGTGCGTGTGCCGAATCCACCGACCGAGTTGTTTGACGGTAAACTCCGGCTCTTCGTTGGACGTCGCAAATGTATGATGTGCATCCCACAGGAGCCCGACATGCTCGGAATCGGCGGCATGCAGCACATCCTTCAGCGTCTCCGATGACGTGAAGTGATCATGCGACTCGATGATGACCGTAACCCCGCGCGGCCCAGAATACTTGCCAAGCTCGCCAAGGCCGCTTGCGACCCGCGCCTTGGTCGCGTCGTCAGGAACCGGATTCTTATCCGTCTGCGCCTTGCCGCCAAAAACGCGGACATAAG
>DASQJA010000155.1:0-19678 GCA_035631275.1 Bryobacteraceae bacterium
GACCTCCGACGCACTCGATCCCGCCGGCGTCTACGTCGGCACCACATCCGGCCAAGTCTTCTACACCCGCGACGGAGGCGACAACTGGCAGATACTCGCCGATAACCTGCCGTCGGTTTACTCGGTCTCCGTCGCCGCGAACTAGTAGCCTGTGGCCCACTCACTCGTACTCGTGCGTGCTGTGTCGACACAAGTTCGATTGATCAGGGAAGCGGCACAGCTCTCCACTCTACTCGAGTTAAACCAAGGCTCGCCGAACCAGCTAAGGGTGAGCCGTCGTGGCGTTATCGCTCGGTTTGAGAGTGGCGACCTCGAAAGCGGGAGCCGCCGACCTCTGCACGAATGCACCGCAGACGAATAGCAGCATCGCACTGGCGAGTTCACAGATTCCAACGCTTTCTTGGCGCTGCATTGCCAAGCCGTTGCGCACGCACACCATGCGCCGTTCCCCCTTACCCTCCCTTACCCTCATATAACTTCAAAGACGAACATGCCCACCGATCGCACCACCCACCGATCCTACTTCATTAAAAGTTTAACGCTACCCGCAGAAACACCGTCTCCGTCGTCCTCGCGCCGGACCCACCAAAAACAACAACTTAGCCCATCAATCGACCGCCACCCCACCTTGTCATCCCGCCCGCTTCCGGGAACAACCAACCCCGTCCCATCGTATACTTTGATACAAGCATATGAGTTTCTTATCCAAGCAGTTCATCGACGTTATCCAGTGGACCGAACCGCAGGACGGGATCCTCGCCTACCGCTACCCCATGGAAGACATGGAAATTCAGAACGGCGGCAAGCTCACCGTGCGCGACTCCCAAATGGCCCTGTTCGTCAATGAGGGCCGCATCGCCGACGTCTTCGGCCCCGGCCTCTACACGCTCACCACCCAGACGCTGCCCATCCTCACCTACCTGATGAACTGGGACAAAGCGTTCAAATCGCCATTCAAGTCCGACGTTTATTACTTCTCCTCGCGCCTGCAAACCAATCAGCGCTGGGGCACCGCGACTCCCATCACGATTCGCGATAAGGAATTCGGCGCCATCCGCATGCGCGGCTACGGAATCTACGCCTACAAAATCGCCGACCCCAAAATCTTTCACCAGAAAGTCAGCGGCACGCGCGACATATATTATGTCGGCGACCTCGAAGGCCAGCTCCGCAACACCATCGTCGCCCGCATGACCGACGCCTTCGCGCAAAGCTCCGTCCCATTCCTCGACATGGCCGCCAACCAGCAGGCGCTCGGCCAGAAAATCGCCGACGTCATGAAGCCCGCCTTCACCGACTTCGGCCTGTCTCTAGAGAACTTCGTGGTCGAAAACATCTCGCTGCCCGATGAGCTGCAAAAAGTTCTCGATCAGCGCATCAGCATGAACATGATCGGCGACATGGGCAAGTTCACCCAATACGAGGTCGCGCAGTCCATCCCGATCGCGGCCGGCAACGAAGGCCAAGGTGGAGTAACGGGACTCGGCGTCGGCCTAGGCGCAGGTCTCACCATGGCGCAAACGATGATGAACGCCATCAAGCCCGGTGAAGCCGCGGCACCGGCGACGCCAGCAGCTCCAGCAACTGAGACGAAATTCTGCATCAACTGCGGCAAGCCGATCCCGAAGAGCGCAAAATTTTGCCCCGAATGCGGCGGATCTCAGTCGTAGCGCACGCACTCGTGCGTGCCGTGTTCACACTCATGTGAACACAATTTGGTGTCAACACCACAAAACATGACCGGCGTAGAATGGATCATCGAAGCCCACGGGTGCGACAGGTCCGCGTTGGCGGACCTTCCCAGTCTGCAAAACCTATTCGACCGCCTCATCTCCGCCCTCGACCTGCACCCGCTCGGCAAATCCAACTGGCACCAATTCCCCAATACCGGCGGCATCACCGGCGTCACGCTGCTCTCGGAGTCCCATCTTGCCTGCCACACCTTCCCCGAGTACGGCTCGCTCTGCCTGAACCTCTTCTGCTGCCGCCCGCGTGCCGCCACCAACACCGACTTCGAATCGCTTCTCAAGAACGACCTTCACGCCACTCGGGTGACCGTCCGCCAAGTCGACCGCCCCTATCAACCATGAGCGCCCCTACATCGAACTGCCCCAACTGCGGCGCGCCGGTCACGTTCCGCTGGTCGAGCGCCATTCAAACCACCTGTGAATTCTGCCATTCGATTCTCATCCGCACCGACCTCGACTTGAAAAAAGTCGGCGAAGTAGCCGATCTCCCTGCCGATGCCTCACCCATCCAAATCGGGACCGAAGGCGTCCTCGATAACAAAGGCTTCGTCGTCATCGGCCGCATCATCTACGAGTACGAGCAAGGCGGTTGGAACGAATGGCACATCGTCTTCAATGACAACTCCAACGCCTGGCTCTCTGACGCCGAGCTCGAATACGACGTCTCTTGGCTTGCGCCGCAGCATCAAATCCCCGTCATCGGGCGCGGGTCCGAATGCATACTTGCGAACCGCGCCTACACTGTGACGTCAATCACCAAAGCCCACTATAAAGGCGTCCAAGGCGAGCTGCCTTTCGAGTATTGGGACAAGTCCGATGTCGCCTTCGCCGACCTCCGCACTCCCACCGGCGAATTCGCCACCATCGACTACAGCGAAAAAACGCCGCTCCTCTTCCTCGGCCGTTCCGTCGAGTTCGACGACCTGCACTTCAAGAACCTGCGCCGCTTTGAAGGCTGGACCTCATGAGCACCACGCTGGTCAGCCAGTCGCTGGTTAAAGCCAAATCGCTCTCCTGCCCCAACTGCGGCACGCCCATCGAACTTCGCGGCTTCGCCCACACGCTCAGCGCCGTCTGCCCGAGTTGCCTCAGCATCCTCGATGCCTCCAACCCGGAGCTTCAGATTCTCCAGACCTATCAAGGTAAAGAACGCATCGAGCCAAAGATCCCCCTCGGCTCGCGCGGAACGTTCAACGGCACCGTCTACGAATTGATCGGATTTGAGCAGCGCTCGGTGCAAACACCAGACGACTACTTCTCGTGGGATGAATATCTGCTCTTCAACCCGTACAAGGGATTCCGCTACATCAGCGAATACTGCGGCCACTGGAACGTCATCCGCGTTCAGAGCCGGGTCCCTTACCCAACCACCGCGCGCGGCCGCCGAGGCTGGGTACTCGACGCGCGCAAGTTCGCCGCGTTCGATGCTATGCAGGCCGCCACGTCTTACGTGATTGGCGAGTTTCCCTGGCAGGTTCGCCTCGGCGAAACCGCGGCTTGCGAAGACTTCATCGCTCCGCCCTACATGCTGTCGTCCGAAACCACAGCGGGCGAAACGACCTGGTCGCTCGGCGAGTATTGGGAAGGTTCGAAAATCTGGCAAGCCTTTCGCCTGCCGGGCAAGCCGCCCTCGCCGCAAGGCATCTTTGCCAATCAGGTCTCTCCATATGCCGGCAAAACCGGCGCCGCCTGGCGCATGTGGCTCTGGTTCAACGTCGCGCTCTTTACGTTGATGACCATTTTCAACTTGACCAAGGCGAACAAGGAAGTCTTTCACGACGAATACTCTTACGCCTACTTCAAGAACCACGACACGTCATTCGTCACACCCGCTTTTCAACTCGACGGTGTGAACAAAAACGTAGAGGTTCGCTTCCACGCCGATATCCGGAATGACTGGATCTATCTGAGCATGGCGCTCATCAATGACGAGACCGGACAGACTTTCGATTTCGCGCGCGAGGTCAGCTATTACGTCGATTCCGATGGCTCCGAAGGCAGCCGCGATAACAGAGTCGTAATTCCATCCGTCCCGGCCGGGCGATACTATCTGAGAATCGAACCCGAAATGGTTACTGGCGCGCTCAGCACGCGATACGAGATCTCCGTGCGTCGCGACGTGCCGATTTACAGTTATTTTTGGATCGCGGCCGCGCTGCTGCTGATCCCGCCCATCGTTACCTGGTTTCGCTCGAATCAGTTCGAAGCGCGGCGCTGGCGCGAGAGCGACTATAGACCCGTCGACTCGCCCGTTATGAAAATCGCCGGCGGCATTATCGAATCCTTGGGAGACGACTAATGAACAATCCCCTGTTTCTTCTCTACGGCGTGCTGCTGCTCGGCGCCACCGGATACCTGGAGTATACCGGCAAGAGTTTCGACCGGATCAATCAACAGCGGGTTCTCCCCAAATCGATCCGCGATAACCCGGGCGCCTACCGCTCCACCTACGGCGGCTACTCAAGATACATCGGAGGCAAGTAACCATGCAAAACGTGATCAACGCGGTTGTCTTCGCGCTGCTTGGAATCGCGATCTTCGTGCTGGCATTCGTGATCATCGACAGAGCCACGCCGTACCATCTCTGGAACGAGATCGTGCGGGAAAAGAACATCGCTCTGGCCGTGCTGATCGGCGCGATGTCCATCGGCATGTGCATCATCATCGCCGCCGCCGTCCACTAACGTGCCCGTCGCGCTCTTCGTCTCGGTTTTTCTGATCGCCGCCTGCGGTCTAATCTATGAGCTGATCGCTGGGACTCTCGCCAGTTACCTGCTCGGCGACGACGTCTTCCAATTCTCCACGATCATCGGCTGCTATCTGTTCGCGATGGGCATCGGCAGCTATTTATCGCGATTCCTCCGCCGCGGTTTGGTCGCCCAGTTCATTTCCATCGAGCTGATGGTCGGCTTGATCGGCGGCTTCTCATCGTCGCTGCTGTTCGTCGCCTTCGCCTACACCGAAGCCTTTCGCCTGATTCTCTACGCCATCGTGATTCTCGTCGGCACACTGGTCGGCCTGGAAATACCGCTGCTGATGCGGATTCTCAAAGAGCGCTTCAAGTTCAGCGAGCTGATCTCGCAGGTCCTCACCTTCGACTATCTCGGCGCCTTGGGCGCTTCGCTGCTCTTCCCGATTCTTCTGGTTCCTAAGCTCGGCCTGGTTCGTTCGGCTCTGGTCTTTGGCATTCTGAACGCGGCGGTCGCGTTCTGGTCGACATTCCTGTTCCGCGAGCAGCTCGCCCGCAGTCATACGTTGCGTGCGGCCTGCTTCGTGACACTCGGTCTGCTCGGCGCCGGCACCGTTTTCGCCAACCGCATCTCCAGCACAGCCGACAACGCGCTGTACGCCGACGAAGTCATCTTCAGCCGCAACACTCACTACCAGCACATTGTCCTTACGAAGTGGAAAGACGACTTACGCCTCTTTCTGAACACGCATCTTCAATTCAGCTCGCGCGATGAGTACCGCTATCACGAGGCACTCGTGCATCCCGGCCTCGCCGCTCTGCCAGGCGCTCGCAGAGTGCTGGTGATGGGCGGCGGCGACGGCCTCGCGATTCGCGAGATTTTGAAATACCCGAGCGTCGAAAGCATCACGCAGGTCGAGCTTGATCCGGAAATGACCAGGCTTTTCTCGACCCACCCGGTGCTCTCGCAGCTCAACCAGCACGCGCTCACGCAGCCGCGCGTACACGTCATCAACGACGACGCTTTCCAGTGGCTCGATAAGAACTCCGACTTCTTCGACTTCATCGTCGCCGATTTTCCCGACCCGACGAACTACTCGATCGGCAAACTTTTTACGACAACGTTCTATCGACTCGCGGCCAAACACCTTTCGGCTGGCGGGCTCATGGTGATCCAAAGCACGTCGCCGCTGTTCGCGCGCCAGTCTTACTGGTGCATCGTGGAGACGGTGAGGCAGGCTGGCCTCCGCGCATATGCGTATCACGTCTACGTCCCATCCTTCGGTGAGTGGGGCTACGTCATCGCAAGCCAGACCCCTTTCCAAACCCCGCAGCAGTTGCCATCCAACCTCCGATTCCTCTCCGCACGCAACGTAGCGGAAATGTTTGTATTTCCTAACGACATGACGCCGATCCCGGCCGAACCAAACCGGCTGAACGATCAGATCCTGGTCCGATACTACGATCGCGAATGGAAAGAGATCGCCCGGTAACGCGACGCGCGATTTTGGCCGGAGCGCCGGCGCTGCTCGGCCTATCGCGCAAGACTGACCGGGCCATCACCGGCGGCTTCGTCAACGACTCCTCTCCTCTCGGCCACCGTCTTCGCGATCGCACTCCCTTCACCGCTCCCAAACGCCAAGTCAAAATCCCGATCGTCATCGTCGGCGGCGGCATGGCTGGACTCGGCGCGGCTTGGTACCTCGACAAGCGCGGCTTTCACGATTTCGTCCTGCTCGAAATGGAATCGCGCACCGGCGGCAACTCGCGGTGGGGCGAGAACGAGATCAGCCGCTTTCCCTGGGCCGCGCACTATGTCCCCGTTCCCGCCAAAGGCGAATCGCTGGCGCGCGAGTTGTTCGAAGAACTCGGCGTCCTGCGCGACGGCAAGTGGGACGAGCGCGTGCTCTGCTTCGCCCCGCAGGAGCGGCTGTTCATCTTTGGCCGCTGGCAGGAAGGCATCGAACCCGAGAACGCCACCCAGCGCGACACCGAACAATATCGCCGTTTCAGCGATCGCATGAACGAATTCCGCGCGAGCGGTGAGTTCACCATTCCGATGGACCGCGGCGCGAAGACTACGCCGCTCGACAAACTCTCGATGGCCGATTGGCTCGCGCACGAGAAGTTCGATTCGCCGACGTTGCGCTGGTATCTCAACTACGCGTGCCGCGACGATTACGGCGCACTTGCCCGCGACACCTCCGCATGGGCCGGAATCCACTACTTCGCCTCTCGCGAACCGGAAGAGAAAGGCCCGCTCACGTGGCCGGAAGGCAACGGGTGGATCGCGCAGCGGTTGTTCGAAAGGGTCCGCCGCTACGTTAGCACAAACTCGGCCGTGTACCATATCGCGCGCGACGGCTCGCATCTTCGGGTGCTCACGGAACGGGCCGAATACATCGCGGATACGGCCATCTTCGCCGCGCCAACTTTCCTCGCCGAATACTTGATTGAAGGCGCGCCGCGCGCCGAAGGCTTCCAATACTCGCCCTGGCTTACAGCCAACCTGACGCTGGACCGAATTCCGCGCGAGTCCGGTTTCGATCCGGCTTGGGACAACGTGATCTACGATTCACCGGCGCTCGGTTACGTTAACGCGACGCACATGAATCTCGCGACCCACGCCGAGAAAACCGTCTGGACGTTTTACTGGTCGCTGGCCGAGTACGCGCCTGCCGAGGCGCGGCGGCTGCTGCTCGCCAAAGACTGGGGCTATTGGAAGGAAGCCATTCTCAACGATCTTGAAAAAGCGCATCCGGATATCCGGCAGTGCGTTCCGCATATTGACATCATGCGGATCGGGCACGCCATGATCCGGCCGGCGCCGGGGTTCATATTTTCCGAGCAGCGAAGCCGCTGGACAAGAGCGTATGGAAATGTTTTTTTCGCAAACTCCGATCTGAGCGGTTTCTCCATTTTCGAAGAGGCTCAATATCGCGGCGTGACAGCAGCGCAAAAGGCGCTGCGCGCGATTAGTTAGAAATCGAAACGATAGCCGAGAATCATCTTTACGAGCAGATGGTCGGTTCCGGCGGTCATGCCGACTCCGACGCCGAAGTTGATCTCCCAGCGCGGCGAGACGTTGAGATCGACGCAGGGAATTAACTGGTGCTGCTCGTCGTGGAGCGGATCGAACTGGTTGAAGGGCCCGAGCGAACCGTGGTATTCAAAGCCGGCATTGACGACTTTGGTGATGTCGTAGCCGATCTTGAAGTCGGCAGAAAACTCGAAGCCGCGCTTGGTATCCGGGCCTTGGAGCGCGCGATCGACGGCGGGATTAAACGAGAGGTGCCAATGACCGAGTTGTTTATCGACTATTGGCCTGATCTCCCAATTCCAGAGCGCTGTGGAATATTGCCGCCGCTCGTAGCCGATTTCGCTCAAGATACTCACGCCAACCGGCCATTTCCACGAGTCCGGCATGTGGAATCGAGGGCGGATGTGATCGCCGACCCATTGCCATCGGGTCTGGCTTTGCGCGCTGGTGAAGATGTAGAAGCCGCACTCGAACCAATCGTTGAAGCCGTGGGTGATCTCGATGGTCTCGTGCAACTGGTGCTCAGTTGGATACTGTCCGTCGATGATTTGCTTGGTTCCCTGGATGGTGAAATTGCTGTGAAGCTCGATCATGGTGTGTCCAGGCGCGACGAGCTCGTATGGATAGACCTGGATCTCGTAGTTATTCTGTGCGAGCAAGGGAACTGCAAAACGAGAACGGGATTAAAGTTTCACGGTTAAGATTCACCAAGCGGCGGACGGCGCTTGTGCCAGTCGGTACGCTCCTGAAATTTCGTACCGAGCATGAGTAGAGTGTTTTCTGAAAATGGCCGGCCGACAAGTTGGATAGCGATCGGCATTCGATTCGCGAATCCACATGGTAGCGAGAGAGCGGGTAGGCCGGCGAGATTTCCGGCCGGGATGAGAGCGCCGAGACCGGCGATCATGGGTGCTGGCAAGTCGTTGGAGGGCCGATCGAGCGGCTGATCGATTTTGTTCGCTGGGCCGAAGCGCGACGGCGCGAGCAGAACGTCGATCAATTCGAACTGTTCGCGCAGTGCGGCCTGGATCAGGCTGCGGATGCGCATGGCTCGCAAGTAATCCTTGGCAGGGATTTCCAAGCCAGCTCTGAGACCGGCGATTTGTTTTTGGTCGGCGAGTTGGTCCACTTGGCCGCTTTGGATGAAACGTTCGAATACGGATGAGGCCTCGGAAGAAACGACGGTGTTGATCACGGGGCCATAGGGAAATTCTGGGAGTTTCGTTTCGACGAGTTGGACGCCGAGCGAGCGGATCGCTTCGAGAGCCTTGGCGAAATCCGCGCGGGCGGCGGGGTCCGCCCGTTCATCGAAGTCAGCCTGCCCGAAGCCCACGCGAATGTTTTTGAGATCGGGCGCGTACTGCGGAGTATAGTGAAAGCCTTTGCCAGCCGAGCCAGGATCGTCGTTATCGCCGCCAGCAATGCTTTCGAGGACCAGGCCGCAGTCTTGGGCAGAGCGGCACATGGGGCCGATTTTATCAAGCGTCCAGGAGAGCGGCATAGCGCCATGACGGCTAACGAGTCCGTAGGTGGGGCGAAGTCCGGTGATGCCGCAGAAGGCGCTGGGAGTAACGATGGACCCTGAGGTTTCCGATCCTAACGCGAAGGTGACGAGCCCGGCGGCGACCGCGATGGCCGAGCCGCTCGACGATCCGCCGGACCAGCAGCTGCGGTCCCACGGGTTCAGGCCGGGGCCGGTGAGCGATGCGCTGGCGTATCGATAGCTGGGGCCGCCGGCGAGTTCCACCATGGCGAGTTTGCCGAGTAGAATCGCCCCGGGTTTGGAAAGTTTTTTGAGAACGGTGGCCGTATAGTCGAAGACCTGGCCGGCGTACGGCTTCGCTCCCCAGGTGGTCGGTTGTTTGGCGAGCGCGAGCAGATCTTTGGCACCGAATGGGATGCCTTGCAGAGGACCGCGGAAGCGCTGGCGCTTGAGATCGTCGTCCACATTCTTGGCTTCGCGAATGGCGTAATCGCGGAGCGGGAGGGTGAGCGCATTGTAGCGCGGGCCGATGGTCTCCAGGCGATCCATGAAGGCCCGCGTAAGCTCGACGGCCGAGACTTGGCGTGCTTTTAGTTTTTGGTTGATCTCGGAGATGCTGGCGAAGAAAATCTCTACCGGGATCGAGGCCATCCGCAGTTATGCCTTGAAGTGAGTTGCGGGCTCCGTCGTTATGGGAAGTGGAAATTTCGCGAGGTCGCCGGAGATCTGATGGTTTTGGTCTCGCGCTGCCTTGAGTTCCTCGTCCGAATTCTGCGGAATCGGCGGTGGGGGAGTTTGTGCCAAGAGAACAGGCGCTGATACCGCGGCGGCGAGCTGACGGCGCGTTAGCTTGGTTGCCACTCGAACTATTATAGGCGGGGCGTCAAGATCCGGACCGGCATCCAGCGATCAATCGCAGGCCAGGACTTCCTTCGCGGCCTTTTCCATGACAGCGCGCGGAGCAGTTGCGCCGGTCCAGATTTCGAACTGGCGGACAGCCTGCTCGATGAACATTTCGAGGCCTTGGATTACGGTCAAGCCTTGATCGGTAGCGCGTTTTACCAGCGTGGTCTCGACCGGGTTGTAGACCATTTCAAAGACCAGGTCGGCGGGGATTTTGCCCGAGAAGAAACAGCCTTCGGGGCGTGGGGACATTCCAAGCGGAGTGGCGTGAACGATAGCGTCGAACTTGCGCTTGTCGAGTTGTTCCTTGAGCAGCGGCTCAGCGCCGCAGTTCTTGGCGAGGGCACGGACGCGATCGGGATTGCGGCCGACGATGGAGAGCTTGGCGCCACAGTCGGCGAGCACATAGGCCGCGCCGCGGGCCGCGCCACCGTTTCCGATCAGAAGGATTGACGATTTCGCCAAGCGCAGGTGTCGAGCGAGTGGAGCGGTAACGGCGGGGGCGTCGGTATTGGCTCCGCGCCATTTGCCGGCTTTTTTCCAAACCGTGTTGACCGCGCCAATGCGACGGGCGATGGGATCGACAATATCGAGGTATCGCAGGATTTTTTGCTTGTGTGGAATGGTGACACTGAAACCGGCGAGTGGCAGCCCTTCGGCTAGGGCGAAGAAATCCTTCAATTGCGAGGGCTGAACGAGGAAGGGGACGTAGACCGCGTCCATGCGCATGGATTGGAAGGCGCGGTTGTGGACCGCGGGCGAGATGGACTGGCGGACCGGATCGGCGATGACGCCATAAACTTTGGCGGCGCGCGAGAATTTCTCGACACGGTAGAGATGTCGCATCAGTCGCGCGCAGACCTGGCCGACAGCGGTGCCCTCGCTGGCGTTGGGCGCGGCGTAGGTAAACAGAGCGCCCCAGGCAGGAGATAAAACGCGCGTGGGAAATCCTGTTTCGCCCATCGCAAGCACGATCAGGGGAACGCGCGGGTTCGACTTGGCGAGCCCGAGAACGCGACAGTTATCGGAAGGTTTGCGCGCGGTAGTGACGATCTTGTAGGCGTCGGCCGGGACACGCAGCATCCGGCGCAGGACGGCGTCGGGGGAGGGGGTGCCTTCGTAATTGTGGTAGGAGAGAATCAGGCGTGCGTTGTTGCGCAGGGAATCCAGACGGTCGGCCGCGTTTTCGGCGCTCTCGATTTCGACGTCCACGGCGCGCGCACCGGCGTCCACGGCCGAATGCAGGATGCGGAGCTGGTCTTCAATGCTGCCGTTGAATTTTCCGTGGTTTTGATGGCGGCGGCAAGTGGCGAGGATCGCGCAGTCGGGGCGGGAAGCCAGGAATTTTTTGATTACTGCAAGGCCTTGTTCGGGCGCGGGGAGATAGTCGAGGCGGAATTCGAGGAGCGATTCACCGCCGTTGGCTTCGCGCCGCGCGGACTCCAGAAGCTTTTGCGGGTCGGAGAATCCCATCGCGATGCAGATGCGAGGGAGAGTAGTTGGCTTCCCCATGACTGTCTGGAGTGGAAGGATAGCACAGTGGAGAGTTTCATTGACGGACCAGGAAGAGGAAGCTGGCTTCTTCACGGCGTTTACACGCGTGTGAACGCGGCACGCACGAGTGCGATGCGCCAAGGGTACAGACAAACTGCCCAGGATTAGCGTTTGCGGCGGTTAGCGGAGGTGGGGCCCGCGCTCAGTCCCATTTCTCGGAGGCGGGCGCGGGCTTTCTGTGCCAGGTCGGTGTCGGGATAGTGTTTGATGATGTCGCGAAACTCGGTGGCGGCGGCATCGTTCTTGTTGAGCTTCAGGTAGCAGAGCGCTTTCATGTAGTGCGAGTCGGGAGTCTTTGTACCGTCGGGATACCGTTCAAGAACGGCATCGAAGGCCTGCAGAGCGCCGGGGTAATCGGCCGCTTTGTATTTGATGTCGCCGATGTAGTATTGCGCGTTGCCGGCGAAGAGCGTGGCGGGGAAATACTTTAGATAGTCGTTGAATTCCTGAAGCGCGAGATCGGTTTTGCCAGTGGAGTAATCGCGATAGCCGTTTGAGTAGAGCGTGTCGGCGGACAGGCCCGCTGGTGGTCCTGCCTGCACCGGCGTGGTTTGGGTTGCTCCAGTGGTATCGGTGGAACCCGGCGGAGGCGGAGGAGGCATGCGGATGGCATTGACGACGTTCTGGAGATCCGCGAGTTTGGCATCGAGCTTGGCCATGCGCGTATTCATGTCGAGAACGGATTCACGAACGGCGCGGAAATCTTCCGACATCTGATCGAGCTTCTGGCCGACGGCTTGGACGGGTGCGCCGACGGCCTGCTGTTGCTGACGCATCGCGTCGTTGAAGCGGTTCTCCATCACGTTGACTAGATTGTTGGTCCGATTCACGCCATCAAGCGTCGTTTGGACCAGTGTCTGCATGGTGACGAGCTTTTCGCCGAAGTCCTTCTGCATGGTGCGAACCTGATCCTGAAGGATGGAGACGTCGCGCTGCAGCTCCTGAATCTCCTTGCTTGCGCCGAAGCTCAAGGGTGCAGCAGCTAAGAAAACCAGCACAATGCGGGGCAAGGTCATAGTAGCTAACTCCTTAACGAACATCGCGCACAACGAAGCGGGTCGCGACTGTTTTTCACTTCTTGCCGAGCGCAACCCGCGCTGTGCGCTCGTGACTTACTAACTCTCACTGACCGGGCGACAAATGCGCGCGGCGGTTGCGCTGCCAGCACGCTTCGTTCTCCTCGGTACACTGCGGTCTCTCTTTTCCGTAACTGATGGTCTTCAATCTATCGGCTGGAACACCGAGTTGGACCAGGAAGTCGCGGGCGGCGCTGGCTCGGCGATCGCCCAGGGCGAGGTTGTATTCGGCGGATCCGCGCTCGTCGCAATGGCCTTCGATGACGACGGTGAATTGCGGATCGCTGCTGAAGATTTGCTTGAGCAGAGCGGCGTTATGAGTGAGGGCGTCGCGGGCGTCTCCTCGGATGTCGCTCTTGTCATAGTCGAAGAAGGCGTCCTGGGATTGCGATGCCAACATTCCGGGGCCATCAATAGGTCCGCCCGTCCTGGCTGGCGGCGGTGGCGGTTCGGGCGTCGTGACGGTAACGGTGACAGACCGCGAGTCGCTGCCTCCGGGGCCGCGCACGGTGAGCGTGTAAGTGGTGCTGTTGTTCGGATAGACCTGGCGCGTGCCCTGGCCTTGTACGGGGCCGATGCCCTGATCGATGTTCATGTCGGTCGCACCAGTGGTGGACCAGCGCAGTGTGGACGACTCCCCGCGGTTGATGGCGGACGGCTCGGCAGTGAAGCTATTGATGACGGGCCGGGCCGTGGGCGTTGTGGTTGGCGTCGCTGTGGTCACTGGCGGCGGTGGCGGGGGAGGAGGCGGCTTTTTCCCGCCGCAATCTACGACTAAAACTGCCAACGTCAGTGCTAGAGCTCCCGCGCCGATCTTTATATTGTGTCGCCCTTCACTCCTGATTGTCACGAAGCGTCTCTCCTCTGTTGAACCACGCTCGCTCGGGCACCGTAGCAATGCCCTTTGGTATCTATTCCTATTGTCTCGCAAGTATTAGCGCGCAAAACGGAGCGTACAGGCGGATTACTATGACTCAAATGCGGGTGCCCGTGCGCCCTTTGCGCCAAGTACGGTGATTTTGTCGACAACCTACTGTGCCCCCTTGCACCACATGGGAGTTTCGTTGTTGCCCTGAGTTGTTAGTTGCTGAAGTCCGGTGCCGTCGGCGAGCATAGTGTAGATCTGATTCTTGCCGCTGCGCGTGGACGAGAATGTCAGGTGGACTCCATCGGGCGCCCAGACGGGGTTTTCGTTTTTCCCCGCACCATGAGTCAATTGTACGAGGTCGCGGCTGGCGACCTCCATAACGAAGATGTTGAAATTGCCCGGCTCGAAGCCTCGCGACCACTTGAAGAGCAGATGCTGGCCATCCGGATTCCAGGATGGATTGTGGGCTTCGCCCTCGCCGGTTGTCAAGCGCGACACGTCGGTACCGTCAATATTCATTCTATAAAGCTGGGGCT
This sequence comes from Bryobacteraceae bacterium, assembly GCA_035631275.1. Taxonomy (GTDB): domain Bacteria; phylum Acidobacteriota; class Terriglobia; order Bryobacterales; family Bryobacteraceae; genus Palsa-89. Next base: position 13,898 of record DASQJA010000155.1, read on the forward strand.
GGCCGCCGCGCGTGGAAACGAAGGCGATTTCGGTCCCGGTTTTTGGATTTACTTTGGCTTCGAGATCGATGGCGCCGCTGTGAGTAATTCGACGGATGTTACCACCGTTGATGTCGGTTTCAAAGACGGAGTAACCGCCGGCCGAGGAGTAAGTGAGCAAGTGCTGGCTGTCAAGGGTGAAATCGGACGGCGCGTTGAAGGAGGCCTGCTGGTTGTAGTAGACGAGCTTGCGTCCGGTCTCGAGCGAGTGGACGAAGATCTGCGGCTGGCCAAGGTTTTCTTTTTGCGTCGGGAGCGCGGAACTCGCGGCAGTGTTGCGCGATGAGGCGAGCAAAGGATACGTGGTGAAGGCTATCTTGGCGCCGTCGGGCGAGCAGACGGGGAAAGTCGTGATGGTGCGGTAGTTGGTGAACTGCTTTTGATCGGAGCCGTCGTAGCTCATCGACCAGACCTCTTTGTGGCCGGTACGGTCGGAGACGAAGTAGATGCGCGTGCCGATGAGGCTGGCGGCGCCGAATTGTTTCAGGATGTCGGCGGCAAATTCCTGGGCGACCTTGCGAGCGCCGGCTTCATCGAGCGAGCCGACGTAGACTTTTCCGAACACTTGCGCAGAGGTTGGGTTGGCTTGATTGACGTCGTAGAGCCAGCCGTACAGCAGGATCTGGTTGTTGGATGCAGCGGTGTAGCCAGCGGCCAGATAGTTGGCGCTCGTGGGCGGGCTGGACCAGTCGGTAAACCAGAGGCCGGAGCCGTTGGCGGGCTGTTTGAAATCGGAGGGCTGCTGGGGGACTTGCAGGGGGTAGAAAGTTTTGGGGGCCATTTTGAACTGGCCGGAATTTTGAAGATCGCTGAAGAGGGTGGGGTTGAATGCGCCCATGAATTTTTGAGCGTCGCCGGAGCCGCGGAGGTCGGGGGCGGCGATGACCGCTTTCTGCCCGCGCCCCTGAACGACCCCAGTAATGTTTTGCGAGTGGAGGGCCGCCATAAAGGCCGCCAAGGATACAGAAACAAGAAAAATTCGTTTCATCGCTGTAGTTGGAACCTCAGTTCGACACCAGCCTCGCTCCGGTTGTATTGAGGTGGAAGCGGGGGGAAAGGCGCGGCGTCATTGACGGCGCGCACGGTTGAGATATCGAGCAGATCGACGCCGCTGGTTTGCGCGATCTTGACGTTGCGGACAGAGCCGTCGCGCAGGATGTCGAAAGTGACTACGACCAACGGCGCAGTGTGCATTCCAGCCAGGCCGTTCGTTTGCCATTTGTCAGTTACTCTGCGGATGACCAAATCAGCATAGGCTCCGAATTGATTGCCGAGCACGCTGTTCTGCCCTAGCCCCACCCCGCCGGAACCGGTCTTTTGGAACATTGGCGAGACTGCGGCGGGCGCGTGCTGGCTGGTGAGTTGGTTCTGCTGTAAAGGCTGTGCCAGATATCGTTGTTCGGAGGGCTCCTGGAGCGGGCTGGTATCGATTTTGCGCTTTTTTTGAAGCAGCGGGATGGCCTTTTCGGGCTGCGGTTTCGCCTGCTTTTTCGGCTGGACTACTGGCTTCGGTGGAACGAGCTGATCGGTGTCGTTGGCGACCGGATTCACGGGGCCGGGGCGCGAGGGAAGCGGAATCGTCTTCACCGCGGTAACGGGGACGGCGCTGCCGTTCTGCGTGCTGGATGAGCCAAAGCTCTCGTGCGAGTGCTCGAAGCTGATGGTGGATAGAACGAGCGCGCCGGCCACGGCGGCGTGCACGAGGACAGATTGAGCGAACGGACCCTTGAAGGAGTCGCGCTGCTCGAGAATGTCGTAACGAGCTGGCATGCTAGCGGCGCCGGTCGGCGATGTCTTCGGGTTGCGTCACCATGTTTACGCCGAGCTTGGCGTCACCGAGCGCGGCAACGACCTGAGCGACGGTGTCCCAGGGGACGCGGCCATCGGCGCGAACGTAGACAGACGTCGCGCCCGGGAAGCGCTCGCGAATGGAGCTGCCGAGCAGGTTGATGTTGACCTCCTTGTCGTTCAGCTTGGTGAGGCCGTCTTTGGCGATTGAGATGACGGGCAGATCCTTCACGCTTTCCTTGACCTGCTTCACCTTGGGCACGTCGACTTCGAGGCCGAACTCCATGACGTGAGCGGTGAGCATGAAGATGATCAGGAGAACAAGGACGACGTCGACCAGCGGGATGATGTTGATTTCGGCGAGCGAGCCGGTGCCGCGGAAACGGCTGCGGCGGCCGCCGTTGAACGAATTCGCACCACCCAATGAGAATGCCATCGGGTCAGCCCTCGAGACTCTTCTCGGCGAGGTTCATGAACTCGAGCTGGAAGTCTTCCATTCGCGCGCCGAATTCCTTGATCGAGTTTCCGAACCAGTTGTAGAAGATCACCGCGGGGATGGCGGTTGCGAGGCCAAGCGCAGTGGTGATGAGCGCTTCCGAGATTCCGGGCGCGACGGCCCGGAGGCTGGCCGCGCCGGCGGTGCTGAGTTGCTGGAAGGCGTCAATGATGCCCCATACCGTTCCGAACAGGCCGATGAAGGGCGAGACTGTGGCAGTAGTGGCGAGCAGTCCCATGTTGCGTTCGAGCCGCGTGATTTCTTCCGACATCGCGAGTTGGAGCGTGCGCTCGAGCGCGAGCGGGTTGGTGATGCTGCCGCGCGATTTCATCTGGCGCTTGACTTCGTTGTAACCGAAATCGAAGAGGGCGACCAGGGGCGAGCGGCTGAACTGTTCGCTGACGACAGCGACAGCGTCGAGTCCCGGGGCTTTACGGAACGCGCGCAGAAATCTTCGATTGGCGGAACGGGCGCTAGAAAAGACGGCCCATTTCGAAAAGGCGACTGCCCAAGAGAGCAACGAGAAAAGGAGCAGGATCACCATGATGGCTTTGGGTAAAGGTCCGGAAGTTTGTACCAGGTCCCAAAGGTTCAGTTGCAGGAACATCCCTCCGAGCTGGGGTTTTAAAAACCCGAGACTGGGTTTAATCAACCCAAGGTGGGGTGGTATCAACCGAGCTCCTTTCCAGTTTGCGCGGCGCCGGGCAGGTTGCCGGTGGGCTGACTAGCGGCGCGGCATCGCTCCAATATAACCATGATAACGTGAGGCCTTTTGGGCGAAAAAACGGATTGGCCTGATTCTGTTTTATAGTACGCGGGCGCTGCGGTGCAACTCGCGCGGAACGATGCGCCCACGCAGGCGCGGCGAGCTCCCCGTAGTAAAGACGCACCCATCCCCAATTTAGACGGACGCCGGGCGCGTATAATTTCAATCAGTGTTGGTCGAGCTAGTGGTTGAAAACTATGCAGTTGTGGAGCGGGCGCGGGTGCGTTTCCATTCCGGGCTAAACCTCCTGACGGGAGAGACCGGGAGCGGGAAGTCCATTGTTGTGGATGCACTTGGGCTGGTGTTGGGGGCGCGGGCGTCGGCCGAGATGGTGCGCGCGGAGTCGGATCGGGCGCGGGTTTCGGCGATCTTCGAGGCGCCGCGGGATCGCACTTGCGTGGCGTTGCTGGATGCGGCGGGCGTGGAAGTGGAAGACGGCGAGCTGCTGATCGAGCGGGAGGTGTTGGCGGGCGGGAAATCGCGGGCATTTGTGGCGAGCCGGCCAGTGACGGCAGCGCTGTTGCGGGAGATCGCGCCGTTTTTGGGCGATATTCATGGACAGCACGAGCAGCAACAACTTTTTTCGAGCGAGGCGCAGTTGTTGTTGCTCGACGAATTTGCGGGGCTGGATGAGAGGCGTGAGCAGGCGGGCGCATTATTTCGCGAGTGGAAAAGCGTCGAGCGCGAGCTCGAGGAGCTGAACCGAACAGAGCAGGAAAAGCTGCGGCTGGCGGATTTGTGGAGTTTTCAGCGCAAGGAGATTGAGGCGGCGGCGTTGAAGGCAGGCGACGATGCGGAACTGGAGAGACAGCGGCTGGTTTTGAGGAACGTCGCGAAGCTTCAGGAGAGCGCGGGGGCGGCGTATGCAGCGCTGTACGATCGGGAGGAGAGCGCCGCGGCGCAGGTACGGTCGGCGCTGAGGAGAGTGGACGAATTGTGCGCGATCGATGCGGGGTTCGGCGATGTCGCCGAGACGCTGCGGTCGGCGGCGATCGGGATTGCAGAGGCGTCGGACCGGATTCGGGATTATCTGGATCGGCTGGAGGCGGATCCGGCGCGGTTGGAGGACGTGGAGTCGCGGCTGGCTCTAATGGAGCGGTTGAAGAGGAAGTATGGCGCGACGCTCGATGAGGTTCTGGCGTTTTTGGAGCGGGTGCGGGGGCAGATGGAGGCCGTGCAGTCGGCCGGCGAGCGGAGGGTTAAGCTGGAGCACGAGTCGGCGGAGCGGACGGAGAAGTTTCGCGAGTCGGCCGCAGGGTTGACGAAGGCGCGGCGCTTGGCAGCGGAGAAGCTGGCGAAGAAAGTGGAGACGGAGTTGGATTCGCTCGCGATGGAGAATGCGGTGCTGCGGATCGAAGTGCGGGAGGCTGGGGCGTCGGAGACGGGAGCGGATCGGGTAGAGTTTTTAATCTCGGCGAATGTGGGCGAGGAGCTGCGTCCGCTGGATCGCGTGGCGTCGGGCGGGGAGTTGTCTCGCGTGGCGCTGGCGCTGAAGACGTCGGTGGGGAGAGTGGCGCGCACTGGGGCGGTGCAGAGGGCTCTGGTGTTCGATGAAATCGACGCCGGGATCGGGGGCGCAGTGGCGGAGAGCGTGGGACGGAGGCTGAAGAAATTGTCGGCGGCGAATCAAGTGCTGTGCGTGACGCATCTGGCGCAAGTGGCGGGGTTCGCGGATCATCACTATTTCGTCGAGAAGCGCGAGGTCAAGGGGCGGACGGTGGCGGAAGTGGAGGAGCTAAGCGGCGCGGCACGGACGCGGGAGATTGGGCGGATGCTGTCGGGGCAGAGGGTGACGGCGGAGGCGCTGAAGCATGCTGAGCAGTTGATCAGGCTAGGGAGCGAGGGGGCTTAGCGTCGACACGAGTGTCGACGCGGCACGCATGAGTGCGTACGCCACGAAGCTTCCCGGTCCGCTCCGATCCTCGGAGTGGCTGCTCATTTTCTATTTTTCGTACGTCGCGATGATTTCGCGCGTGTTCTCTTTGCCACCCGAGGTGGTGTGGAGACCGTTTGCGGTTACGCTGCTGGTGGCTTTGTTATTTGCGGCGCTCGCTTATGGGGAAGAACATGAGTACCAGCGCGTGTTTTCGATGGCGCGGGATTGGCTGCCGGTCGCGTTGATTCTAGTGGCGTATCAAGAGATGGATTGGTTCGCGTTCTTGAGCCACGATCATCATCTCGAGTTTCATTGGATCGAGTGGGACCGGGCGCTGCTGTACCGGTTCGGGCTGCAGAGGGCGATCGAGTCGCTCGGCGCGCTTGGGCCGTCGTTCATGGAGCTGTGTTACGCGCTGGTGTATGCCGTGGGACCGTTCACAGTAGCGGTGCTGTACATCGTGCATCGGCGGGAGCGGGTGAACCAGTTGTTGTTGATTTATCTGCTTGGGACTCTGTTGTCGTACGGGCTGTTCCCATTCTTTCCCTCGGATCCGCCGCGGGTGGTGTTCGGTGGCGCGGACGCGCCGAATATCGTGACCGTGTTGCGGCGGTTGAATCTATGGCTGGTGAATGATTACGGGATCCACTCGAGCGTGTTCCCGAGCGCGCATGTGTCGTCGGCGTTTTCGGCGGCGTGGGCGCTGTTGCTGGTGCTCCCGGAAAAGAAGAGATTCGGGATCGGGATGCTGATCTATGCAGTGAGCGTTTCGATCGCGACGGTGTACGGCCGGTATCACTACGCCGCGGACATTAT
>DASQJA010000156.1:0-6036 GCA_035631275.1 Bryobacteraceae bacterium
AGTTCGTGCGGCGGCTGATGACGATGGGGAAGGGAACTGGCTCGAGGTCCAGACCATCGCGGAGGACCCGCCGCCGTTGATCGAAGAAGCGCCGCGAGTTCGCAAGGGCGCCCGTCTCGTGGTCGAAGCCGGCAGCGCGAACAAAACGGAGCTGCCGCTGCAAAAGGCGCGCGTCAACATCGGCCGGCTAGTGGACGTCTACAAGGCCGAGGGACTTTCGCGTCGCAACGATCTGGCCTTCGCCGCTGACAATCCCATCAACCGCACCGTGTCGCGCGAGCACGCACACATCCTGCACGATAAGAAGACCGGCGAATATCGGCTCTTCAACGATCGCTGGTATCAGCGCGGCAACAAGTCCGATGGCAATTGCGGACTGTGGATCATTCGCGACGGCATGGGGCAGGAGGTTCATCGCGACTCGCGCGGCACCAGGCTCTTGCCGGGCGACGAGATTCACCTGGGCAAGGCCGTGATTCGGTTCCAGGTCAAATGAGCTCGAGCGCCTGCTCGAAATCGGCTGCTAGATCGCGCCAGTCTTCGATTCCCACCGAGATACGCACCAAGCCATCGGTGACGCCGGCTTGCGCGAACTCATCCTCGGTGAAGCCCGAGTGCGTGGTCGATTTTGGATGGCAGACCAGCGTTTCGACACCGCCGAGTGAGACCGCGTTGCGGGCGATGCGCAAGTTGCGGAGAAACTCGAACGCTGCGGGCCTTCCGGCCCGGAGGTCGATGGAGAGCATGCCGCCGGGAAAATCGCATTGCTCGCGCGTGATGCGGATCTGTTCGGGATCGGTGAACAGCGTGGGATAGAGAACGCGCGCGACCTTCGGATGCTTGGCGAGACGCATGGCGATGCGCTCGGCGTTCTTGCTCGATCGATTCATGCGCAGGGCGACCGTGGGCAAGCGGCCGTCCAGCATCCAGCATTCATCGGGCTGAAGAATGTTCCCAAAGAGGTTGCGCTTACTGCGCATCTTGCGGACAAGCTCTGGGTCGGACGCGGTGACTGCGCCACCGATCATATCGCTGAAGCCCGAAAGATACTTGGTCGCTGAGTAGAGGCAAATATCGGCGGCCAGCGCGAGCGGATGCTGGAAAGCCGGGCCCAAAAGCGTGTTGTCCACCATCACCAGCGGCCTCGGGTTTAGCTCAGCCGCGGTCATCACGGCTTGACGGATGCCGGTCATGATGATGGTGGGATTGGCTGGCGTCTCAATCAAAACGACGGCCAGGTTCTTCGCCGATCGGATCGCGCTATCGAGCTCGTCCGCGCGACCGGCTGGAACGGGAACGCCGGAGATTCCAAGTGTCACCAAAAAATCCTGGATGAGATGCTGTGTGCCGCCATAGATCGGAACCGTATAGACGATACTTTGTCCGGGATGGGCGAACGTGAGCAGCGCCGTAACGATGGCTGCCATGCCGGAGTTGAATACCAGTGCGGCCTGTGCGCCAGCCTCGAGCGGGATCAGGTGCTCCTCGAGAATCTCGGCGTTCGGATGATTGAAGCGCGAATAGACGAGATCGGGTTTTTCATCCGGCAGCGGATGTGCGCGGCCGGCCATCAAATCGAAGGCTCGCTCGGCTGCTTCGGGACTCGAAAATACATACGTCGAGCTTCGAAAAACGGCCGGCCGCGCAGAGCCAACCGAAAGGCTGGGATCGAAGCCGCGCGTCAGGACTTCTGTCGGCGGACGGAGCGCGGAAGGATGCTTATCGGGCATGTGTGCCCCCCAGCTTTCAGTGTAGTGCGTCGAAAGACGAGCTCAGGCGAGTGCGGCGCGCAGCGGTCCGGCAATGCGGAACTCGTAGTGGGTCACTTCAACAGCCGTGGCCTGAGTATCGCTACGGACGACGCGGCCGCGCATCACCAATTTCAATGCACAGTTGTTCAGAGAAAACGGCCAATTCAGCGCCATTTCGATGGAACAGCGCTTGGGCAAGGGCTGGGGGCTGCGGAACAAGACGCCACCGCTGCTGATGTTCACAGTAGTCCCGACACCGGTGTGCGGAAGGCGGGTTTGGACCGACTTGAATTGCACCTCGAGCGTGATGGGATAACGCCGATGGCGGCGCAGTTCGAGGGCGCCATCACTCTGCGTTGGCGGGGACTGTTGTTTGAGTGCGGCTCTGGTGGACATCGTATTCCTCTGGTTCCGAAAAGCGGTCAGGATCTTTCATATCGCGCGGCCGCTCTAAATGCAACGGCTTCCGGAACTACCAATCAGGAGCTAGTAATCCGGCGCGACTTTGGACGCAGAAGAGCGAGGTCACAATCCCCTACTCTTGAATAGAGCATATCAGATAAAAGGCGAAACCAAGAGACGCTACCGCGTTAAAAGTTATTAGTACAGTACGTACGTGCAAAGCCCGGACGCCACAGCCTGCCGCTGTTGCGGCGATGTATCCTTAAAACTAGCCTTTCAGCAGCAACCGGCTTGGTATGGCATCAGCGCACCGATTTCTGATCGTCGATGACGACCCTGCGATCCATGAGCTCATTCAAGCGATGGTGGCCGGATCGTCATGGGTGGCGGATAGCGCAATGAGCGGCGAAGACGGCCTTGCTCGTTGCGCGGCCCAGAGCTACGATGTGCTGCTCGCCGATATTCTGATGCCCGGGATGGACGGCCTGGCGCTGCTGGCTGAGACGCGCGCGAAGCATCCGACGCTGCCCGTCGTTATGATGACGCTGAAGAACACGCCGGCGCATGTCATGGAGTCGCTGCGGCGGGATGCGTCCGCGTATTTGAGCAAACCTTTTTCACGCGACATGCTGCTTGCGACGTTGGAAAACACGCGCGCAAGCTCTGTTCCGCGCGATGATATCAAGATTCTCTCTGACAAGCCGGATTGGATTTCACTCCAGATCGGCTGCCGGCTCGCGACCGCCGAACGCCTGGCTCAGTTCGTGCGTGAGCTGCCGAGCGAACTTCAGCCGGATCAGCGCGAGCAGATCGCTACCGCCTTCCGCGAGCTGCTCATGAACGCCGTGGAGCACGGCGGACATCTCGATCCGGAGAAGACCGTAGACCTGCACTATATTCGAACGGCGCGCGCGATTGTGTACTACATCCGCGACCCCGGCGAGGGATTCTCCATGAATGCGCTGGCGCACGCAGCCATCGCTAACAGTCCTGACGAACCGCTGCGCCACCTGGAGCTGCGGCGGGAACTCGGCATCCGGCCCGGCGGCTTCGGTCTGCTCATGACGAAGAGTTTCGCCGATGAACTGATCTACAGCGCCAAGGGCAACGAAGTGATTCTGATCAAATATCTGAGCTGAAGGAGGAATGCGTTATGAGCGCTGTCTCTGTAAACGGCGGACTGCCCCTGGATGCGCCAGCGGTTCACGAAACCCCGGCGGACGCGGGCGCAGGGAACATCGACAAGATTCGCGAAATCATATTCGGCTCCAACATGCGCGATTACGAGCTGCGTTTCGCGCGGCTGGAGGAAGCGCTGCGGAAAGAGTCGCTGGATATGCGTGAGGCGATGCGGCAGCGTTTGGAGACGCTGGAATCGTTTGTTCATAAGGAGCTTGCGGCGGTTGAAGCCCGCTTAAAGACCGAGCGCGACGAACGTAGCGAGAACCATTCACGCCTGGCGAACGAACTTTCCAGCGCCTCGGCGTCGATCTTTAAGAAGATCGGCGAATTCGAAAGCCAGGAAGCGCAGGCCAAGCGCGAGATTCGCAACGATCTGCTCCAGCAATCCAAGGAGCTGACCGAAGCGCTACGTGTGAAGAGCGAGGAACTCGTCGCGTTGTTCGAGCGACGCGCGGGCGAGCTGCATCACTCGAAGACCGATCGCGCGGCTTTGGCCGGCATGTTCAACGAGCTGGCGCTGCGGCTCACGGATCAATTCAGAGTGACGGGCGCATAGACGCGCTTTTCGATGCCTACTGACGGTCCAGTAAAGCGGCACATGGCCGGCGAGGAACCGCTCGCGCAACTGCGGGCCATTCTGCTTGGTCCGGATCGTGCTGCGTGGGAGAGTATGCGCCAGCGCCTGGACAATCCTGAGCGCCGGGCGGAAGATGTCGCGGGGGTGTTGGCTGAAGCGGTGCGATTGCGCTCGGATGCGAAACTCCGGCGCGCGCTGCAGCCGCTGCTGGAAGATGCGCTTCAGCGTTCGGTGCAGTCCAATCCGAAGATGTTGGCAGAGGCGTTGTTCCCGATCTTCGGGAAGGCGATTCGACGGGCGATCACAGCGGAGCTGGATGGCATGCTCCAGTCGCTCAGCCAGATGCTAGAGCAGAGTTTCTCGGCGCGCAGCCTGCGTTGGCGCTTCGAATCGATCCGGACCGGCAGGCCTTACAGCGAGATCGTCATTCTCCGGAGTCTGCTGTTTCGCGTGCAGCAGGTTTTTCTGATCCATCGGTCGTCGGGGCTTTTGCTCCAGCATGTTGCCGTGTCCGCGGCTGCAACAAAAGATCCGGAAATGGTATCGGGAATGTTGACCGCGATTCAGGACTTCGTCCGAGACTCGGTGAGCGCGTCGGAGAAAGAAAATCTCGAGACCATCCGCATGGGCGAGATTGGAGTGGTTCTGGCCTACGGTCCGGATGCGATTCTGGCGGGCTTCGTGCGCGGAGTCGCGCCGCGGAATCTGAACGCGCTGTTCCAGGACACACTGGACGCGATCGAGCAGAAGTATACGGACGCGCTGCACGATTTCTCTGGCGATGCGTCACCGTTCGATGTTTGCCGGCCGCGCCTTCAGGCGCTGCTTCTCGGCCAAGGCGGCGCAGGGCAGCGAATCTCGACGTCGCGCGGCGCGCGGGCGCTGTTGTTTGGGGTTCCGGCGGTATTGTTGCTGGCGTTGGCCGTGTGGTGGGTTTACTCGGCAGTTTCCGAGCGGCGATGGATGGAGTACGCGCACCGGCTGCAGAGAGAGCCCGGGATCATCGTTACTCAGGCTGAGAAGCGCGGCGCGAGCTTTTATATCGCCGGGTTACGAGATCCGCTGGCAGTCGACCCGACATCGCTCGTGCCGGCGAATGTTCGCGTGGCCGACCTCGATCCCCACTGGGAGTTCTACCATTCGCTCGGGCCGCAATTTGCCTCGCGGCGGAGGCTCGATGAGCTGAAGGGCGAATTAGAACACCGCGCGTTTCGATTCGCAACCGGCCGGGCCGACGTCCCGCCCGAACAGCGGTTCCTACTCGAAGATGTCGCCTCGCAGATGATCGCGTTGATCCAGGCCGGCACCGCTTTAGGCGCCAATCTCCAGGTGGAAGTGCGCGGCAATCACGACCCCGTCGGTACCGAGGATTTCAACTCGGCATTGGCTCGATCTCGAGCGGAGAATACTCGCGAGGCTTTAATCACGTTGGGGGTCCCAGCGGGACGAGTTACCGCTGCAGCCGAAGATCGCGACAAGGAGACTTGCTCCGCTGTGAAAGAGGAAGAGCGCCTGTTCTGCCGCAGCGCTTCGTTCCGCGTTCAGGATCTGAACCAGCGGTGACCGAGCTCAAGAAAAAAGTTTGCCTGGTGGGACAGTTCGGGGTGGGCAAGACGAGCCTCGTGCGGCGCTTCGTTTTCAGCCTCTTCGACGATAAATATCTGACAACGATCGGCGTTAAGATTGATCGCAAGGATGTTGTAGTGGGCTCGCTCGCCCTTACGATGATCCTTTGGGATCTGGCGGGCGAAGACGATTTGGCGCAGATCAGAATCTCGCACTTGCATGGCGCGTCCGGTTACATCCTGGTGGCGGATGGATGCCGCGCGGGATCACTCGACAAAGCCGTCGAGCTTCAGCAAAGGATCGAAGAGCAAGTGGGTTCGCTGCCGTGCGTTCTGGTGTTGAACAAGTGCGATGTGCGCGAGCGTTGGGAGGTGGATCTGGCCGCCGCGGCCGCGCGGGGCTGGCCGGTGTTTGAAACGAGCGCCAAGTCTGGAGCAGGCGTTGAGGAAATGTTTCTCGGCCTGGCGAGAAAGCTGGCGAGCGAGGGCCAATGAGTCTGCTCGCACTCCTCGGCTATGCAGTGTTCGAGCGAACCTCCGAGGGAACGTTCGTGCTTGC
>DASQJA010000157.1:0-21273 GCA_035631275.1 Bryobacteraceae bacterium
TATTGGCCGATGATGTCCTGAACCGTATCTCGGCTCTAAGGCAGTGTGAATGAACGAAGTGCTTTCACTCGCGGCGGCTCCATGCTCAATGTAAACTTCTAACGCGATGAGGAGACCTATCCACACCAGAGCAATTACGGCAATAACGATCCAATGGCTCGATTCGGTGGACATACTCGGTGCCGCTTCGCCATCTGTCCACGGTCTGCCCATCACTCCTCCGGTAACGACGCGCATAGCCAGAGACCAACAGGTGAACAACTGGCACGAATACTAGATTGCCTACCACCGTCACTCTCTGGCTGGGCCGGAGTCTAACTAGCAGAGGTGCCCTGTGGAAACCATCACCGTTTCACGCACGACGGATCGGGAATTCACACTGACCAGAGCACAAGAACTGGATCGAGTGACGGAAACCAATTGGTGCCCGTCGTGGTCTGCCGTCTACCACCAACTCCGCAAATGGCACGTGGATGACGATGGCATCCAGAACATCGAGCATCAGTTGACGCAGAAGCCTATCGCCGTGGTTCAGACGGGTTTGTTGGTACGGTAGAGCCGTGTTCGTGATGGGGATGGGCTTATTCTAAGCGTCGATTCATCCGAGGCTTTCGTGACCGGCTCGGTTCGTTCTCGGATATCTCGTGTGAACGCGAGTAGGTCTTGTCCTTCAAATCGAACTCCATGCAGGCCGGGTTCATTGAGATCATCCGAAGTGTCGATGATAGATCCCACTGGTATCGTAAAGAACCGGTGATCGGCTGTTGCGAAAATACTTAGAAACGGTTCTGTGATCCGCAGTCGTACAAATGCCATTCGGGGAGCCTTTCCTGCTAAAACTTCGAGGGCACAGCAATTGTAGATTGCCAGCAGAACATCCCACAAGCTACAGAAGGTTAGTCAGCCTATAAGAGCAAGGCAAGCTATAGGATCACGTTCCTCAAGATGAAGCAACTGGTTGGCCCGCTGCCGTAAGCCATCCATTCTCGGTACGCCCATCTAACTCAATTCATTGAACAGCCATCGGTATTGATGCCAGTCGTGGCATCGGCCTTCGTTACGATTCGCGAAGCTGCGGAGTCCGAAAGTAGGAGGAGCTGGTGAGGGTTCTCTACGAGAAGTGAGCCGCCATGCCCCCACAATCAAACCACTGGATCGTTATCGCCATCATCACGGCGGTATGGATCGTACTGCTCATAGCATTGGGGCATATATCGATAGGGTACTTGCGGCACTCTGAGAATCCGTAGGTTAACGCGAACATCTAACAGCGTTGCAGAAGAAGCATCGAAGTCGTTATCAATCCTTTGGTGAGTCCACGCCCTGTTCGAGGCTGATCGGTACCCGCTCACACGTTCCTTTGCTCCACGGATATCCGCCTCGCTGATGATGTTGTATCGGTCAAACACGGATCTGTTTTTATGGCCGGATATCGAAGCTACACGCTCCGGTACGCCGGCTCGGACCATATTCCTCACGGCCGACCGACGAAGATCGTGAAAGAGCGTACCCTTGGGAGCTTTGATCTTCTTGGTTTTTGGCTTACTCTGTCCTGATACCGCTTCTACCGCTTTATCCCATCCTGAGCGGATGTTTCGTAGAGGCTTTTGACGATGAGTAAACACATACTCCGATACTCGTGGCAGCACCTCAAACCACTCCGCCATCTGATCCGAGTACAAGAACATCCGCCCGTCTTTGTTCTTGGTCTCGCCGGGATTCAACCTCACGATGCGAGTCTTGAGATCGATCTGATTCCACTTCAGCCGGAGAAGTTCTTTCTTACGTCTTCCGGTTTCGTAGGCCAGTAGAGCAACCGGCTGTTGGTGTTGCGGGAGCTTCTCGTACAACTTCCAAAACTGATCTTCATCCACAAATCCAGTCTGGACGTTGTTCTCTCGCAGATGTCGACCCTAGGAAACCGCACATCCGCCAATCGGAAAGCTCGTCGTAGCAAGGCCACACATCGGTTTATGGTTGCGTTGCTGTAGCCGCTCTTGAGCATCTCCGCCATGTAATCCGTCACGTCCTGTTTTGTGAGATTCTCCGCTTTACGAATCTCGAAGGTGGGCTGAAGATGCTTGCGAACATATCTCTCACACCGACTCCAGGTCTTTGCCGTTGACACGGTAGTCGGTGATGAGATCTTCCAGCAGCGTTCCGATCTTACGCCGATCACGAACGCGGTTCTCGGCCACTCGTGCTGCGAGGATTCGTTTAGCTTCGTTTCGATCCTCAGTGCCGGTGGATTCTCGGACCTGTTTGCCACCAACCGTTGTACGACATCCACAGCGTGGAACTTCCCGCACGGAGATAGAGACCCACTTGAGGATCTAATCACAGTTTTTATCAAGTTTTGTGTGTAAGTTGTTATTTTACTATAACTTACAACGTAGATTGGGGCCCCGTGCGTCTACCACTTCCGCCACTCCAGCGCCCGGCGTGATGGGACGATTTCGAGTATACCAGTCCGGCCTCCAACTCGTTCGCTAAATCGCCGCAAGCGGCGCTTGCGCGGCCCGTGTTAGGCTCGTTCGGGAGGAATTTCGGAGTGACAAAACTTTGCGTGATGCTGGGACTTTCGGCGCTGGCCTCGATGACAGCGTTCGCGGGCGAGTACACCGGCTATCTGTCCGACGAAAAGTGCGCGATGTCCGGCGCAAAAGCTAAGACGGCGGCGGAATGGATCAAGCCGGCCGCGTTCGAAAACTGCGTAAAGACCTGCGTGAAGGGTGGCGAGGCAGTAGTCTTCGTCACCGAAGACAACAAGATCCTCAAGATCGATGCGGCGTCGATGGAGAAAGTCATGCCCGCGATCGGCCACAAGGTGAAGATCACAGGCAAAGTGGACGGCGGCAAGGTGACGGTCGAATCCGTCGCGACGCTGCCAATGTAGTTGGGCGGTTAGGTCAACTCGCGCACGATCTCACAGGCGCGATCGTAGAGCATTCCGGTTTCGCCGCTGCATCCGAGAAAGCGCATGCCGCGTTCGCGCCAGAATTTCGCTTGCGGGACCGAACGCGTCTGCGTGCCGGGCGCAATGCCGTGAGCGTTGCAACTGTCGCGGATCGCCTCCATGGCCTCCACCATCTTGGGGTTCTGAAAATCGCCGGGGACGCCGAGCGAGATGGACAGATCCGCCGGACCCACCATGACGACATCGATGCCCGGCACGGCCAACAGCTCGTTGCGCGCTTCCACAGCCCGCTTCGTCTCGATCTGAAGCACGACCATGGTGTTCGTGTTGCGATGCTCGATAATCTCGGGAATCGAGACCTTCTCGTGATCCACTTGCAGGCCCGTAAGCCCGAAGCCGCGCACGCCGAGCGGCGGGAATTTGGTCCAACTGACGGCTCGCTCCAGGATCTCGGGCGACTCCACGCGCGGGAACATGATTCCCTGGGCGCCGGCGTCGAGCGCGCGCGTCACGAGCGAATACTGCAGCTCGGCGACACGTACTACCGGGCAAAAATTGTTGAAGGCCGAAATGCGGCAGAGATCCTGCACGGTTTCGAGATCGAAGCCGCCATGCTCGGTGTCGATGAAGGCCCAATGAAAGCCCGCGTCGCGCAAAATTCGAACTACGTCTTGTGAGCGCAACTGGCCGAAGGCGCAACCAAGCTGCACTTTGCCCTCAGCGAGGGCCTGTTTCACGGTATTTGGTTTCATGAAGGAATAAAGTCAGACCACCAGCACTTTGTGATCCGGGCATTCGAGATTCACCTGCTCGTACAGCGTGTCGAGCAGCTCGAGACCATGCCTGGCGATGAAAGGAAGAATCGAGTAGAAGCGCTCCTGAAGATGCTTTTCGGGAAAGATGAGGCCGGTCATGTAGCTGGCGTCGTCGGCCGCGCGCTGGTTGCGCTTTAAGGTTTCGCGTGCGGTTTTGCGCTCGATTTTCGCAAGCTGGTACAAAATCTTGGCGCGCGCCTTGTCGGCCGCTTGCGCGAGCGTCGCGTCGAAATTCACCAGATCGCCACGCATTCGATCCAACGACTGCGCGGCCGACGCACGCGTCTTAGAAAATCGTTCCTCAAGATCAGGAGGAACCAGCGTTTCTGCGATTTTCTCGCGAACCGCATCGTCTCCATGAAAAAACGATGGAATCGTCAGGCCGTAGCGATTCATGAGCTTCGCGGTGCGGGCATCCAGCAGCGTGAAACCGCTACGCGCGACCATAACGGGCATGCGTCCCAACAGATCCTCGTAGAGGATTTCGGACTGCGCCATGTAAGCCAGCTCGGCCGGACCTCCTACGTAAGCAACGGTCGGCAGAATGTAATCCTGAACCACCGGGCGAAGAAGGGCGTTGGGGGAAACATGTTCGGCCATCTCGACGAGCTGTGATATCGAGAAACGGCGATCTTTTGAGACGTAATCGCCGTTCTGCCGCTTTAAGGTGAGGCGCCGATCTCCGTCGAGAAGAAACGCCAGCGAAGTTTTCTGCTCGAGATGAACCTGCGCGTGATAGCCGCTTTTTTCGAGCTCGCGATTGCGGTCCAGCAGTTTTTGTTTGAGTCGATCGCCGTCGCCTAAAGCGTGCCGCAGAATGGGAGCGGCCAGGCAGCGAATCTGTTCGTCCAGTGGATCAAGAAAAAGCAAGCCGAATTTGCCGAGCAACTTCGCCAGCAGTCCCTGGAATGCAGAGCCTAACGTGGCGCCAGCATGATAGGTCTCCCGCACCATTCGCGCGACCTCCGCGCCGTAGGGGAAATCCGTGAATGCCTGGCTGAGTTGATCGACAGGCGGGTCGGCGATGGCAATGCTACCCACCGGACGATCCGAAGCTTCGCCGCTGACGCTCAGCGTCACCGGGCGATGGCGGGAGTCGAACACGAAGTTGTGGCTCACTTCAGGGAAGTCGTGGTCTTCCGTGGCCAGCCAGAACACCGGCACGGCAGGAATTCCCTGCTCAGACAGTCGCGCTGCAAGCCAGGCCGCTGTTAAAGCTTTGTAAATTGTGTAGGCCGGCCCGGAGAACAGTCCAACCTGCTGGCCCGTGACGACCGTCACCGTACCGCGCTGGGCCAGACGCTCGAGCGCTGGGCTGTCGCCATTGCGCGTGCGCAATGCGGCAACCAACGCGGCGCGGCGGTCATCGGGATAGGAGATCTCTCGGGCGGCCGACGCAAACGCCGTTGGATCGCTAGGCGGATAGCGATAAAACCTTGAAACGCGATCGAAATGATATTGAAAATCGGAGAACAGCCGCGAGGTGTGAGGGATCTCAGTGTGTCGTAAACAGGCTGGCTCCATAGAGCGTCACCGTCCAAGATTACCAGATGATCTGGCCAGTTCCAAGGTCGCCGAAATGTTTTGGGTCATTCGAGGTCGCCCATTTGATTTTTGGCTAGAATCAAAGTTCACGCCCATTTTCGGGGCTTCGCTCTTGACGGAACTGCGCAAAACGGGTGCGGCGCCGAGCAGTTCCTGACGAACTTTTGATAGTGCGCGCAGCACCCTTGCGTTATGGACGAACAACTGTTCAAAAAGAGAGCCGACGAAGCTTTGCAAAGTTTATACAAAAGGCTAGCGGCGGCGTCGGAAAATGCGGGATTCGAGGCTGACTTCAATGCGGGGGCGCTGACGGTGGAGTTTGACGACGCTCCCGCGAAATTTGTTGTAAGCCCGAATGCGCCCGTAAGTCAGATCTGGGTTTCGGCTCACTCGAAGAGCTATAAGCTCGCCTGGGACGACGACGCCGGGACTTTTGTCCTCCCCGGTACGAAGCAGACGCTGGCGGAACTGATTCAGGAAGCGATCGCGCAGCAGTTGGGCGATGAAGTCTCGCTATAAATGCCAGGCGTCTACATTTCCTACCCGGCCTGCTCGCAGAAATGTACGTACTGCAATTTCGCTTCGGGCGTTTTGCCGGAATCTCTCGAGACTGCGTATCTCGACGCGCTCGATCGCGAGATCCGCGGATGCGATTGGCCGTGGCAGCCTGAGACGGTTTACCTCGGCGGCGGGACGCCGAGCCGGATGGCGGCAAACGACCTGGAGCGGATTCTATCGCGGGTACCAGGGCATCCGTGGCGCGAAGCGACCATCGAAGCCGCGCCCGGCGGGATCACGCCGGAGTTGGTGAGCGTGTGGATGCGGCTCGGAATTACGCGCGTCAGCCTGGGTGTTCAGTCTTTTGTGCAGCGCGAGTTGGCGCGCACCGGGCGAAAGCACAACGCAGCTATCGTGTCAGATGAGATCGCGCTGCTGCGCGAAGTGGGACTCGAAAACTTCAACGTCGATCTCATCGCCGGACTGCCTGGCCAAACTCCCGATTCCTGGCGAGAATCGCTCGCCTGGATCGAAAAACTCGCTCCGCCGCACGTTTCCGTTTACATGCTGGAAGTGGATGAGGACAGCCGATTGGGCAGCGAGGTTCTGTTGAATGGCAAACGATACGGTGCGCCGGAAGTTCCGAGCGATGCCGCGATCGCGGAAATGTACGAAACCGCTGTGCGTGAGCTGGCGCGCATCGGGATCGAGCGCTACGAAATTTCGAACTTCGCCCAGCCTGGGTTTGAATCGCTGCACAACCTGAAGTATTGGCGGCTGGAGTCGTATCTAGGCTTCGGCGCCGATGCGCATTCGTTCGACGGCGGAATGCGCAGGCAGAACTTCGAGAGCGCGCAGGAATATGTCGACCGCGTTCTGCACAGCCAGTCCGCGTGCGTCGCGTCTGTTGCAGCCAAGTGGGACGAAGAACGATTCTTGGTGGGCCTGAGATTGATAGAAGGCGTTCGGCTGCAAGCCGAGGAGCAGGCACGATTCGAAAAGCCGATCCGCCGTTTCGTCACAGAAGGCCTGCTCGCGCTCGATGGCCAAAATCTGCGCCTAACTGATCGGGGCGTTCTTTTTTCCAACGAAGTTTTTGCGGAGTTCATCGGATCATGATCGATTTGCGCAGCGACACCGTGACCAAACCGACGCCGGCCATGCGCCGGGCGATGGCGGATGCCGAAGTCGGCGACGATGTTTACGGCGAGGACCCAACAGTCAACCGCCTGGAACTGAGTGCCGCCAAGATTATGGGCAAGGAGGCGGCGATGTTCGTTCCCTCGGGCACAATGGGAAACACCATCGCGGTGAAGATCCATACGCAGCATGGCCAGGAAGTGATCTGCGAATCGCGCGCGCACGTATTGGACTGGGAACTCGCCATGACCGCATGGTTTTCCGGTTGCCTGGTGCGGAGCGTTCACGCCGAGGATGGAGTTTTACGGTGGGATACGATCAGTTCCGTGATCCGCAAGCCGGGCAAGCACAGCGCGCCGACTGGGCTGATCGAGATCGAGAACACGCACAATATGGCCGGTGGCGTGGTTTACCCTGTGGATGCGCTGGCCGACCTAGCCGGACACGCACGAGAGGCTGGGCTGCCAGTCCACATGGATGGCGCGAGGATTTTCAACGCCGCCTGTTTTCTCAACAAGCCCGTTCGCGAACTCGCCGCGCATGCCGATACGGTGATGTTCTGCCTGTCGAAAGGGCTATGCGCGCCAGTCGGGTCGGTGCTGGTGGGGACAGAAGAGTCGATCGAGCGCGGGAGGCTCTTCCGCAAGCGCCTAGGCGGCGCGATGCGGCAGGTGGGCGTACTTGCGGCTGCTGGGTTGATCGCTCTCGAAGAAATGCCGCACCGGCTGGGCGAAGACCACTTGAGCGCGCGGTTTCTCGCCGGGGAATTATCGAAAATTCCCGGCGTTCGGCTGGACCCAGCTCGCGTCCAGACCAACATCGTGATCTTCGACATCACCGGTACCGGGCTCGGAATCCCGGAAATCACCGCGCGGCTTATGGACCGAGGCGTCCGAATGAGCTCGGCAAATTCCAAACAAATGCGTGCCGTGACGCATCATGACGTGACGCGCGAAGATTGCGCCACCGCTGCGGCAGCGCTTGCGGATAGCGTTCGTACAAACTAACTGGAGGTTGGTTATCCAGCCTTCCGCGGCTGGGCTTTTAGCGTGTAGGTTGAGACCATGCGAAGTCTGCAAGCGCTGCAGAGAACGAGATGGTCGCGAACCTTGATGACCTGTGTCAGCGTGAGACCGTGGCCGGTCAGATAGCTGCTGAGCTGTTCGACCGAAACGTGGTCGCTCGCTTTGGAGGAATAGAACGCCTCCTGAATCAAGACTCCTGCCTGGTACTTTTCCCCGCTCCGCCGGCAATGCCGGACTTTGCCAAAGATCGCGATCTGCTTGGAGAGCACAATTTCAATCTCGCCGCCCTTCAAAAGCGGTACACCGATTTCCAAGCGCAATCCGGACCGGGAAACGTCGATTAGCGTGGCTGGGACCCGGTGGCCATCGCCTAGCGAAACACGGACCATGACCGGATCGTTGCAGGGATAACGGGGTTCCCGCCTTCGCTCGTGCACGGAAGACTCAGGGCGACGGGCAAGATCCTTTGAATCCGCCCTCTTTTCGTCCGTCGACGCAGTTAAATTGGCGCCCATACTCCTCGGTTCAACGACCTTTGGCGTCCTGAGAGCTTCAACCGGCTCTTCTGTTAACCAATCGACTCGGAAGCTGGATCACTTTAGCTGGCTGCGTGAAATAACTCACATGGCATAAATGTTCGGTTGCTGACTTTGTTACAACGCTCAAAGCAAGGTCAGGGGATCAACATCGATCACTAAGGCCGTGGCGCCCCACTTCTTTCCGGTTGCGAACCGCTGAATGTCGCGAAGCACATCGTTCAAGCGTTTGCGATTTGCTGCCTTGAGCAGAAGCTGGTAGCGAAACTCGCTCTTCAATTTCGGCACAGGGGCTTCGGCCGGCCCTAGGACTTTCACACCTTCGGGCGCCGGATCTAGGAGATGGCCGAGTTCGGCGCTCATCGCGAGGGCTTCGTCTTGCTTCTGGCTGCGTACCAGCACGTTCGCCAGGGCGCTGAACGGCGGATACCGCATCAGCTTACGGAACTGGATCTCCTTCGCGTAGAAGCCGGGATAATTCTGCTCGGAAGCGAAGCGGACAGCATAGTGCTCGGGATTGATGGTCTGGATGAGGACGATGCCGGGCAAGTCGCCGCGTCCGGCACGTCCGGCTGCCTGCGTGAGGAGCTGGAACGTGCGCTCGGCCGCGCGAAAGTCCGGCAGGCCCAAGCCGACATCCGCCGACACAATGCCGACCAGCGTGACGTTGGGGATATCGTGACCTTTGGCGATCATCTGCGTGCCGACCAGGATGTCGTAGTCGCCATCGCGGAAGTCGTGCAGAATGCTTTCGAAGTGGCGTTTACCGCTAACCGTATCGCGGTCCATGCGCGCGATGCGAGCTTCGGGAAAATCGCGGTGCAGCTCGTCCTCGACTTTTTCTGATCCAGTCCCGACGAAGTGCAGATACTCGCTTCCACATTTCGTGCAGATCGTGGGGACCTTCTGAGCATAGTTGCAGTAGTGGCAGAGCATGCGGCGATCGCGGCGGTGGAAGGTCAGCGTGACGGCGCAGTTCACGCACAGGATTCGCTCGCCGCAAGAGCGACATGCGACAAAACTGGAAAATCCGCGGCGATTCAGGAGCAGCATGGTCTGCTCGCGGCGTTCCAAGCGCTCGGCGATCGATTCGACCAGGCGTCTTGAAAATGTTGCCAGCTTGCGCGTTTCAAGGAACTCCTGACGCATATCGATCACTTCGACGTCGGGCAACGGGCGGCGCTCGATACGCTCGGGCAATTCGATCCGGCAATACTTGCCACGCTCGGCGTTGTAACGGCTTTCCAGGCTAGGCGTGGCAGATCCCAAGACAGCGACCGCACCTGCCTCCTGCGCCCGGACAATGGCTACATCGCGACCGTTGTAGCGCGGTGTTTCCTGCTGCTTATAGCTTTGGTCATGCTCTTCGTCGATGACGACGAGACCGAGATTGCGCACGGGCGCGAAGACGCCGGAGCGCGTGCCAACCACCACAGTGGCGGCGCCGGTGCGGATTCGCCGCCATTGCTCGGCGCGCTCAGCGTCGTGAAACGCGGAGTGAAGAATCGCGACCTGATCGCCGAAACGGTTCAGGAACTGGCCGGCGACGGCGGGCGTCAGCGCGATCTCGGGTACCAGCAGGAGCGCGCTACGGCCCAAGGCGAGACAAGCGTCGATGGCCTTGAGATAGACCTCAGTCTTGCCCGACCCCGTGACACCTTCGAGCAGAAAAGTCTGAAATTTCCCGGCCCGGAGCGCAGCTTCGATCTGCTGGTAGGCATCGAGCTGGTGCGCGTTCAAGGTCCGGGGCGGCGGCGCTGAAATGAACCTACCAACGGGAGTCTCAGGCTCCAGTTGCACGAGCTTACGCCGGGCCAGCGCTCGGGCGGCCTGGCTCGCACCTTTCACGGATGCTTCGAGCTGCTCCAGATTGTGCGTGCCCGGATGCAGTTCGAGGAAGGCGTGCAGTTCGCGCTCGCCCTTGGTTAGTTTGAGTTCCGTGAGATTGGGTGCGAACCATGAAACACGCAGCCGCGCCGCAGATGCACGCAGCGGATCGCGCTCGGCTTCGAGATCCTCGACGGCGACGAATCCTTTTTTTTCGAGCGTACGAATCACGCGCTGGGCCGTTGGAAGCTTCTTCTGCAAATATTGCGCGGAGAGAGGACGCGCTTCGAGCAGACGGAGCACTTGAAGCGCCGGATCATCGTCGGAGCCGCTCAAAAGAAGCTGGCGCGCGGCGTCCCGGCCGGAATCGGTGAGGGAATAGACTTTGCTCTTTCGCACTTCGCCGGCAAGCGGGATCATGCTGCGCAGCACTTCGCCGAGCGGCGCGCAGTAGTATTGCGAAATCCAGCGGCCGAGCGAAAGCAGTTCGGAGGCCAGCACCGGCTCCTCGTCGATCAGGCGCAAGACTTCCTTGAGCGGCCCTTCGGGTTTGTCGTCGTGGACCTTCACGACGACCCCAGTCAGCTTTCGAGAGCCGAAGAAAACGAGCACGCGGCACCCTACCGCGACACGGTGGCGTAGCGTCTCCGGCAGCCAGTAGGTGAAGCTGTGATCGAGCGGCACTGGCAGGCTGACGTCGCAGTACGTCATGGACACGAGCGGAGAATCCTGAGACGGAGCCAAACCATCGTGAAGCCGAATTGTAGCGCAAGCCGTCCTGGTACCTGCGCCGCGAATATGCCGGTCGGTTCCCGGCGGGAGCATCCAGGATTAAGCTTTATTCGTGAATGATACGAAATTCCTCTTTACATTCCGCAACAAATCTTGCAGAATTGTTCCTAACCAAGTGGTTGCTTTCACAGGGCTTTGAAACGGTGCCTGAAGGAAGTGCGTCTTTCAATTAGTTGAAGTTAGCGACCGAGTCGTCGATAAGAGAATCAGGTCGTGAATATGGATATCGTTGGTGACCGAAAGTTCGTAGAGGTACCTGGGGATAAAACTCACGAACTGCCTCCGCTGCTGGTCAACACCACGCCCAAGATAAAACGAATGGAACGCGTGGTGGGGATGGCGAACGACCTCATCGAAGCGGAGGGCATGCTTCCGTTGCCTGCTGTGGAAAATCCCGCCTGGGAGCCTGAAGCCGAGCGCCGCAAGATGGATCTTGCGATCAACCTGGCCGACCAATATGTGCGGTTTGTGACCGAGTGGCAGTGGGGCGACAGCATCCTGGAATGGATCCGGCAATGCGAGATCACGTTCGGCACACGTCTCGAATTGCGGAATCTTCTGCGTCCCGATGTTTGGCCGCACGCCGGACGAGCGAGCTTCGTCTCACTGCTCGAAGATAAAACGGAATCGAACGGCGTGCACTACGAAAACGCGGTCGGCCTGAGGCTGACTTTCCGTCAGCCGCCTCCAATCTCCTGCTTCTCGAATCAGTTTTTGTTTTATCTGAACTCGAGCGTCGCGACTACGGCGTATCAGACGTGGGCGCATCTTGCACCGGCGCCGGTTTCCTATCTGCCGCCTGAGCGATTCGCCTTCCACATCATCGACATGTCCTGAGGCTCGCCGGGCCTGGTTGAGGACCGCCGTTAGTAGCCGCCGCCAACTGCGCGTGGACGCCGCGCCAGCAAGTCGATCTGCTCGGGAGCTTCGGGTTCTTCGCCGCCCGCCACACCCAGCTCGCGCATCTTCCTGAGCGAGGGCAGCAGCCGCTGATCCCACGAACCCACTGAGCGATTGTAGGACTCCACGGTCTTCTCCAGCTGCCGGCCCGTGTCGGCGTAGTGATTGTGCACCTGTTGCACGCGATCGTACAGCTCGGACGCGACACGCCGGATTTCTTCGGCATTTTCAGCGAGTTGGTCTTGAGTCCAACCATACGCGATGCCGCGGAGGATCGAGATCAGCGTGATCGGCGTTGCGATCACCACCTTGCGCGCCAGCGCCTCCTCGATCAGATCGGGGCTGCCTTCAAGCGCCGCACTGAAGAAGTGATCGCCCGGCAAGAAGAGCACCACGAGCTCAGGAGCGGGTTGAAACTGTGCCCAATACTGTTTGCCCGCGAGCAGGCGAACGTGCTCGGACACCTGCTGTCCATGGCGATGCAGAGCCGTGCGGCGTGTGGTCTCGTCGGTTGCGGAGACGGCTTCGAGATATGCCGTGAGCGGAACCTTGGCGTCCACGACCAGCGTCCGGCCAGCCGGGAGCCGCACGATCATATCCGGGCGAATGCGGCCTGCGCTCGTCTCGCGCGTCTCCTGCTCGAGAAAATCGCAGTTCTTCACCATGCCGGCCAGCTCGGCGACGCGCCGCAACGTAATCTCGCCCCATCGGCCGCGGGCCTGGGGCGATCGCAAGGCGGTGGAGAGCGTGCTGGTCTCGCGCGTCAGAGTTTGCAATTGCTCGCCGAAACTACCGAACGCTTTCTCACGCGCCCGTTCGAGCTCGCGAATGTGAGTCTCCAGGCGTTCGAGTGATTCGCTCAGCGGACGTACCGCGCCTTCAATGGCAGTCTGCTTTTGCGACAACTCCCCCGTGATCTGCGATCGAGCGGTTTCGAGCGTCGCGCGTGAAGCGTCCAAAAAGGCGGTTTGATTGGACCGCAGAGCCGCGTCAGCAAGGGATTGAAAGGTCTGGCCGAGCTGCGCCGCCGCTTGGTCGGTGAACTGCTTGGCAGTCTCCAGACGCGCCAGCCGCGCGCGCATCCAAAGGCCGATGATCACGCCACCCAGGAGCAACCCAAACAGGAATGCGACACCGTTTGCCACAGAAATACTGTAGATCATTTTACCGTGGAAATGTTTGCGTTGCTTTAGCGCGCGAACCAGTTGATCCACGCCGCACCGACCGCAATGGTCACGATCGCCAACGGCGCGCCCACGCGGAAATACTGCCAGAATCCGATCCGAACCCTGGCGCGCGCTTGTTCGATCACGATCAGATTCGCCACCGACCCGAGAATCGTCAGGTTGCCCGCGAGCGTGGACGACATCGCCAAAGTCAGCCAGACACGGTTCGGATTCGCCAGATGCGCGACAAATGGGCGGAAGATGAGTACCGCCGGCACATTGCTCACCAGGTTGGATAGTACAGCTGTGAAGGCGCTCAGCGAAAAAACGTTGCCGAAGTGGAAACTCTGCGCCAGCGCCGACAGCCCGGTTTGGAGCGAGGTACGTTCGGCTCCCGCGACCACGATGAACAGACCAGCGAACATCGCGAGCAGGCTCCAGTCAATGCCGCGATAGACCATTTCCGGATCCACACGGCGCGTGATGAGCAGCACTGCGCCGGCTACGACTGCAACCTTCGGCACTGGCCAACCCACGAAGAACATCACGATCATTGCAAGCGCGACAACAATCGCCTTCCACATCAGCCGGCGGTCGACTTTGACATTCTGCGACGTGAGCGCAACCTCGGCCAAAGAGCGAAATTCGCTCGGATATGCAATACGAATTATCACGACCGTCAAAATGAGCCCGATCACCGCGACGGGCGCCAGAATAGCCAGAAATTCCCGATAGTCGATTCTAGAAAAGCTCCCGATCATCATGTTCTGCGGATTGCCGGTGATAGTCGCTACGCTGCCGATGTTAGAGCCCATTGCGACCGCGAGCAAATAGGGGACCGGGTCGCGATCCAAGGCCCCCGTGATCTCGAGAACCAACGGCGTCAACACCAGGCACATCGTGTCGTTGACGAAGAAGGCCGAAAACAGGCCAGCGACTCCAACAATCGCGGCCAGGAGCGCCAGCGGCCGGTGGGCATGCTCGACCACGCGATGGGCGACGAGGGCGAAAAATCCCGACAGGCGCAAATTGACCACCACGATCATCATTCCGAACAGCAGAATGATGGTGTCGAAATTGATTGCCTTGGAGGCGTCCTCCACTGACAGCGCGTTGACGCCGACCATGAAGCTCGCGCCGATAATCGCGGCGCCGGTGCGATCGATCCGAAAGCCCGGCAAGCGCCCGATCGCCAGCACAACATATGTGATCGCGAAAATCAGGATCGCGGCCAACTGACGAGCATAGCAACGCGCGCGACGCGTCGAGAGACAATTGTCGTATGCGACAAGGCGCTCCCAGCCTTACTGCGCAACGCGTGGGCCAGCGGCGCGCATTGCACCAGATCGTGGATCATCCACGAGTGTTTGAAGATCCGCTGGCCCTGCCGATGCTCGGGGAAGAAGGCGCGCGAGCGCTCGAAGCCGATCCGGCACGATTCGATACCGCGCCACGCCTGCGTGCTCTGGTCGCCGCGCGCAGCCGGTACTCGGAAGATGAACTAGCGGCGGCAGTTCAGCGGGGCGTGCGGCAGTGCGTCGTCCTGGGCGCGGGGCTTGACACACTCGCCTATCGAAATCCTTATGCTGGGTCGGGACTGCGCGTGTTTGAAGTGGATCATCCTGACACGCAGTTGTGGAAGCGCGAGCGGCTGGAGGGTGCTCGTATCGCCGTTCCGGACTCGATGACGTTCGTTCCTGCCAACTTTGAAGAGGCTCGTCTGGCCTATTGCCTCGATGCTGCAGGCTTCGACGCGCGGCAGCCGGCGTTCTTCTCCTGGCTCGGCGTGGTTCCTTACCTCACGCTCGAAGCGGTGCGCGCGACAGTGGGATGGATCGGCAGCCTGCCCGCAGAGACCGCGGTTGTGTTTGACTACGGCGTCGATCCCGCATTGCTAAGCCCGCCGTTGCGAGCCGCGTCTAGAGATGCTAGCGGAACGCGTGGCGCGAGCCGGAGAGCCGTTCCGGCTGTTCTTCAATCCCGCGGATCTGGCCGTGATGCTGCGCGAATTAGGGTTCCACGACATCGAGGATCTGGACGGCCCCGAGATCGATCGGCGCTATTTCAGCGGCCGTGCTGACGATCTTCGCGCCCCCGGCGCCGCGCGCCTGAGCCGAGCTCGAGTCTGATTCGACGCGGATCACGGCTTCGCAGCGCCCGGTCGGTGCCAATCCCATTCGAAGCGCGTCCTGACGATGATGCCTGGCCCGCGAGCGCCGAGATCGAATCCCAACCCGAGGTTGATGCTCGAGATTGCCGATCCACGCCAATCGCCTCCAATGAAAAGCTGGTGCACCTCCGGCTGCCCTCGAGGCGGCACGTTAAGGCTTTCAATTTCGCCGTAATATTCAAGCGATGGCGAGAAAACAGGCCGCTTCCAGTCGAGGAGAAGGGCGGGGTCGAAATTCCATCCGCGCTCGGTCCCAGGCCGTGCAGGGCGCACTCGGAGACGGGATTGAACACCCATCTGCCAGTACATGAACTCGCGATCCAGAATCGGACGGAGCTCCACGCGGCGCGAGTTCTCCTCGTAGTGTGTTTTTTGAAACGAAAATTCGGCAACAAAGCCCAAGCGAAAAGGCAGCTCCCACGACTCGGGAGTGTAGATGTGCGACAACACACGCCAGCCGGCGAACTGCGGCGGGTTGCCCGGCGCCCAGGCGTTCAGCTCCATGAAGCCGAGTGCGAAGTTATCCGACAGTCCGAACGTTGGCTCTATCGTCAGATGAGTCTGGTTGCGCATCGGAAGTAGATTGTCATCGCGCGAGCCGGATCCCTGCGGATCAGAATTAAGATGCGCCTCGAGACTGTACTCACGACAAGTCAACGGTTCGTATTCGTAGATATGAATCTCGAACGGGTCTTGCGCCCAAGCGTTAGTGAGGCACAACATGGCCGGCGGGAGCCAAGGCGCAAAGGGAGCAGCACGCACTGGCACACGAGTCAGCACCAGTTTCGCGCCGCGCTCCGTTTCGCGCGAGTTCCTTAGAAACTTCATAGAAACGGTCATTGTGCGAGTTTCGGTACCATCGTCGTTTGCAGGCATTGGATGCCCTTGAAAGAAGCGGCCGGAGCTGAGATTCGAGCGGGACTGCTGCTCTGTCCGGTTCGCGGATGCCGCCTGCCGCTGCAAAGCGAGCAACGCCGCTTGGTTTGCGGGCGGACGCATTCGTTCGATATCGCGCGGAGCGGCTACGTCAATCTCCTTCAACCGCAAGATCGCCGGTCGAAGCAGCCGGGCGATACCGCAGCAGCCGTAAAAGCGCGGCGACGGCTGCACGAGCGAGGCATCACAGCGCCGCTGCTCAGTGCAATCTCGGGGATGATTGCGGCCTCGCAAGCCGATCGCGTGTTGGATGCAGGATGCGGGGAGGGATTCTACCTGGGATCGCTCGCGCGCGAGTTTGGATTTGACGCGCACGGGATCGACATTTCAATTCCTGCTGTGGATGCCGCCGCGCGCAGCTATCCGGAATGCGAGTGGATGGTCGCGAACGCGGATCGATTTGTGCCGCACGCGGACCGGTCGTTCTCGCTCGTTTTGTCGATCACAGCAAGGATGAACGCTAGCGAGTTTCGGCGCGTGCTGCGCCCCGACGGCAGGCTTCTCGCCGCGGTGCCTTCTCCAGAAGATCTGAAGGAACTGCGTGGCGTTGGCAAAGATCGCGTCAAGCGAACCATCGAGACATTTGCAAATCATTTCGAGATCGGCGAACAGCAACGGGTTACTACTCAGGCTGCGCTGGCCGCATCGTCCGTGGAGGACGTGCTGCTCTCAATCTACCGTCCCATCCGCTCGCAGCCGGTGGAAGCGATGCGACTGACGTTCAGCCTCGACCTGCTGCTCTTCCGGCCGAGATGACCGATGCTATTCTCAACTGGGAGGACAGCCGCCATGGTTCGACATGCTGAAGCCGAGTGGAGTGGATCGTTGAAAGCGGGACAGGGACACGTTAAGGTGGAGACGGGAGCGCTGGATAGCCCGTACACGTTCCGCTCGCGTTTCGAGGGCGGAGGCGAGACGAATCCCGAGGAATTGCTGGGCGCTTCGCACGCCGCGTGCTTTACTATGGCGCTTTCCGCTGCGCTGACAACCGCGGGACACCCGCCCACAAACATTAAGACCACGGCCGCGGTGACGCTGACGCCGGTGGACGGCAAGCCGACTATCACGCGGATCGATTTGACGACGCAGGCGTCTGTTCCGGGAATCGGCGACGCGACTTTCCAAGCCACTGCCGCTGAGGCGAAGGCAGGCTGCCCCATTTCGCGCGCGCTGGCCGGCACGGAAATACACCTCGACGCGAAGCTGGTGTAGACGAGGCTTAGCGAAGAGCGCCGGCGTTACTGCTTCTCACCGGACTCGATTTTGCGCGCGCCGCCCAAAATATCAGGCATGGCGTAGTTGCCCTCATGGCAGGCGTATTCATAGACCGGTCCAGCGGTGGCGAGGAACGGATACTCGAGCGTCCATGGCTTCGCGTAAGTAGAAGGATCGTCGACGGTGGCGCGGTAGAGGACCGTGTTGGCATCCACGCGGCGGAACCGCTCGACCACGTGCAGGTTTTCCGACGAGCCGCGGAAGCGCGTTTTGCTGGTGAAGTTAGTAGTGTCCACCACGAGCGTGTCGCCCTCCCAATGGCCAATCGAGTCGCCGAGAAGCTGACGAACGTCGGGCGGCTTGTGCGTCCCGTTGATTCGAATCACACGAATGTCGTGCACCATCTCCACCAGGATCATCACGTAGTTCGGTGTCTGGACGATTTCGTAGTTGTTGTTGTACAGCACAGGCAGCATTGGCGGACCGGACGTAGAACCGAACCCGATGATGCAGCGCTCGCTCAGCGGCCGGTCCTTGACGCTGTCATAGCGATTGAATGCGCGCCCGGTGTTCGCGTTGCGGTCGCGCGCGGCCTCAGTGAGCGCCGGGATCTTGCCGTCAGGCGGTTCGATGATCAGCGACGTTCTTTTCACGCCATCGACTCTGGCCAGCTCCGATCCGCGATCCACGAACAGGTTGTTGTATGCGCCCACACCGGAGCCCCCTGTCCGCCGATTTTCCTCGTTGTTTACGTCGCCGTCCAGGGTGTTGATGGAAAGATCTTGTTTCTCATAGGCGCGCGCCTGGGCGTCGGATACGGTCGCCTTGCCCGCAAACTCTTGGGGGCGTTCCAGAGGCGTCAGCGTGGCGTTGGTCCAAACGCCTTGCAGATCGGGGTGGCCATCTGCGGCGCGCGGGATTGCTTTCGACGCTCCGCTCTTTGCTGAATTCGCGTCCTGGCCCCAGACCAAGCCCGCAAGCAGTGAGGTGATCACCATGGATCGATTGAACATGATTACGCTCCCATGCAGCGCTTCCTAGCGCTTTTTAGACGATTCTATCTCACTAGGACGGCCGGAGTGGCGACTTGAATTTGGATCTCGACGAAGGCATGGCAAAGTGGAGTCATCCAGAAGCGATTGAGCTGAACCAGAGCATTCATCAGACCCTACGAACTACACCCGCAATGGCTGCTGGCGTCGCGGATCGAGCCTGGGAGATCGCTGAGATCGTAGACTCCTGGAAGCCTCGCGAACGGGAGGTAGAAAGAGCGGCGTGACCGAAGAATTTGTGCCTGCCCGGATTGGGAACCAGGTGGATGCGGCAATCAACCGCCATATCAGTGCATGTGGTGTTTTGCCGTATCTCCAGACCAAATCACCGCAGCAAAGGAAAACGGTGGTTTCCCGATCGGAGAGAGTCAAAGTAGCGGGGCGACCAGCGTGAGCCGCGATCAGCGTGCGATCGAACCCGGATCGAGCGGCTTGCCTAATTCGAATACGGCTCCGACTGCGCCCACCGAGCACGTGCGGCGCGAAAGCGAGCATAGTTGACGGATTCGGTAGGTTGCCTCGATCCCGGTGCAATGCGCGCCTAGGAAATTCTGAAGGCCGAACTCGCGCAGCTTGGACGCGGTCCAGCTCAGCTTCTCATCGTCCAATTGGTAGAGATGAAAGCCTCCGACCGCTGCGTGAACCGGCGCGTTGCGAATCGAATTGCGAGCGTACTCGAGCGTGTTGATGATGCCAGCGTGGCCGCACCCGGAGACCACCACCAAGCCCTGCGCGGTTTCAATCACCAGCGACATATCTTCAGGAAGGTTGTCCTCTTTCCAGCCGTCATTAGTCTGGATCTGGACGTGGCCGCTCCAGTTGTGCTCCGGATACTTTCGCGGAACCGGACCAGTGAGCCAGACGCCGGGCCAGAGCTGAGTAGGATGATCGTACTCGGTGAAATGCCCACCAGAAGCTTCGAACTCGCGGCGCGTGGCCGCCATGAACTCGATCGGCTTGCCTTGATCGGATCGGCGGGCGTCGAAAATTCCCTTGCCAACATACGCGCGAGAAAGGGCTGACGGATTCTTTTGCATCACTGCCCGGCGCAGTGTCATCAGGCCGCCGGTGTGATCGTGGTGATTGTGGCTGAGAATGACGTCGGTGATATTAGTCAGATCGACGTGCAGCTCCTTGGCATTGTTGAGCACGGTCTCCGGGCGGTCGCCGGTGTCGAAAAGAATGCGGTGGCCGTCTACATCAACCACGGCGGAGAAGCCCCACTCGCCGACGCCTTCATCGGCAGTGAGCATCGTCGAGAGCACTTCGACTCGCACCGATCGCGCCTGCTCGGCCGAGAGCACGACCGCTGAAACTACGGCTACCAGGCAAACGGAAAAAAGCACCCTCATACATTGGCAATCTTATCGCACGGTGGCTCGCGCGAGTGCGCGTGCCGCAGCGCGCAAGTAGGATGAAGGCTTGCATCCTTCTGGCCTACATCCTTTTCGATGCCAATCAACGCGGTCCGGCTGATCCGCAAAATGCGCTGAGGAGCCCCGGCGCATCTGCTCCAGTGCGACGACGGGCACTTTTACATCGTAAAGTTCCCCAACAATCCCCAGCACCGGCGGATCTTGGTGAACGAGAGCTCGGGTCGGCTTTTCTGCAGTACCTCGAGATCTCAACACCACCCGTTGAGCTAGTCAATTTGTCCGCAGCGTTTCTGGCGGGCAATCCCGATGTTCCTATCCAGCTCGGGTCGAGACGCGTGGCCGTGGAATCAGGAAGGCGCTTCGGATCGCGCTATCCAGGCGACCCAGGCAAAGTGATCGTCTACGATTCATTCCCGATCTTCTGCTCGATAAAGTAGCCAACCGCGACGAGTTCCCTGGCGTTCTCGCGTTCGACAAATGGATCGGCAATGCGGATGCGCGCCAGTCCATCTTTTCCCGCGCGCGCCTGCAGCCCGGGTCGTCGCCCAAACGGAATCAAGGGCAGCGGCTCGGATTCGTCGCGTCCATGATGGATCACGGCTACAGGTTCGACGGCCCGCATTGGACCTTCAGCGATTCCCCGCTCCGGGGCCTGTACTTCCGGCCTACGGTGTATCGGTCGGCGAAAATCCTTCGACGATTTTCAACCTTGGCTCGATCGCATCACGCGTCTGCCCGAAGACGTGGTCGACCGCGCGCAAAAACAGATTCCACTGGAATGGTTGGAGGGCGATGAGCCGGCTTTCAATGTTCTGTTGAATCGATTGATGGGCGCGGCGGAGCACGTGCCCGACTTGATCGAAGACTCGCGCCGCCGGCGCGACAAACCCATTTCCCGAATGGAAAAAGAAATGACGAGCGTGAAAATATTTTTTGGTGCCGGGGATACTTCTTCGGCGCGACCAACCGCGGCTTGTGATACCGTGTAGGGTTCAAGTCAGAATCAGCAGCGGCCGCAGTTTCGCGAAGGAGGACGTGGATGGAAGCTCTCGGCATGGTTGAGACGAAGGGACTGGTCGGCGCCATCGAAGCGGCCGACGCTATGGTGAAGACAGCGAAAGTCGTCTTGCAGGGCAAGGAGTACATCGGCGCTGGATTCGTCACCGTTACTGTGCGCGGCGACGTCGGCGCTGTAAAGGCTGCCACAGACGCGGGCGCGGCGGCCGCTCGTCGCGTGGGTGAACTCGTGTCCGTTCACGTCATTCCAGCGCCGCACTCAGAGGTCGAGACTGTGCTGCCGGGCGCGAAAAAGGGCGACAAGTCGCTCAGCTAACGCTCCCTGAGAAGCGGCACGCAGGCTCGT
>DASQJA010000158.1:0-7309 GCA_035631275.1 Bryobacteraceae bacterium
AGAGATGGTGCGCGTGCTCGGCATGGCCGCAAGCGATCCGGCGATGCAAGGCTACGAGCCGCTCGGGTGGTTTTGTTCTCACGCCGACGGTGGGCCCAGTCTCACGGCAGCCGATATCGAGCTTTTCGAAAATTTTTTCCCGAACTCGTGGCAGGTCACACTGCTCTTGCGGCGCGGCCCGGGCGGTACGGCGCGCGCAGGATTCTTCGTCCGCGAGCACGATGGCTCGCTTCGTCCGGACGCGAGCTATCGCGAATTGTTCGTACAGCCGGTTCGGCGGGTGCCCGGCATTTCAGGTCCAAGGTCTCCCTTGTCGGCCGTTGCGACGCCGGACGAGGGCTCGCTTCGGCATGTTCCCGCCGCAGCCCACGAGAACTGTGCAACGCTAGCGCACGAAAATGGCCCACGAATAGAAGATGCGCCGACCGCGTCTCCATCGAAATCGGCGACGACCCCTGTCATACCGATTGAAGAGAGCCGCCCAATCGAGATGCCTCCTACGGCGGCGGCGACATCTTTGCTGCCGGTGATGGAGATTCCGGTGATCGAACCCGGTCGTGTTGCAACACCGGAGACGCCGGGAGCCAGGAATGAAATAACCGACGAACCGCCTGCGTCTTATTCTGCGACACGGCCATCACCCACGCTCGCGATTGTAGAGTCGCCGAAAACGGTGCACCGGCCTGTCAGACCGGTTGAGAATCCTCCGGCTGAAAAGACCATGGTCGAGAATCCGCCGATTGAGAGAGCACGGATCGAGGAGCTGGCGATCGATGCCGGGCCAGCTGAGCCCCCGAGCTTCACGATGCAAGGGAGTTCGTTCGGGGGGGCGAAGTGGCTGTGGATCGGCCTTTTCGTGCTGGCTCTCGCACTGGTGATTTTCCTCATCACGCAAAGGACGGCATCACCGGCGGTGGGATCGTTCGGGCTTCGCGTGGCGGCGATGGGCGACAGCATTGAAATCTCTTGGGATCGCGATTCCACGCCGGTGTGGAACGGCCAGCGTGCATCGATCAAGATCCAGGACGGTCCCGACACCAAGCAACTGTCGCTTTCATCAGGTCAATTGCGCGCGGGCAAGACCAACTACTCGCGGGAGACGCCGGACGTCGCCATCGAGATGATCATCTACGACTCTGCGGGGCACGACTCGCACGAGTTCGCGCGGTTCATCGCTCCCGCGCCGTATGCGCCGAGCGCGGCACCGTCTTCACAATCGACCGATGTGAATCAACTGCGGAGCGAGCGCGATAGCCTGGCGAGCCAAGTACAAAAGCTGAAGGAGGACGTCCGCAAAGAAGCGGCGCGAGCGGACCAGGCGGAAGACCTTGTGAGAATCCTCGAGAATCGGCTGAAAATCGATAACAGCCGAAGCCGGTCGCAAAGACGGTCGCAAAGCCAGAAGTAGCCGCTAGTGAAAGTAAGGATCCGGTTCGGGAATCGCGGCCCCGTCTTTGCGCGGCGACGATGCACCATAGTTTACGCGTGCATCTGAATCGTGCATCACTGCCTGCCCGCCGCCCATGTAACCTGAGTACTCGCCGACGACGTTGAGCTTGTGCCCGCGCCGCGCAAGTTCCTCGCGCGTTTTCTCCGAGACTCGGGACTCAATCTGTAGATCGCATCCGCCGAGCGTCGGCTTGGTAAACCGCGGCGCTTCGAGCGCGTATTGAATATTCATGCCATGGTCGACGATGTTGGTGACTACCTGCATCTGCGCCTGCGCTTGATTCATCCCGCGCATAACGCCGAAGGCGATGTGCTGCCGTCCATTCTCAAGAAATCCGGGAATAATGGTGTGAAATGGACGCCTGCGGGGCCCGAGCGCGTTGGGGTGAGAGGGATCGCAGACGAACGATGCGCCGCGATCGTGGAGTAGAAAACCCATTCCCTCGACGGCGATGCCGGAACCGAAGAAATTCGCGATGCTCTGAACCCACGAAACCACCATGCCCTCCTTATCGGCGACGCTCAAGTAGGTGGTGTGCCCGTGCTCAGGCGTGCCCGCCGCCGGAGAACAGTTCGCCTTGCTTGGGTCGATCGATTGAGCGCGCTCCTTCGCATAATCCTTCGATAAAAGGCCCCGAACCGGGACCGAAACGTGGCACGGATCGCCGACATAGGTTGTCAGATCTTTCGTTGCGGGCTTCTGCGCCTCGATTTTCCAGTGAAACGCGTCCGCGCTGTCGTGCGCGCGTTCCCCGAGCGGGAAATTCTCCAGGATGTTGAGCATTTCAAGGGTTGCTATGCCCTGGCCGTTTGGCGGAATTTCGTGCACGTGCCAACCGCGATAGGTGGTCGAGAGGGGGCGGGCCCATTCCGGTTGGTACTCGCGCAGATCCTCAGCCGACATTTTGCCGCCGTAGCGAGCTGATGTTTTGAGAATCGCCTGTGCGATCGGTCCATCGTAAAAAACCTTCGCGCCACGGTCCGCGAGCAAATGGAAACAGTGCGCGAGCTGGGGAATGCGGAAGATTTCGCCGATCTTCGGCACGGCGCCATCCCGCAGGTACACACTACGCGCGTCGTCTACAAGGATCGGGCTCGCATTCGCCCACTCCCACTGGACCAATTCCGTCACCGGAAAGCCGCGCTCAGCGTAGTAGATCGCGGGCCTGAAAAGATCCCGCCATGGAAGCCGGCCGAAGCGCTGGTGCAGTTTTTCCCAACCATCCACGCAACCGGGAACCGTGACGGCATGGATTCCCGCGACGCGATTGGCGCCGGAACCAAGCACGTCGAGCGAGAGCGCCTTGGGGCACCATCCGCTGGCATTCATGCCCGTGAGCTTGCCGCTTCTCGGATCGCGGACCAACGCGAAAAGGTCTCCGCCCGGTCCACACATCATCGGCTCTACGACGCTGAGCACAGCGTTCGCGGCGATTGCCGCGTCCACGGCCGAACCTCCACGCGCAAGAACCTGAGCGCCGGTTTGCGATGCCAGCGGCTGCTCGGTGGCGACCACGCCGCGAGTAGTGATGACCATCGACCGCGCCTGCGCGCGATCCAGTGCCAGTGATGCAGATGCGGGAAGACCCATTCGCTGGACTCAGCCTGCCTTTTTTCCGATGACGGTCGCCGGATCCGACATGTCCGCCAACGGCAGCACGGCATAGTGGGCGTCGTTGTAGACCGGCGACATCGCCAGCAACAGGTCCAGCTCTTCATTCGATTTCACGTTATAAATCCACGCGCCGCCGTGTTTGCCGGTCAAGTGATGGCGGCATTCGAGCTTGCCATCCGCTTGAAGTTTCTTGGCGTAATTGGGCGTTTCGGCCACCGCCTTGATCAGCTTACGACTCCCCTGCCCCGGCTCGAGATGCCAGAGGACGAGAAATTTCATGCCGTCTTCCTCCTGATGCGGAAATGATAGACCGCGGCTCCCGCGGCAACCGTGAGGATGGCGATCGTCGCCGTGCCCGGCTTGTAAAGAAAACTGAATATCGTCATCCCGACGCCGAACAAAATGAAAAACACGGGAACCAAAGGATAGGCGAAGCTCACTACGCCGAGTTTTCGCCACCCTGTTCGACCTCGCAGCTTGAACAACGACGCTACTGAGAGCACCGCGAAGATATTCAACAAGAAACCGATATAGAGCAGCAAATCGACGAAAGGAGTTAGCGTCATTAGCATCGAGCAAAGGCCTTGGCAAATGATCGCAACGGCTGGCGTGTGCCAGCGGGGATGCACTCTGGCCGCGTCGGCAAAAAACGCGCCATTCTTCGCCATGGCGTAGTAGACGCGCGGACCAATGGTGACTTCGGCGTTCATCGTGGCAAGCAGCGATAGAGCCATCGCCGCGGCGAAAGTCCCGGCCACGGCCGGTCCGAAAAGATGTGTGGCGGCAAGCGCTCCCACCGCCACCTCGCCTTTCATATTTTCCAGCGGAACCGCGTAGATGAACAGCGCATTCAGCGCGATGTAAAGCGCGCCCACCAGTAGCGTGCCGAAGGCGAGCGAATATGGCAGAGTGCGAGCCGGATTCTTCAGCTCTTCGGCGACGTATGTAGCGGCATTCCAACCGCTATAGCCGAAATACACCAGCAGCAGGCTGACAATAAACTGCGCGAAGATGGGCGTGGTCGAAGTGCGAATCGCCGGGTGCGCGAAATTGTCCCAGCTTCCACTGCCGAACGCGAATCCGGCTACGAGAAACAAACCAATCACGCTGACTTTCATGACCGTCAATACATTTTGGATACGCGACGATAGCCGCAATCCAACGCAATTGACTACCGTGAAGAGCGCGATGACCAGGCACGCAACGGCTTGCGGATAACCGAACTTAAACTCGAATGCGCCCGATCCCGCCAGGTGCCGCGCATTCTCCAGCTTGAATGATGCGAGAAAATGTCCCAGATAATCGGAGAACGCGAGTGCGGCGGCCGCGATTGGGGCAGAGAATCCTGCAAAGAATGAGACCCAGCCCGTCATGAATCCCCAGGTGGGTCCGTATGCCTGAGTCAGATAAACGTACTCACCTCCGGAGCTTGGAAAATTCACGCCTAGCTCGGAGTAACAAAACGCGCCGGCGAGCGCGCAGACCGCTCCAACCGCCCAGACCAGCAGCATCAGCCCGGCCGATCCCAACTGCCCTGCCAGGACGCCGGGCGTACTCCAGATGCCGGCGCCGATCATGTTGGAAATCACCAGCGCCGATGCACTGGCTATACCCAACTGCCGGATAAGCGTGCTCGTTTGGACTGTCAATTCGTCTCCGCCAGCCTGAGGCTCGATCGGACCAGCGATTGTCCGCCATCGCAAACGTAAACGCCGCCGGTGATGTAGGCCGCAGCGCTCGAGCACAGGAACAATGCCAAGTCCGCCAGTTCGTCTTTCGTTCCGTAGCGGCGTAGCGGGACTTGCTCTTCGATTTTGCGCCTCACTTCGGGCGTTGGAGCGAGACGCCGCATTCCTTCGGTGTCGTCCGTCGGGCCCGGCGTGATGCAGTTGGCGCGAATTCCATCGGGACCCCATTCGATCGCGAGCGTTCTAATCAGCAAATCGACTCCTGCCTTTGCCGCGCAAACGTGCGCTTGCCAGGCGACAGGCATAATGGCGTGGCTCGCCGAGATCGCGATCACGCTCGCTCCCGGTTTGCGCAGGAACTGATGCGCCGCGCGGCAGGTGTTGAATGTTCCCAGCAGATCGATGTCGACAACTGCTTTAAAAGCGTTAGCAGACATACCGAGTACGGGCGCTGGGAAATTGCCAGCGGCGCCCGCGATCAGGATGTCGATCTCTCCGAAATCGTCGTGTGTCGTTTTCAGCGCGGCTTCGACTGCCGAATATTCGCGAACATCGAGCGCGGCCGTAGACACCGTGCCGCCGGCTTTACAAATCACGGCTGCCGCAGCATCCAGTTTTTCCTGTTTCCGCCCGACCAGCATAACCTTCGCGCCATGCTCGGCGAACCGCTCAGCCATGCGCTGTCCGATGCCGCTTCCCCCTCCGGTGACGAATGCTGTTTTTCCTTCTAACACGCGGTCGCAGAAGATGCTGGCCATCGTTGGCACTGTATCACGAATCATCGATGGATCCATGGGCGCGCAACCCGATACTCGGGCACGGCCGTCGCTGATTGCCGATGGACGCTCACCAGCCGTCTTCTTGTCAGGATGCGCATTCCTCCTTGTACGGCGCTCTTTGAGAGGCCGGTGGCGTCCGCGATGGCCTGATGACTTACCCGGACCATCTTCTGCCTCCGCCCAGCCGTCTGACTCCAGAGATGCAAGTAGACAAGGAACGCCGATGGCGCGCGATCATGCCCGACGAGGTCGCGCATCAAAACGTCGAGAATATAGTTATCCATTACTATAGTAACGATCACTATAGCATGTAAAATCGGATTGCAAATGAGACCGAGTTTCTTTACTCTACTCGCATGATCAAATCAGTAAAATTCGTCAGCATCCCTGTGCGCGACCAGAACAAGGCGCTCGATTTCTACACGAAAAAGCTCGGTTTTCAGATCATGACCGATCAGCCTTTTGGCAACGGCGAGCGCTGGATCGAGCTACGTATTCCGGGCGCCGACACGCAGGTCGTGTTGTTCACGCCGCAAGGCCAGGAAGACCGGATCGGTACGTTCTCAGGTGTTTCTTTCCTGACTGACAATGTGCAGAAGACCTTCGATGACCTGAGCGCCCGCGGCGTGGAGTTTGCGCAGCCGCCGAAGAAAGAATCCTGGGGCACGTCGGCGGTCTTCAAGGACTCGGACGGCAACATGTTCGTTCTCTCGTCTCGATAAAGCAGTGCATCTCGCGCTGAGGCAACAGAGCGCTGCTGCGCCAGAGGCGCCATGTCCGCCCCGCTAGGGGCTCAGTGCGCCAAGGTATCGAGAAACACGCGCTTGAACTCGACACCGTCAGCTTGAAGCGCGACCCGAGCGTTTGGTTGTCCGGCTGCTTCCACCGTTCGGCCCTCCTCGGGCGGATCCTGTCGGATCTCGACGTGCACAGGAGCTGTCTTCACAACGGCGGGATGCAGCAGTGCGACCGCAGCGAGCGGATCCCACGCGTACATGTAGCCGGCGTCGATACTCTCACGGTCAGCGCGCAGAACTTCGGCAACGAAACGCCCGAGCGGCGAACGCGCCTGCGCTTCGAACTGGCGAAGGAATTCGCCCCCGATCGGCACGGTGTTGGTGGCATCGAGGCCGATCATCTCGATCCGAACGCCGGAACGAAACACGACGCGAGCCGCGAGCGGATCGACGAAAAGGTTCCACTCCGCGGTCGTGTTGGTAGTTTTGAAGAGCCCGCCATCGCTCAGGTTCCCCGGGACCCGCAGCGCGCCGCCCATCATGACGATTTCCTCGATAGTCGCGGCGCTCGACGGCGAACGTTGCAGGGCTTCAGCTAGATTTGTAAACGGGCCGAGCGCCAGAACGCGGACCGGGCGGTTGGTTTGTTTGAATCGCTCGACCAGGTAATCCGCCGCAGGGCGCGTCTCCGATTTCTGCGACAAGGCGGGAAGCTTCACACCCGGAAGCTCGTCAGAAGTTCGTCTCCACTGGGCCGGAAATTCGGCCTTCCCGCGGAGAGGTTCGTTCCGTCCTGCAAATACAGGGATCTCAGGGCGGCCAGCCAGTTCCAAGAGCCGCGCAATGTTGCGCGCCCCTGCCTCAGGGTGCGCCAATCCGTTCACTACGGTAATCGCTTCGATCCGCACGTCCGGCTGCGAAAGCAGGAAGGCGATCGCCATCAAGTCGTCCGAGCCTGCGTCGGTGTCGATCAAAATAGGCCGCTGTTGCGCAGACGCTCCCGTGGCCGCGAGCAGCGCAAGAAGAAGTGGGATGCATCGT
>DASQJA010000159.1:0-7647 GCA_035631275.1 Bryobacteraceae bacterium
AGGGCCTGCGCTTCATCCGATCTTGCAGCGCCGCGCTGCCTCCCGAGATGATGGCGAAAATGGAGCAGGCCTTTGGCGCGCCAGTTCTCGAAGCGTACGGGATGACCGAAGCGTCGCACCAGATGGCTTCGAATCCGCAGCCGCCCGCCTCGCGCAAACCCGGATCGGTCGGCCCGGGCACTGGCGTCAAGATCGGCATCATGGACGACCTCGGCAATCTGCTCGGGCAGGGCGATCGGGGCGAGGTGGTGATCCAAGGGCCGAATGTCGTCGATGGTTACGAGAACAATCCTGAAGCCAACGCGAAATCTTTCACCAAAGGCTGGTTCCG
Organism: Bryobacteraceae bacterium; assembly: GCA_035631275.1. GTDB lineage: Bacteria > Acidobacteriota > Terriglobia > Bryobacterales > Bryobacteraceae > Palsa-89. Next base: position 332 of record DASQJA010000159.1, read on the forward strand.
CACTGGCGACCAGGGTTTCCTCGATGCAGAGGGCTATCTCACTCTAACTGGGCGCATCAAAGAGCTCATTAACCGTGGCGGGGAGAAGATCGCCCCGCGGGAGATTGACGAACTCCTGCTCACCCATCCCGCCGTGGCCGAGGCTGTCGCGTTTGGCGTTCCGCACAAGACCTGGGGCGAAGAAGTCGCAGCTGCCGTCGTCTTGCGCGAGCCCAAGGAAGAGTCCGCCATTCTGACCTTTTGCAAACTACACCTGGCCGATTTCAAATGTCCCAAGAAAGTCTTCATCGTCGATGCGATTCCTCGCACCGCGACCGGTAAAATCCAGCGCGAAGCGGTCGCCAAGGCACTCCAAGGAACTGAAGCTTGAGGTTTCTCATCGCCGGCGCGGGGGCGATCGGTGGTTATATCGGCGCGAAACTCGCTCAGGCAGGCGAAGATGTGACACTGTTTGCTCGCGGAGCGCACTTGGCCGCGATGCAATCTCGCGGGCTGAGGGTCAGGAGCGCGGAGGGCGATTTCACCGTTCATCCGCGCTCGATCGGCGATTTGAATGAGGCTGGGCCTGTGGACGTGATCTTCCTCGGTATCAAAGCGCACGGCCTCACGCAGCTCGCACCGCAGATCGCGCCGTTGATCGGCCAGGCAACCACGGTGGTCAGCACACAGAATGGAATCCCGTGGTGGTACACGCATCTCGAGAGTGTTGATCCAGGAGGAGTGATCGCCCAGTCCATCGACCCGCGCCATGTGCTCGGATCCATCGTTTACTTTGGGACCGACATCGTCGAGCCCGGCGTGATCCGCCACAACGAAGGCAATCGCATCTCGCTAGGCGAGCCCGATGGCACGCGCTCGGAACGCTCGCTCCTCATCGCGGAAAGACTGGTGAAGGCTGGTCTAAGGTGCCCGGTCACAGTACGGTTAGGACACGAAATCTGGGTAAAACTGCTCGGCAACGTCGCGTTTAACTCGATTAGCGCGCTCACCCGCGCTACGCTGGTACAGATGGTGCGCGACCCCGATGTCTGCGCCCTGGTTCGGAATATAATGATCGAAGTCGAAGCGGTCGCGAACAAGTTCGGAGTCGAACTTCCGGTGTCCATCGACCAACGCATCGCAGGTACGGAAAAAGTGGGCGAGCACAAGACATCCATGTTGCAGGACCTCGAAGCAGGCCGGCCAATGGAGCTTGATGCGATCGTTGGCGCGGCGATTGAGCTCGGCGAGCGGATGGGAGTTGCGATGCCGCACACGCGCACCGTTTATGCCTGCACAAAATTATTGGACGTGATCTCAAGAGGAGGCCGGAAGTGAATCGTTGGATTCGGCTCGCGGCGGCTGTGGTGGCGATGATGATGATCGCCAACCTTCAGTACGCTTGGACTCTGTTCGTCAAGCCGATTGTCGGCGCCACGCATTGGAAGTTGTCGGACGTGCAGTGGGGCTTCTCGATTTTTGTGGCGCTCGAGACCTGGATGATGCCGCTTTCAGGGTGGCTTATCGAGTGGCTCGGGCCGCGCGCGTTCATGACCGCCGCTGGAATCCTGTGCGGAATCGGCTGGGCAGGACTCGGCCAGGCCAAAACGCTGCCCGAACTTTACCTGTTGTATGCACTAGCCGGATTCGGTGCGGCGCTGGTGTACTGCGGTTCGATCGGTATCGCCCTGAAATGGTTTCCCGACAAGCGCGGACTCGCCGCCGGAATGATTTCGGCTGGATTCGGCTCCGGCGCGGCGCTTTTTATTCCTCAGATCTCATATCTCATCCACGCGTATGATTATCGGACGGCGTTTCTCTACACCGGCATCCTCCAGGGCTTGACCATCATCGTGGCGGCCCAGTTTCTGCAGAACCCGACCACAATGGCCGCGGTGGCTGCCGCACCGGCGAAGGTCCAGATCCGCCGCCATCAGGAAGAGTTCAACGCTTTCGAGATGCTGCGCACGCCGCATTTCTACGTGCTCTTCATGATGGCGCTCATGATGGGGATCGGCGGTTTGATGGCCACCGCGCAAGTCGCACCCATGGCCGACACCTTGAAGATTGGCGCTGCTGCCCTGACGCTGTCGCTGACGTTGAATCCTCTAGCCAACGGCGCAGCGCGAATCTTCTGGGGCTGGGTTTCCGACCACCTCGGGCGCGAACGCACCATGTTCATCGCGTTCTTGCTCCAGGCGGTGGTGCTCATGGGCGTTGTGACCCTGGGTCGCGCTTCGACGACGTGGTTCATCGTGACAATGGCGCTGGTCTTCTTCACTTGGGGTGAAGTCTACTCGCTATTTCCATCGATTTGCGCGGACTGGTTTGGAGCGAAAAATGTCAGCTCCAACTATGGCTTCCTCTACGCGGCGAAGGGTGTTGCTTCTATCGTCGGAGGCGGGCTGGCTGCGACACTCTACGAAAAGACGGGCTCCTGGAACTACGGATTTTTTGCGTGCGCCGGCCTGGCTTTTATCACAGCGTTGATGGCGTTGGGCCTCCGTAAAATGCCGCTGCCGCATAAACCAGCAGCCGACAAATCGCAGACCGCCGCGATTGGAAATTACGCGCGCTGAAGCAGCGGGCGAAGTTCGCGAACGTCTTTCACGTTTTCCAGGCCGAAGATTTTCTCAATCAGGCTCATTGTCTTGGCCGAGCCGAGCACGGGCGTCATCAACTCGCGGCACTTCACGATCAATTCGTCGCGGCCCATTGGATTTTCCGCCGTACCGCGCACGGCGTCCACGTGTTCCGTGAGCTTCGTGTCGTCGGTCAATGTGACTTCCACAATGGTCTCTCGCCTCGGCAAACGCCGTTCCAGCGCTTCGTCGGCGATGAGTTGAACTTTCGATCGCTGGAGCAGGATTGCCGAGTCCTGCATCCGATCTTTGTCATGCGAGGAGAGGAATGAAGCTGTGCGATCCAGCAGCATCACCGCGACCATGTACTGGAGGCAAATATCGGGCATCTCACGATTGTTCACCAGTGCGGCCTCGCTAGTAGGCAGGCGGACAACGACCGATTTCACCTGGTCCGGTGCGAACGGGTGCTTCTCGATCAGATTCTTTAGCGCATCGAGCGGCGCCTGGATTGGCGAACCCACGCTCCATTTCTTGATATTGGTCCGAACCACCTCGTAGCGTTCGCCGAGCTTCTCGACCAGCTTCATTGGGTCCGCTTGAGGCGCATACGCGAGCAGAAAATTGTCCTGTCCGGCAAGAACATCCTCCACGCCCGTTCCGCCGGACGCAACGATCGCCGCCCCCATCACACCATTTCGCGCCGGCATTCCCGCAAACAGAAAAGCTTTTTCGATATGATCGGTGTCGCGCTGCCAGGTTTTGATTCCCGACGCTTCCTGCGACGCGTAATCGATCACCCAGCGCATCTGCTCTGTATTAAGGCCCGCCGCCGAGGCCGCTGCCGCAGCCGATCCGAACGTACCCGAAATCGCGTGCGTGCTCAAATGATTGCTGGTCTGAAATCCGGCGATCCCGACCGTCATCGTGAATCGTGTCCCGACGTCGTAACCGAGCGTCACGGCCCGCAGAAACTGCGCTCCATCGATCCCATGCTGTTCCCCCACAGCCAGCGCGGAGGGAACCACGGAACATCCAGGATGCGACTGCGAGGGCGCGTGCGAATCATCGGTCTCGTCGGCGTGCGCGAGCATTGCGTTGGCAAATGCCGCTTCGATAGGACCGCACATGACATCGGAGGCTGCCACGGTGGCAACTTTCTCGGAGGGATGCGCCTTGGCGAACCGGATCGCGAACTTCCCCGGCGCCAGGTCCGAACCGGAAACCATCGCAGCCAGCGTGTCGAGAATGTGGTGCTTGGCCTTTTCAACCACCTCAGCCGGTAGCGCACGCGACCGCGCCTCGCTCATGTAGGCGCTTAGCGCCGACATCGCCGGACTGATTTCCCCGGCCGCCGCGATTCGTCTTGAAACCAGGGTCGCGCTGCCCAGCGCTCCCGCCTTCTCGAGAAGCCGCCGCCTAGTCAGCATGCGACTTATTCTATCTGTTAGCGGTTCTTCGCCGCTTCGCCGTACAACACCAGGCAGGTGGATGTTGCGCTCGCGATCAACCGGCCTTTCTCGTCGGCGACCTTGCACGTCACCATCCCCACGGTGCGTCCGCGCGTGACCACTTCGGCTTCGGCGCGCAGGAAGGCGTCCCAGACTGGGCGATGGAAGTTAATCTTCAATTCGAGCGTGGTGAAGCTCTCATCGGGTTGCAACGTGCTTCCGAATGCAAAGCCCATGGCGGAATCCGCGATGTCGCACAAGACACCACCGTGCAGCGTCCCCATCGGGTTCGCATGTTGGGGCCCGGCCTGAAGCTCTGCTACGGCTTTGCCATCGGCTTGGCTCACAATCTGGAACCCGATGAGCTGCGCCAATGGAAAATCCCTGCGAAAAACGCGTCCCGGGGTGGCTACTTCGCTCATGACCATTTAGATAGGCATCGGGCTTTTAGGTCGCAGGATTTTCGCACTTCACCGGCCGCGCAGGCGATCGGTTTTGCGCCGATCTCGCTTCGAAGGCCGACCCTGCCGATCCATTTCGAGGCGCGGCATCGCTTTACGAGCCCCGGCGAGCCTGAGTCTTTGCTGGCGGCTCTCGTCCGTTTCACGGTACAAAGTCTGAGCGACGCGCGCAGGTCCGCGCATGTCGCTGAGCGCGAGGACCTCGATCTCAAACTCACCGCTCTCGTTTTTCACGCGCAAGCGGTCGCAGGTATGTACTTCACGCGCTGCTTTGACATTTTGACCGTTGGCCGAGACGCGGCCCAGTTCGCAGGCGTGCGCCGCCGTCGAGCGCGTCTTGAAAAAACGCGCCGCCCACAGCCATTTATCGATTCGAACGCGCTCCATCGAGCGAATTACATGGAATAGAAGAACTCTTCGTAGACGATCTTACCGTCCACGACTTTATAAACCGCGATCTCCTCCATCTTGAAGCGCCGCTTCTGCGGCTTGAACGTGACGTCGAGGGCGAACTTTACTGCAAAGTGTGAGTGAGCTACCAGTGGGCCCTCGACGGTACTTGAGTGCACTTCATGGTTAGCAACCCACCATTCGCCTTTGGCCTTCACCGCAGCGATTCCTTTGGATTCGCGAGATTGTCCTGGAGGCGCGCTTGTTTCCACGCTCACAATGTCGGGCGAGTATAACTCGGCTACCGGGGCCTCAAAATCGCCCTTTTTGCAGTACTGCACCAGTTTGTCGGCTACTTCCTGAATGGTCATAGATCTCTCCTCCCAGATTCTAAGACGCAACTACTACACAACCGTGACGAGCCTCATTTTTACCGGCACTCACGATGCACCGCGCGGATCGCCCGCTCCAGCCCGTCGCGATGCACGACCACGCTAATGGTCAGTTCGCTCGAGCCCTGCGCGATCGCGATGATATTCACGCTCTCGGCAGAAATCGCGCTGAAAACACGCCCAGCCAATCCCGGCGTCCCGTGCATCCCCTCGCCGACGACGGCCAGCAACCCCACGTTTTCGTCCACTTCGATCGGCTTCAAGTAACCGTGGGTCAGTTCGAGCGCGAGATCGGCCTCGAGCGATTTCATCGCCGCGGCGAGTTCTTCCTTCCGTACGAGGAAGCAAAAACTCTGCCGGTAGCTCGAGCTGGTGAGCGCCAGGACCTCGGCGTTCGCATCCGCCAGCGCCTCGAGCGCGCGAGCCATCAGACGCGCCCCACTCATTGCCGTACTGGCGGGCTCGAGCGAAATCAGCGCAACATTCGCCATAGATGTCACGGCGCGGGGGCCCGGCGTTGCTTCCACCTTCGAAACGATTTGCGTGCCTGGATGCGCACGATTAAAACTGTTCTTGCTCCACACGGGTATTTGCCGGTCGGCCAATGGCGCGAGCGTCCGCGGATGCAGGACTTTCGCGCCGTTGTAAGCCAGCTCAGCAGCCTCGCTATATGTAACCGCCTCCAGCACGCGGGCATCCTTCACCAGTCGCGGATCCGCGCTCATGATGCCGTCAACGTCCGTCCAGATCCAAAGTTCGGCCGCGTCCAGAGCCGCGGCCAGGATGGAAGCGGAAAAATCCGAGCCTCCGCGGCCGAGCGTCGTCGGACGGCCATCCAGCGTCGCACCGTTGAAGCCCGTCACGATCGGAATCTCTCCGGCATCCAGCAGCGGCCGGACGAGGTCCTGGGCTTTCTTGCGCGTGGCATCCATCATTGGGTTTGCGTTGCCGAAGACACCGTCGGTAACAATCACGTCCGCGCCGTTAATGGCGTGGGCGGCAATTCCGTTCGCACCTAGGTGCACACTCAGAATGAGCGCGGTCAGGCGCTCGCCAATAGCGATAGCTTCGTCCACTGCGCGTGCGGGCCGATCACCCAGCATCAGCATTCCGTTTGCGAGCCGTTCAAAGTCGCCTATCAACTCGCGTACCCCGATCTCGGCGCCCTCGCTGATGTTCAGCGATGCGCACGCCTCCAGATGACGGTTCAAGAGCTGCTCGACATTCGCCTCGACGCGCTTTTCGTCGCCGCCTTCGGCTTGCCGCAGCGTATTCAACAAAAGATCGGTAACGCCCGACATCGCCGACACAACCGCCAGCGCCGGACGCACTTTGCTCTGCTCACGGCAAATTTCAGCGGCTACGCAAATCCGCTCAGCCGACCCCATGGAGGTTCCGCCGAATTTCATTACCAGCAAACCGTCCGTCATCCGGTCCTCTCTTTGCCATTGGAAGTGCGGTCGCGGACGATTTTCAGCAGAGCAGCCTCGACATCCTGAATCGACATGCCAGTCGTATCGACGTAAACAGCGTCCGGCGCCTGCATGAGCGGCGAATGAGCGCGGGTCTGGTCGCGCCGGTCGCGCTCGCGGATTTTTTCGGCAACAAGTTCGGACGGCAGATCCGACTCAGCGGCTCTCCGCTCGGCCCGGACTTCCGGCTGAGCGTCGAGGAAAATCTTGACAGTCGCGTCGGGAAACACCACCGACCCAATGTCGCGGCCTTCCATCACCACGGACGAGCGTTCACCGATCTCGCGCTGCTTCGCTACCAACGCCCGACGCACGGCGGGAATGCGTGAAACTTCGCTCGCGGCGTCGCCCACTTCAGGCGCTCGGATGAAATCGCTCACGTCCTCCCCGTTGAGCAGGACCTTTCCGTCGTCCGGAGCAAATTCGATCGCGGCCTCGTTGGCGAGCTGCTCCAGACGGTGCATGTCCGAAAGCGCCACGCCGCGTCGCAGAGCCCACAGTGCCACGGCCCTATACATCGCGCCCGTATCGATGTACAGATACCCCAACTTCTCGGCGATCCGGCGCGCGACCGTGCTCTTGCCGGAGC
>DASQJA010000160.1:0-2641 GCA_035631275.1 Bryobacteraceae bacterium
TGGAAGCCAAGCTCTTCCGCCACGGCGCGCGCCCGCTCGGCCAGATGGGCCGGCGTACAGATGTTGCCGGGCAGGTTGCCCAGATCGCGCGCAAGATCCATCCCGTGGGCAATCGCCAGCCCGCGTGCCGCCGCAGCTTCACCGGCGGCCAAGTCGCTGCGCTGTGGCACCGACAAGGTGAGCTTCCGCAGCGGACGGCGCACTTCCGCCGGCTGGCTTTTCATTTGGTCGAAGCGGTACACCGCTTCCATGGCCACCACCACCCCATGCTCGACCCGCCACGCAACCTCGCGTCGCTTGACCTTTTCTTCGGTGAGGTAGACGACCGCTTCGTAGGATCCGGTTTCGTTGAGGAGCCGCACCGCCGCTCGCACGGCGCTGCGGAACTCCCGCTCCCGAAAATCGCGCTCCTTGCCTAAGCCGACGAGCAGCACGCGGTCCGCGAGCGTGCCTCGGACATTGTGCAAAAGAAGCGTGCTCCCGAGCTTTCCCTCCATGTCGCCGCGGCGGATGATTTCGCTCACATAACCCCCCGAAGCCCGATCGATGAGCTCCGCCGACAGCGTGGGCTTGCGGTTGTCGAAGACCCCGACGACCACGCAGGCGCTGCGCTGTTTCTCCGGGCTGCCGCTTTTTATGGTAAATTCCATCGCCGTTTTCCCGAGCAAAAATTAGCCTTTAACAGCTGCAAATCTCATTATTGGCAAATCAGCCAGAAAAAGTCAAATTATTCCGTTGTCATGGTGTTCAACCGCAGCTTGGTACGGGAATTGACGGCAACAGCCGTCGCGCTTTTTCTCGTCCTGCAGGGGATTTTGTTCAGCAACCTGGTTTTACGGCTCCTGGCGCGTGCCGCCGGCGGAACCGTCGCACCCGAGGGAATTCTGGCTCTTTTGGGGTTCAATGCACTGTTCTATTTCAACATCCTGCTTTCAGTCGCACTGTTTTTCACCGTGTTGCTGACGCTCTCCAGGAGCTATCGCGATAGTGAAATGGTTGTGTGGTTCACCTCGGGACAGGGCCTGACGTCGTGGTTCAAACCCATCTTATGGTTCGCGAGCCCATTTCTGCTTGCCATCGTCGTACTTTCCCTGTGGCTCTCGCCATGGGCGGAGCAGCGCCGTCTCGAGTATGAGCGCCAGCTCGAATCACGCGAGGAGCTTTCGCTGCTGGCGCCGGGACTGTTCAAGGAGTTTCGCGGGGCGCACCTGGTCGTGTTCATCGAAAGCATCAACAGTTTCGACGGGAAGATCCGCAACGTCTTTTTGCATTCGATCGAAAGCGACAAGGACGTGACCACCGTTGCCCGTTCGGGGCACCTCGAGGATGCCCCGAACGGCGATCGCTTTATCGTGCTGCAGGATGGCCGGCGCTACGAGGGCCAGCCGGGTACGGCGGACTTTCGGATGGCGGAGTTCGAGAGCCTGGGGCGGCGCATTGAGCCGTCCGAAGCTCGCTCGCAGCCACTTTCGCTCAAGGCGTTGCCGCTCGCAGCGCTGATCGCAGTCGGTGGAGCGCCCGAAAGGGCGGAGCTGTTCTGGCGAATCTCGGTGCCGATCAGCGCCTTTCTGCTCCTTCTGTTGGCGGTGCCGATGTCATACGTGAACCCGCGCATGGGCAGGTCGTTCAACCTGCTCGCCGCCCTTTTCATGTACATGCTCTACAGCAACTGCCTCAACATTGTGCAGAGCTTCATTGCGCAAGGGCGTCTTTCCTTGCTTGCCGGGCTGGTGATGATTCATTCCGCGGCGGCGGCGGTGGTGCTCGCCCTACTCTACCGCCGGCTCTCAGTATTCGGCTGGTTTCCCCGGCGGCGCAGCGCATGAAGACGCTCACGCGCTACGTCGGCCGCGAGGTCCTCTATGCGACTCTGCTGTACTTCGTCGCGCTGCTCATGCTCTTTGCTTTTTTCGATTTCATGCACGAGTTGGGGAACGTTGGAAAGGACGGCTATCCCCTGTCGAGAGCGCTGCTCTTTGTTGCCCTGAGCATGCCGGGTCACAGCTACGAGCTGCTGCCGACGGCGGCGCTGATCGGCACGCTGTTCGCGATTGCGACGCTGGTTGCGAACTCGGAATACACCGTGATGCGCGCGTCGGGTGCGTCGCTTACGCAGATCACGTGGGCGATTGTGAGGATCGGCATCCCGCTCGCAGTCGCAACGTTTCTGACCGGTGAATTCGTGGCGCCGCCGGCGGAAAAAATGGCACAACAAGTCCGCCTCCAGACGCGTGGCGAGCAGTCGCGCTTTGTCGCCCAGCAATTCCAATCCGGCTTCTGGTTCAAGCAGGACCAGACGTTCGCCAACATCCGCAGGCTCTCCTCGGACCTGACGCTGCTCGAAGTGCGCATCTACGAATTCGACCGTGAATTGCGCCTCAAGGCGCTGCGCGTTGCGGACTCCGGCACCTTCATGAACGATGGAGAGTGGTTGCTCAAGAACGTGCGCACCACCGAGTTTTCCGCAGACGGCGCGAAGATGTTGCGCGCCGACGAATGGGTCTGGGACACCGTTCTCAAGCCTTCGATCCTGACGGTGTATCAGGTGGCGCCGGAAAAGCTGGAGATGACCTCCCTCTACGACAACATCCGGGTACTGGGCAACAACCAGCAGAAGACTTCGCGCTTCGAGATCGCGCTG
>DASQJA010000161.1:0-2692 GCA_035631275.1 Bryobacteraceae bacterium
AGGATCAGTCCATCCTTCGGATCGTACGCCAATTCGTCCGCACGGGTAGGTTCGCCTGCTCTCGTCGTGCACTCGCCGACTGTCAGGGGCGGGTTTTGCCTGAGGTCGAAGCTCAGCACGCGGCTCGGGGCATCGGTCACAAAGAGCCACGGGAACGCGGCCACGACACCATTGGGTCCGGCGCAGTCATTCGCGCCAGCAGGGGGTGAGCACGCCGTAAACCCGGCGAAGCCAGTAAACCCGTTATTCGGGAAGATCTGGGTAACGATAGATTCGGCACTCACGACGTCGACCGCAAAATTGTTGCGGTCGGCAAGGTAGTAGACGCCAGTCGACTGGTCGACGAAACTGATATCGAACGAGAACGTGCCAGTCCCGGGGTTGAGGGCACTGACTGGGATCGAAAGAGAGTTAAGCAACCGGAGGGCTGGCGCAGGCGGGTCCGCCCACGCACTCCCCGCTATCAGCAGGGGCGCTGTCGCCAACGCCAAGGATACAACGTATTTCTTGAGTAAGCCGCGCAAGGCACTGTGCGATTGTAGCATATTGTCCTCCCAACTCTCGTAGTTTTCAACTGATGCCGGCCCAAATAGCGCAGCGCGTGTAGAGTCGCCTGTCATCAACAAAGAGTCAACGCACTTTGACGAGTTTTTGACGAATTCTGCTGTCGTGATACAGCTTAGGTTGTGGTTATATTTCCGTTATATTGGGATTTTGTAATGTGAACGCTTATAATCACGTTTTTGCCTCCCGCCGATGCCAGCAGGCGAGCCGCCCCTTGAAGATCCTACTCATTGAAGACGACGGAGAGAGTGCTGATTACGTCGCGAATGGCCTTCGCGAAGAAGGACACTTGGTCGCGCAGGTGGCAACCGGCACCGAGGGCCTCATTTCTGCAATGGGCAGTGGCTTCGATCTGCTCATTGTCGACCGAATGATCCCGGGCCTTGACGGGCTAAACCTCGTCAAGAGTTTGCGCGCGGCCGGCCACCATATGCCGGTTCTATTTCTGACCGCGCTTGGCGGCGTCGAGGACCGGGTTTCGGGCCTCAACGCTGGCGGTGACGATTATTTGGTGAAGCCTTTCGCTTTCTCCGAGCTCGTCGCGAGGGTCGCTGCGTTAGGTCGAAGACCGCGTACGACCGCAGCAGAGACCAGATTACACGTCCTTGATTTGGAACTCGATTTATTGGCTCGCACGGTGCGACGGCGCGGGCAGCTGATCGAGCTGCAGCCAAGGGAATTCCGATTGCTCGAATACCTGATGCGGCACGCTGGCCAGGTCGTCACCCGCACGATGCTGCTCGAGCACGTCTGGGAAATTCATTTCGACCCCCGGACGAACGTTGTCGAAACCCACATCAGCCGGCTGCGCACCAAGGTCGACAAGGGCTACGAAGCGGAGTTGATCCATACGGTCAGAGGGGCAGGATATTGTGTCCGCAGCGCTACCTAAGATTATACGAACCTCCAGCTTCCGCCTGACCTGTGCTATACGCGGGGCTGTTCGGCTCCTCGGCGCTGATCCTGCTCGGGGCGATCTACTGGGCAGCCGGCGTCTATATGTCGAACTCGCTTGATGCAGCGATCGATAGCGATATCGCCGAACTCGAGGACAGTCTCCGGGCCGGGGGAACTGAAGCTCTCACAGTACAGGTCGCAGAGCGCCTACGGCAGGCGCCGCTTGGCCCCATGTATTATCTGCTCGAGGGGCCGGCGGGAGAAGTCATTGCTGGAAATATTCCACCTTTTCACGGGGGAGAAGGTCGCTTCGATCTAAAAGTTCCGCGATCAAATTCACCGAGCGTGGCAGTCCATGCGCATGGCATTACCCTAGCGGACCACGAATATTTGATGGTGGGAGTGGACGCGCTGCCGCGCCGCGAGATGCGCAAGCTCATCCTGCGGTTATTCGAATGGAGTTCCGCGATCACTCTGGTCCTGGCGTTCGTCGGTGGGGCGCTGATGAGCGGCAGCTTGTTGCGGCGCATTGAAACGATCAGCCGGACGGCGCGGGACATTATGGCCGGTGACTTCTCCAGAAGGATTCCGGCCCGCGGCACCGGTGACGAATTCGATCATCTGGTGGCGAGCCTAAACGCCATGCTCGAGCGCAACGAAGCCGCGATGGAGAGCGTGCGCCAAGTGTCACATGATATCGCACACGATCTGCGCACACCGCTGACCCGGCTGCGCCAGCGCCTCGATCTCGCGCAGCGGCGAGCGCGCTCGGTGGAGGAGTGGCGGCAGGCGGCGGACGGGTGCATTTCCAACGTGGATGCGATCCTCGAGACCTTCGGTGGGTTGCTGCGCATTGCGCAAATCGAGAGCGGGATGCCGGCGCACCGTTTCACCAAGGTTGACCTCTCCGAGCTGCTGCGCACGGTGGTCGAGGTCTATCAGCCGATGGCCGAAGAAAAAGATCAGAGGTTTACAGCCGATGTTGCCTCAGATCTCACAGTCTGGGGTGACCGCGAGCTGCTGACCCAGATGATTGCGAACATAATTGAGAATGCGATGAAGCATTCTCCGATGGGTGCGTCCATTGGTTTGGTAGCCACCGGGCCGCCAGGCGCGATGGTGGTCGTGGTGAGCGACAGTGGGCCGGGGATCCCAGCCGAGGAGCGCGCACGAGTATTTCAGCGTTTTTATCGGCTGGAACGCAGCCGCAGCACGCCGGGAAGCGGACTTG
>DASQJA010000162.1:0-9168 GCA_035631275.1 Bryobacteraceae bacterium
AACCTGTAATTCAACCCGACCGGCTGAGAGAACCCCATGAGCAAACGGCGCTCTGCGGGGACATGAAAGCGCTTGTTCAGGTCCTCGAGAACGCGCAGGAGCATGGTGTGATGCAGATGAACGGCTGACTCCCAGTGCCGGCTGATGCCCCAGTTGTAGCCAGGGACTGACGAATTGTCCGGAAGCCCCGACGCCACATAGTGCTGGTAGGGCGCCTGGAGCGATGCCACGATCGGATCATCGCCGAGGGCGATACGCGCCAGTCTGAGCATGTCGTCGGGATTGGCGCTATAGCCGTGCAGGGCCATCACAAGAAGCGGCGGCCAATGAAGATCTTGAGGGACATCAAGTAGATAGCGACAGGTCAAGGGTGCTTCAAACTCGTGCCGTTCGATTTCATGCGTAGGCATAGGAATCCTCATATTAATCGGTGAAACAGCCGATAACCACTCAGAGCTGTCCTATGGCAGGACGCAGGAGAATTGGCAAATCCATCCAAACCTCGGCCGGAAGCGGCAGACAAAGCCGCTCAGCGCCTGAGTGTGTTTCCTCGCAGATCTCCGGCTACAGTGGGGCCGCGGTCATCAAAAGTGAATTCCTCGCCAACATAACCCACGAAATCCGCACGCCGTTGAATGGCATCTTGGGCATGCTCGACCTGGCCTTGCTTGAGCCGCTGGCGCCAGGCCAGCTCGAGTGCCTCGAAACGGCGAAAGCATGCGCAAACACTCTGCACAACTTGGCGAGCGATGTCCTCGACTTCGCGCTCTATGAGGCGGGCGCGCTGATTTTGGCATCAACCGAATTCTCCATGCGCGAGTTGCTCGAATCCGTTCTCGCTCCTATCGAAAAAAACGCGGTCTCCAAGGGACTCTGTTTTACGTGCGCAGTGGACGGTAATGTTCCCGCCGCGCTGGTTGGAGATCCCGGGCGTCTGAATCAAGTACTCAGGAATCTCGCAGGAAACGCGGTCAAGTTCACGCGCCATGGCAGTGTTTCCGTCCATGTATCGGCGGAGATGCTGACCGAACCAACTGTTGAGCTACGCGTTGCAATCTCCGATACGGGCATCGGCATTCCGCCAGAAAAGCAGGGCGCGATTTTCCAGCCCTTCGTCCAAGCCGATGACTCCACCTCGCGGCCCTATGGTGGTGCCGGTCTAGGCCTATCCATCGCGTCGGTGCTTGTGGACCTGATGGGAGGAAGCATCTCGCTCGAAAGCGTGCCTGGGCGCGGCAGCAGGTTCCAATTCACCGCCATCGTCCAGCGCGCCGCCACGACACAACCTCAGCGCCCAGCTGTCTTCAAATCGAAAAAACACATTCTAGTGGCCGACGACAATATTGTGAATCAACGATTGGCCGCACGTCTTCTAGAGCGCGAGGGACACCAGGTCGAGATCGCCGGGTCCGGCAAACAAGCGCTGGAGATGCTCGATCGCGGCCCCTTTGACGTGGTTCTCATGGATATCCAGATGCCGGAAATGGACGGCCTCGCAGCGGCCCGGCAAATTCGCCGCAGAGAGCTCGGTTCCGGCCGACATCTCCCCATCGTGGCGGTCACCGCACTAGCCTCCGAATTGGACCGGCAGCGCTGCTTCGAAGCGGGGATGGATGCATACATCACCAAGCCAGTTCGGGCACCCGAACTGATGCACACAATCGACTCCGTATTTCCCGAGGTTCATCTATGAATTCAGAACGTTCGCAAGCCGCGGTGCACGATCAGCTCCACCAGCTTGATGAAGAGCTCGCTCTCAGCCGCGTGGGCGGCGATACCGACCTGTTGCACGAGATTGTCGATCTGTTTCTAGCCGACTATCCGGCCACGCTTGAGAAGATCCGCGCGGCAGTTTCGGCGCGCGACGCGGTCGCCATTGAGCACCATGCTCACAGCTTAAAAGGTTCGGTCTCAACATTCGGCGCGCAGAGCGCGTTTGAAGCTGCCCTCGCGTTGGAACGCCAGGGTCGCAACGGCGATTTAGGGGACGTCGATGCCGGCCTCAGCCAGCTCGAGTTTGCCCTCGGCGCGCTGCGTCCGGAGCTCGAAAGCATCCAGGCCCGCTAATCCGGCTGCATCCGGCCTTCGCGTTCAGCCTTCTCGCTTCATCGGATCGCAACATTTCGCGGGGTTGTCTCGAAGCCGTTTGCTATAGTGTGAGTGGTTCCGCAATTTCGACAACTTCACCCCCTATGGCAAGCACTTCCGTAACGGAGATTGTCTGCGCGCACAGCCCTGACTCCGACGATGCGTACATGTTTTATGGCCTTGCCACCAAGAAGGTCCGCTCCGGGCTGGTCAACTTTCGTCACGTGCTCGAGGACATTGAGACGCTGAACCGCAAAGCCACCGAGGGAGCTTACGATCTTACTGCGATTTCTTATCACGCCTACGCCTATGTCGCCGACAAGTATGTACTCATGGCGAGCGGATCCAGCGTCGGCGACGGCTACGGCCCTATCCTGGTCAGCACGCGTCCCATGGCGCCCGAGGAGATCAAGGGCAAGCGCATCGCAATTCCAGGCCGCATGACCACTGCCTATCTAGCGCTGCGGCTATTCGAACCGGACTTCGAAGAAGTCCCGATCCCGTTCGACAAAATCCTCGATGCCGTGGCAGAGCACTCCGTCGATGCCGGTCTCATCATCCACGAAGGACAGCTTACCTATGGCAAGAGCGGTTTCCAGAACATCGTGGATTTGGGACGATGGTGGAAGACCACATATGATCTTCCGCTGCCGCTGGGAGCGAACGCGCTGTTGCGGACCCTGCACGGGGAAATCAAGGGCGAGTGCTGCCGTCTGATGCGGGAGAGCATCCAATACGCCCTCGATCACGGCGAAGAATCGCTAAACTACGCTTTGCAATTCGCGCGCGACCTGGAGCCGCGGTTGGCCGAGAAATTCGTCGGCATGTACGTGAATCACCATACTCTGGACGGCGGCGAGATCGTGCCGCAGGCTGCGCAAAAGCTGCTCGACCTGGGGTACGAGGCCGGTCTGATCACGAACAAGGTCGAGGTGGAATTCGTTCGCTGAGGTACGCAGTATGTCTTTCTTGACACGGAGCGCGTTTCGGCTTTCGCTCTGCGGTCTTCTGATGGGTGCTCTCTCCGCCCGAGCGCAAAACACAGCTGCTCAAAATACAACTGACGACGCCAAGTCTCGCGCCAAAGCGGTGCGCGAATTCGGCAAGGACGGCACGTCCGACACGATTCCCAAGCTCGAGCCGTATCTGAACGACCAAGACACCGATGTGCGCCGCGAGGCGGTGAAGGCGATCGTCGACATCGGCACAGAGCGCAGCTTGAATCCTCTGGTGAAGGCCTGCTCGGACAACGACGCCGAGATCCAGATTCGCGCCGTGGACGGCCTCGTCAACTTTTACCTGCCCGGATACATCAAGACCGGGATGACAGCATCTCTGCGGCGCGTCGGCGCATCGATCAAGAGCAAGTTCACAGACACGAACGATCAAGTGATCGATGCCTACGTGCAAGTCCGGCCTGAAGTCGCCGAAGCCATCGGGAAAGTAGCGCGCGGCGGCGCCAGCAGCGACGGGCGAGCCAACGCTGCCCGCGCCGCTGGTATTCTCCGTGCGCGACCTGCCGTCCCCGATCTGGAAGAGGCCCTGCGCTCCAAGGATTCCGGCGTCATTTATGAGTCGCTGATCGGGCTGCAGAAAATTCGCGACCAGAGCGCCGGCCCCAGCGTCGCTGTGCGCCTCAACGATCTGGACGAAAAGGTCCAAGTGGCGGCCATCGAGACCACCGGCTTGCTAGACAATCGCGCCGCCGTCAATGATTTGCGCGGTATCCTCGATCGCACGAAGAAAACCCGCGTGAAACGGGCTGCTCTAACCGCCATGGCCGAGATGCCCGACTCGCAGCTTCATGGCGTCTACAACGCTTACCTCGAAAATAAGGACGAGGGACTGCGTGAGGCCGCGGCCGAAGGCTTGGCCCGGGTCAAGGATCCGGCCGACCTTGCCAACATCGAACGCCTTTTCTCCACCGATCAAAAAACGGGCTCGCGTCTGGCGCTGGCGTTTGCATTGAGCGCCCTCGGCAAGCGTGGCATGGCTGAGTTCGATCCCCTCCGATACCTGGTAAACAGTCTGACTTTAGCGTCCTATCACAACACGGCGCAACCCTATTTGATCGAACTGGCGCGTGATCCCGAGATTCGTCGCGCGCTCTATCCCGTGTTCCAGGAACCCACAGCCACCAAGGACGAGAAGATCGGCCTCGCGCAAGTGCTCGCGGCCAGCGGCGGCGAGGATTCGATTGCACCCTTGCAAGCGTTGTCCTCGGATACCGATCACGACGTTTCCCAGGAAGGCCTCCGCGCTCTGAAAAATCTGCGGGCGCGGATTCCATAACTTTTCCCGATTCCAAGTGTTTGTACCAGTTGATATTGTGCGGTAAGAGAGAATGAAACTATGAGGCGATGCTTATTGCTCTCAATGGTGGCGCTGCTCGGCGTGAGCGCTATATCCGCTCAAGCTCCCGCGGCAGCGCCTGCTGCAAATAAACCGTCGACCGACTCTGCGTCTTCGCCAACGACAGCGGCCGAGCCGTCCGCCCAAGCCTTCAGCTTGCCCGAGCTAAGCGTCAAATTCGAGGATTTGGTAAACCGGATTCGCCCGGCCGTGGTCCAGATTTTCTCCACCGGTTACGTCACCGCCGACGACAGCGATTCCGGCAACGCTGCCGCAGTGCTTTCCAAACAGCGTAGTACGGGTTCAGGCATCATCATGTCGGCCGACGGCTACATCGTCACCAACGCGCACGTCGTGAAAGGCGCTCGGCGCATTCAGGTGCGGATATCGACGTCACGCCCGAATCCTGCCGGCCGTGGCATGACTGTTGAGCCCGAGCCGAAGCTGCTCGAGGCGAAACTGATCGGCAGTGACCGCGATATGGACGTCGCCGTCATCAAGATCGAACGCACCGGCCTCTCCCACCTGGCTTTCGGCGATTCCGATGTGGCGCGCCAGGGCGAGCTGGTTATGGCGTTCGGCAATCCACTCGGACTCGAAGGCTCAGTCAGCATGGGAATCATCAGCTCCACCTCGCGCGAGCTGCATCCTGACGACATGCTTGCCTACATCCAAACGGACGCCCCCATCAATCCCGGCAACAGCGGCGGCCCGCTGATCGATTCCGCCGGCCGCGTGATCGGAATCAATACTTTCATCCTCACGCAGTCAGGCGGAAGCGAAGGTCTGGGATTTGCCATCCCGAGCAACATTGTTGACACCATCTACACGCAGCTCCGCAAGGAGGGCCATGTGCATCGCGGCAGAATCGGCGTCAGCGTGCAGACCATCACGCCTACCATGGCCGACGGGTTGCGATTGAACCGCGACTGGGGCGTTCTAATCAGTGACGTTACGCCGGGCGGTCCCGCCGACAAAGCTGGCGTTAAGATTGGCGACGTAGTGATGACGGCGAATCACCACGTCATGCGCAACGCCCGCCAGCTCGAAGCCTATATTTTCCGCTCGCCCATGAGCGAGCATCTCGCGTTGACGGTCCTGCGCGGCAAGGACGAACTGAGCATCGACGTCCCGGTAATCGATACCGTTGACGATCCCCAGCGCTTCGCCGACATGGTGAATCCGGAGAATAACCTGGTTCCCAAGCTCGGCGTGCTGGTCATCGCCATCGACAAGAAGCTTGCCGACTTGCTGCCTGATTTGCGCAAGCAGTACGGCTTGGTGGTCGCGGCAGGATCTACCTCGGATCTCGAAAGTGGAGCCGGCCTTCAGCCGGGTGACGTCATTTACTCTTTGAACGGAGTTCCTATGGCAACCGTCGATGCGCTCAAGAAAAAGCTCGATGAGTACAAGCCGGGCGCGGCCATCGTGATGCAAGTGGAGCGGTCGGGCCACTTGCTGTATATCCCCATCGAGCTGGAATGAACCGTTATCGCATCGTCCTGACGCTCGCGCTCGCTATAGCCGCCGCTCAGGCCCAGACTCACAAGCAAGCGAAACCCGCAGCATCAGGACCAGCTGAGAGTACGCCTGCGCCTCCTCCGCCCGGCGCGCCGTGGCCGATCGAAACCCTGTCGGTGGAAGGAAACCAACTTTACAAGACCGGGCAGATCCTCGCAGTCGCCAAGTTGCGCGCCGGACAAGTCGCGGGCAAGGCTGACTTCGAGGCAGCACGCGATCGGCTAGTTGCCACAGGTGCGTTCGATAACGTCGGGTATCACTTCGCTCCGTCGCCGGATGGCAAGGGTTACGACGCGAGTTTCGAGGTGGTCGAGGTAGCTCAGGTTTATCCGTATCGCTTTCAGGATCTCCCGGCCACGGACGCCGATCTGCGCGCTCTCTTGAAGCAGAAAGATCCGCTGTTTTCAGACAAAATTGCAGCCACCAAACCGGTGCTCGACCGCTACGTAGGCTGGATTTCCGAATTTCTTGCCGCCAAGAACTATCACGAACCGATCATCGGTAAGCCTACGTCGGACGCCACCAGCGACCTGATCGTCGTGTTCCGGCCGTCCAAGGCCCGGCTCAACATTGCGCGCGTGAAGTTCACCAACACTGGCGATCTTCCGCCCGGATTGCTTGAAACCGCGATTTACGGCGTCGCGGTCGGTCTTCCCTATGATGAGGCCGAGTTCCGGCTGCTGCTCGATACCCAGGTGCGTCCCGTGTTCGAAGCGCGCGGAATGATCCGCGCTGCGTTCACTAAGATTGCAACCGCACCTTCGAAAGACGTGGACGGCGTGGACGTGAGTGTGGAAATCGAGCTTGGACCTGTATACACGCTGGATCGCGTTTCTTTCGCCGGCGCAGAAGCTCCCAATCAGCCGTTCGCTAAACTCGCGAACATCAAAACCGGTCAGACTGCGAATTTCGACGATGTCAAAGCGGGGCAGGAACGAATCGCACAGAGCCTGCGGCGCGCCGGATACCTGCTGGCCACGTCTCAAGTGGAGCGCGACGTGAACGACAAGGATCACAAAGTCAGCATCGCGATCAACGTGATTTCGGGGCCTGAGTATACGCTGGGCAAGCTGAACATCGTCGGGCTCGATATCGAGAGCGAACCAGTTATCCGCAAGATGTGGACCATCAACCCAGGCATGCCGTTCAACGTCGAGTACCCGGATCATTTTCTCGACCGCGTCAAGTCAGGCGGCGTCTTCGACAATTTGAAAACGACCCGCGCAAAGACGAAGGTCGACGACAAAGCGCATACCGTCGACGTGACGCTTTACTTCAACAAATAGCCGAGCTCGCCGGGTGCGCCATCGATCCCTCCTTCAAAGTTTTGATCTTTCCGAGCGCCGCGTCCCAACCGGAGCGAATCTGTGACCGGGACGTCACCAGAAACAGTAAGGCATGCCGTAGCACGGGGCTGTCGTTCCAGTAGAGGGTCATCGTTCGGTTCGTGGGAGTGAATTCGATGGCGACTTTTTGAGGCCCGGGAGTGAATGGAACATCCACCGGCAGTGGTGAGCCAAAACCCAGCGCAGTTTCCGAGAATAGTCGCAGTCTCCCAGGCCCGGCGCATTCGGCAGAGACCAGATAGCGAGATCCAAGTTCACCTGCCGAGAGCAGCGCCTCGCGCGTTGGTGGACATGCGGGGAAATTAAACGTATCGCTGGCTCGAAGAGTTGGATCTAACAGAGGCCGAAACGATACGATCGGGCTGAATTTTCGAGCGAGATCTGCATAAGCCCGGGGATCGCGCTGCACGAATTGATCGTAGGGCCCCTGGACTGCGAGACCAAGGTTCGCGAAGATCGCACATTTGTAGCAACCGGTGTAGCGCTGGCACTTACGTACGCGCCCCATCGCAACCTGGATGCGGCGCAGCAGCGCCGCAGCGCCGACGCAACTGACGAACAGCAGCGTCGGCATGAAGTCGACTGCGTAGCGTTGCGAAGAGAACGGCACCAGCGCGATGAAGATCACGCAACTCACAGCGAACGCCACCATCGCGGCGAGCAGCGCAGGGACCGCTCGGTTCTCCCCCGCGCGTCTCGCCAGACGGGGAGCCACCGGTGCCAGGACGATCAGCGGGCAAAGCAACAACGCCTGCGATTCGTTCGAGAAAATAACCCGGCGGAAGCGCGAAGTGGGGAGACCGCAGCACCAGGCGCACGAACGGGAATTCTGGTTCAATTCTCGGTGGGCAAAGGAGAAGATAGTACAAACCGGCTGGGAGATTCCTGAGCGAAACACCGAAATTGTGGTAACGATCGTCACCAAGCAGGTATCGCGTGCCGAACTCAAAAGGATTCTGCAAGCGCGCGTAATTGTAAGCCATCAGGATCACGCCGCAGATCGCCAGCGGCGCGAGATAGGCGATCAACTCGCGCCAGGAGCCTTTTCGCGCGAACGCGACAAACAGAAAGAAGCCCGCCGCGGCCGCCAAACCGAAATGCGGACGGCATCCGACTGCAAGCCCAAAAGACAAACCGGAAAACGCCGCCCAAACGATGGACCGCCGCCCGCCGTTGAGCGATCGAAAAGCACCGAAGAAACCCGCGGCTAGGCACAACTGCGCGCATGCGATCGCATTTTCGAAGACCTTTGCCCGGTGCAACAAAAACGGCACCACTTGCCCGACCCCCAATGCAACTAAGAACAGCGTATGCCGAAACATCGAAAAGCGGATGTCCAGCGCGGAAAGAACCTCGCCGAATAGTGCCGATAGCACGACGAACGCCAGCAGCGAAATCAGGAATGCCGCGAAATTCTCCGGAAGATCGCGCCCGGTGAAGACGTACCAGGGCAGGAAAAAACATCAGCAGCGGCGTTGGGCCGTGATAGAGATAGTCGTGCCGCTGGAACAGCGCTACATCGAGGAGCCGCGCGTTCCAATTCTGCGTTCCGTTCCACGGATCCGGCAGCGTAAGAAGCTCGGGGAGAGGTTCAACCGGCAGGCGCAATTTTCCGCTCGCAAACGAGCGAGCCAGCAGCTGGTGGTAGCCGTTAACGGCCTCGGTGCCGTAGACACTCTTCACCGGAGGCGAGCCGTAGTAACGAGCGAATTGGTTCTGACAAACCAACCGCTCGGGCAACGCTCCGATGCCGATAATCCAGTAGTACAGCGCTCCCACTGCCGCGACCGAAGCCAGCAAAACGAATCGATACTTCATTCAAGCTACGCTACCGGCCGCGCAGAAGATCAACTCTTGCGGT
>DASQJA010000163.1:0-7946 GCA_035631275.1 Bryobacteraceae bacterium
TAGCCGGCTGAGCCTCGCGTGGAAGCCGCTGCGCCGGTTGTGCAACACCAAGCGCCGTGCTTTCCAGCAAAAGCATGGGTGCGAGCATCCATTCCGCGATTTTCAGTCTGCAGCCCAAAGGCCTGATTGGCGCCCCTAACAAGTTTTGCCGCTTGCGGTAAACAGGAGCGTAGCACATTGTCACGTTCCAACAGGTTTGCGATTCCCAGAGACTGCAACGCCTCGCGGGCATGTGTAACGGTTAACTCGCCCGCTGCCCGTTACAGTCGCATCCAACAATTAGGAGAGAACAATGTCGAGGAGAACAAGCCGTGTCGTCTTTCCCTATGTGATGGTTTTTGCAGCGCTGCTGAGTTTAATCGCAGGCTTCGGCATGATGGCAGGGATGCGTGGATGGGAGATCGCAATGTGGGCCATCGGAACTTGCCTGGTCGTGGGCCTGATCATCTTTACCTTTTTTGAAGTGCGGCGTCTGGCGGGAATTTCCCTTAGCAGTGAACAATTGGCGCGCGACGAGGCCGAAGCGGATCGTATGACCGTTGTAGTGGTAGAAGGACCTACCGGTGATCCTGTTCCGCACCACGAAGATTACGTTGAAAGTGCTGGGTTCGACCAGGGCCAACTGACATCCCGCACGCCGGAAGGAACACCCTTCATCGAAGATTTTTTGAACAGATGGCGGAAGGCGGAGCGTCGTCGTGCCTAGTTGGTCTCCGCCCAATAGCGCGCGTTTCGGTATTTAGTAAATCCGCCGCGTTATGTCGAAACCCAGATACAAATGCGACGGTGTATCGGCGCTCGGTCTGCCAAGAAAAGTCGCCTCAGTTCCGGCCCGCTGCGAAACCGTCGCACCTGGATTGTTGCTGAAACCGAACGTGAACGCGTGACGATAGATCTTCTTTTGAATTCCGAACGCAAACGCCGGCCGGTGGATGCCAAGTTCAGGCCCGTTGACGAAAGTTGGAATGATCTCGCCCACCAGCGCCACGGTCGGACGAACATCCACGGCGAGCCCGAACCCCGTCGAGAAGGCGTTGATGCCGCGTGTATCGCGAATCGAGCTCGAATCCAGAGATCCCATTAACAACTCTCGATCGTTGAACGACATTGTCGGAACGACGTAAAACTGTGCCCGCGAAGTGATGCTGCGCGAAAAAATCCCTTCGATGTTCTCTGTGTAATTCTTTTTGAAATTATCCTGGCCCTCCACCGAGACGCGCACCGCGAAATTGAACGGCGCTCCGCGATGTTCGTCCAGGACGTTGTACGCCGCCATCAATTGAATCGGCCGATCGAGAAATGACGGCGACCGCCAAACGTCCACCGAAAGCCTGTCCGTAACGCCGTAGCGGAAGCCGAACGATGAGAGAGAGAAATTATCCAGCCCGAACAATTCCGCTCCGCGCGACGCGCCCTGCGTCGCCGGATCGTACGCGAAGCGATGCGTGAAGTTTACCGTCAGGCTGTTCTGATCCACTGCGCGTCCGGTCGGCAGCGAAAATAGCATATCGTCGCCCGGATTGTAGACTTTTTGTTTCTCTTGCGGATTACGATTGCTCAGAGTCGAACCGGACTGAACCGCCAAGCTCTTTACATATCGCGCCAGTGTATCTATCTGAACGTCCGTGAGCTTTCCGGACCAGGCTGGCATGTTGCCGCCTTTACCGTTCCGGATGATCGCCGCGATGTCCTGTTCGCTCTTCGAGTGTGCCGCGCTGATTAACTCGGGCGCTCCCTCTCGAGGATTCCCGCGCCCGTCCGGACCATGGCAACTTACGCACGCCTGCCCGAACAGTTCTTTCCCCGCGGACCTGCTCGCTTCCGCGGCGTTTGTCTCCAATCCAGCCGGGCGTACCGTGCCGGCAGCGACATCGACGACGTACTGTTTCCCTTCGACATTGAGCAAAACCGTGCCATGTGATGAATCTGCGTACGCTGCCGCTGGTGCGGTGTCGTTCGCCCTTCCTGAAACAGCACCACAGGCAATTGCGATCAGAAGCGTCTGTACGACGCGAGTACGTAAGAACATACGAACGTTAGACGAGCTACCCGCACTTATGAAGTTGCGAGCTTGTAAGAAGAAGGTAAATTTGCGACGCTACACGCGCGTTACTTCGAGCCCTTTGCCGATCGCGAAGGTGATCGATTCCACGCCGGCCTGTGCGCGCACGTGCTTTACGTAGTCCCAAAGCGAATGCGAGAGGATATTGTCGGCGACCACTATCCCTCCGCAGCGCATTGGAAGCATATCGAAGAAGCGAATGTAGTCTTCCTTCTCGCAGTCAATGAGTGCAAGGTCTAGTTCTGTCTGACACGGAAGAACGTCAGCTGCGTCGGCTAGGACAAAATCGACCACGGCATCGAGCTGCAGTCGCGCTAATGTTCCTCGTGCTTCCGCCTGCCTCTCGGCTTCCATCTCGATGGAAATCAGCCGCCCGCCGGTTTCCCGCGCCGCCGACGCCAGCGCGATCGTCGAGATCCCAGTCGATCCGCCGATTTCGATTATCTTTTTAGCGCCAACGCCCGCGGCGAGCGCGGCCAGAAACTCGGCGCTGGGCGGCTCCAGGTTGCGATGCCTCTGCGTCTGGGGCACACCGGCTCGGTCCTGTTCCAGTTTTCGATTCCAAAGTCGCGCGATTTCGTCGCGTTCCGAGCGGGCAAGCATTTATCGCACCATTCTACCAAGCGCCCCCTGATGCACCAATCTCACACTGCGGCCGCGCGGACACATATTGTTCATAATCTGAGACTTGCGGGTTAGGTTCGTTTTTGCAAATTCATGGAAACGCCTTCGGGAAGCGGTGTTATTATGGCTACAGAATGTCAATGCTCTCTCCCAGACTGCAACTCAAGGTCTCGCAGAAGCAGATTTTGACGCCCGGTCTGGTGCAGATGGTGACAGTCCTCCAGCTGAACCGCCTGGAGTTGAAGGACATGATCACCCAGGAGATTGCCGAGAACCCGGTTCTCGAGGAAACAGCCGACGGCGTCGAGGAGCTGACGCCGGAGGAAGTCCAATCCATTCTCGAGCGCGAGCGTGAGGCAGAACCGTCAGATCAAACGATCCTGGAAACCGTGAACGGAGCGGCAGCCCCGGAAGCCGAAGCGCTCGGCGAGGTTGGCGATTTTGAGACCGTGCCCGCGTTTGAGCCGGACGGCGCCGCGCCGCCCGCGACTGAACCTGTCGCAACGGCAACCGTCCCCGAAACTGAGAATCCCGAGCAGAAAACCGAGAAAGATCCGTTCGACGAGATCGACTTCGGGACATTTTTCGACGACTATCTCGATCCCGGCTATAAGAGCCCCGCCTCCGAGTCTGTCGAAAAGCCCTCCTTCGAAACCTTCCTTTCCTCCCCGGTCACGCTCGCCGATCATCTCCATTCGCAACTCAGCGTGCTGGTGATGCCGGACGAAGTGCGCGACGCGGCTGCGAACATTATCGGCAATCTGGACGAGAACGGTTATCTCACGGCCACGCTCGAGGAAATCGCCGAGAGCGGCCAGCACACCCTGGAGGAAGTGAACCAAGGCCTTAGGATCGTGCAATCGCTCGATCCGGCCGGCGTGGGCGCGAAAGACGTCCGCGAGTGCCTGCTGCTCCAACTCGAGAGCCGGAACGGCAAGGGCGGTGTCGCTTGGCAAATCGTTTCTAATCACCTGAAGCTGGTTGAAACGCGCCAGCTCAAAGAAATCGCCAAACAGTTGGGCCGCCCGCTAGAGCATGTGCAGATCGCGCTCGATGTTATCCGTCACCTGGATCCCTATCCTGGCCTGCGCTACTCCGGCCCCGGCGCGCGCCAAGTGGAACCCGATGTCTACATCTTCAAAGAGGGCGACGAATACATCATCCAGCTCAACGACGACGATCTGCCGCAACTGAGGCTGAACGCGCAGTACCGCAAGATGCTGGACCGCGATCAGGAGCCAAGCAAGGAAATCCGGAACTATGTGAAAGATCGCTATGCGGCCGCGATCCAGCTCATCAAGAACATCGAACAGCGCAAGCAGACCATCATGAAGGTGTGCCAGTCCATTGTTCGACGGCAGTTGGAATTTCTGGAACACGGCATCGATCAGCTCAAGCCGATGATGATCAAGGAAGTGGCCGAGGAGATCGGCGTACATCCCTCGACCGTGAGCCGCGCAGTTGCCAGCAAGTACGCCGACACACCACAAGGTGTGTTCGAGCTGCGGTATTTCTTCTCCGAAGCTGTGCAGGGCATAGCCGGAAGTGCCACGCCGCTGCTGATCTTGAAGCGTCGAGTCAAGAAAATGATCGAGGAAGAAGACTCCCAGCATCCACTTACCGACGAGCAGATCACGGCGCGGCTCAAGGAGGAAGGTATCGACGTCACTCGCAGAACGGTTGCCAAATACCGTGAAGACATGAAAATCCCGTCCACGCATCAGCGGCGGGTTCGTAACTGAATCCTTCTCGCTTCAGAGTGCCACAGGAGGCCATGGCCGCCTTGTTGGAACAGAATTGCCCCCACGCGCTTTCGTTGGCGCGAGTCACCGAGGAGAAGTGACCATGAAAATCAGCTATACAGGAAGGCACGAAGCATTTCCGTCGAAAGCCCGCGCGAAGTTCGAAGCCAAGCTCCAGAAGCTTTCTAAGATGATCGACCGCAGAGGCGAAAAAGAAATCCACGTGATCTTGAGCCAGGAGCGTTTTCTGCAAAAGGTCGAGATAACCGTCAACGTGTGGGATCACGCAATGGTCGGCATCGGTTTGGACACCGATCTGGAGGTCGCAGCCAACGACGCCTTGGAAAAACTAGAGAAACAGGTCCTGAAACTGCGTAGCAAGTGGCGCGATACGAAACGCCATAAAGAAAAAGGCGCGCAACCGGGTCCATTGCTCGTAGAGGCCCCAGCGCCAGCCCGTCCGGCGAAGAAAGCCAAAGCCTCCTCATCGAAGCGCACTAGCGGTGCCGGCCAGTCCGGCCGAATAAAAATCTTCCGCGTTAACCACAACAACGGAAGCAAACCGATGACCTTGGAAGAAGCGATGCTGGAAATGGACGATTCCCAGGACTATATGGTTTATCGCGATGCGCAGACCGAAAGGGTCCAGGTGCTCATGCGCCGTCCCGACGGGCATTTTGACCTCATCGAGAGCTAGTGCCAAAACGTTTCGGTGAGCAGACCGATTCGAAGCGTGCTGAGCTGGTTATTGTTACCGGTCTGAGCGGTGCGGGCAAAGCCACTGCTCTAAAGGCCCTTGAAGATCTGGGCTACTACGCGGTTGACAACCTCCCCGTTGAACTGCTCCCCAAGTTTGCCGAGTTGGCAAAGGATTCGGCGAACGTGCGGCGCGCCGCGCTGGTCATCGACATCCGGGAAGGCCAGAATCTGAAGCTCTTTCCGGCTATCTTCCAGCGGCTGAAGCGGCGCGTGGCCGCTAGTATCCTCTACTTGGAGTCCGACGAGCGCACCTTGATGCAACGTTTCAGCGAAACGCGCCGCCCCCATCCGCTGGGCACCGAATCGTCGGTGCTGAAGAGCGTCCGCACTGAGCGCGAGCGGCTGGCGCCGATTCGCAAAGTGGCCGACCACATCATCGATACTTCCAAGTTCAACGTTCACGAGCTGCGGAGCGTCATCGAAGACAAATTTCGCGACGGCAACGAACAGTCTCAGATCCGCATCGACATCAACAGCTTTGGCTATCGCCATGGTGTGCCTCCCGATAGCGACCTCATCTTCGACGTTCGTTTTCTCCCGAACCCGAATTACATACCCGAGTTCAAAAATCTGAGCGGACGGCATCCCCGGGTCGCGCGCTATATTCGTTCGTTCCCGCAGACCCAGGAGTTCATCGACCGCATTTCCGAGCTATTGGTCTATCTGATCCCGCACTACATCCGGGAAGGGAAAAGCTACCTGACCATCGGATTCGGTTGCACCGGCGGACATCACCGCTCGGTGCTGATTGCAAGCGAAATTCGCAAGCGTCTGTCACGCGCCGGGTTCAAAGTCAAAGAAACCCATCGCGACATCACACGCTGAACTAACGCCCACTCTGGCCTGCTACTAGCGTTTTAGCGATTCACCCGCGCGATCCGAATCCTGTGCGAGACTGAACGGCATATGGCAATTTGGCTCTCTGAAGCCGACGTGCGCGCGCTGATTTCGATGAGCGAGCTCATTGAAGCAATGCAAGGCGCGTTGGCCGCCTACTCGAGCGGCAAAGTGAATCAGCCGGTTCGAACCGTAATCCAGGCGCCCGGGGGCATTTTTGCTACGATGCCGGCCTATCTCGGCGAACCCTCTGCGATGGGCGCGAAACTCGTCACCGTCTTCCACGAAAATGAGTCGAAAGGCCTGCCCTCCCATCTCGGAACCATCCTGCTGCTTGACCCTGCTACGGGCGCGCCGCAGGCAATTCTCGACGGCCGCTTTATCACCGAGGTGCGAACCGCGGCGGTCTCGGCGGTCGCCGCGAGATCTTTGGCGCTCGAACAGTCGCGCTCGCTCGCCATCATCGGTTCGGGCGTCCAGGCCCGCAGCCATGTTGAAGCACTGACGCTCGTTCGCAACTTCGACGACATCCGCTGCTGGAGCCCGACTGCTTCAAAGCGCGACGAATTCGTCGCTGCTTCGCAGAGTCATCCGATTCGGGCGGTCGAGTCCGCCGAACAAGCCATCCGTGCCGCGGACGTCATCGCGCTGGTGACGTCCTCCTCGACTCCCGTCATCGAAGACGCTTGGGTCAAGCCAGGCGCTTGCGTCATCTCCGTCGGAGCCTGCTTGCCCAGCCAGCGTGAGATGGATCCCGCACTGGTTGCGCGCGCCCGATTGATTGTCGATTCGCGCGCTTCAGCGCTCAAGGAATCCGGCGACATCGTCCAAGGAATTCGCGAAGGCCGATTCACGGCGGATCACATCGCCGCCGAGCTGGGAGAGGTTGCCGCACGGCCCGAACTCGGGCGGAAATCGAGCCACGAAGTAACGATTTTCAAATCTCTTGGGCTGGCAGTGGAAGATGTTGTCGCCGCGGACCTCGCCTTCCGCCGAGCCTGCCAGGCTGGGAAAGGTATTCGCATTGAATAAATCGTATGACGCGGTCGTAGTCGGCGCGGGAGTTTTCGGTTCATGGATCGCGTATCATCTGCGGAAAAGCGCGCGATCCGTTGCCTTGCTCGATCAATACGGTCCGGCCAACAGCCGCGCCAGCTCGGGCGACGAGTCGCGCATCCTGAGAATGGGATACGGCGCCGACGAAGTCTACACGCGCTGGGCGCTGCGTTCGCGCGAGCTCTGGATGGAGCTATTTGATTCCTCTGGCCGTCCGGAACTTTTCCAGGAGACCGGTGCGCTGTGGACTCCCACCCCTACCGATCCACGCGGCGCCGCAACGCGTGCAACGTTCGAGAAATGCGGCGTGGAGTTCGAGGACGTCAGCATGGCCGAACTTCAATACCGTTTCCCACAATTCCTGTTCGACTCGGAGCGCGCCGCAATATTTGAGCTGTGCGCCGGTGTTCTGTTGGCGCGCAAAGCCGTGAACCAGGTCGTGGAAGCCGCGATTTGCAGCGGAGTGGAATATTTTCGTCAAGGCGCCACGGCCCCCGAAAGCGGCTCGATCCGGACGAGTTCAGGTGATGGTTTTCGCGCGCCGCTGTTCGTCTACGCATGCGGCCCTTGGCTTCCGAAGATCTTCCCGGAAGTTCTCAAAGACCGCATCCGCGCGACGCGCCAGGAGTCTTTCTACTTCGGCACGCCCATCGGCAACCGCGATTTTGCGCCACCGAAGATGCCGGCGTGGATCGATTTCGGCGACGAGCGCTGCCCCTACGTCGTCCCGGAAGTGGAGAGCCGCGGGCTCAAAGTCGCATTTGACCGTCACGGTCCCGAGTTCGATCCCGATACGGGCGATCGCCTCGCCGCCGGCCTGGATGGCGCGCGAGCATTTCTCCGCGAGCGCCTGCCCGCGCTCGCCG
>DASQJA010000164.1:0-2538 GCA_035631275.1 Bryobacteraceae bacterium
GGCTGACCATGGCCAAAATTTCGCCGGTGCGCGCGTCCATGGCCACGACGGCACCTTCCTTGTCCTGCATGTCGTGTTCGGCGATGGCCTGCAAGTCGTAATCGATCGTCAGTTGAATCGGCTTGCCGGGAATCGCTTCGACGTTGTCGAGAGTGCGCATCGCTTTGCCGACGCTGTTCACGACGACGCGGCGCATGCCGTCGGTGCCTTCGAGGGTTTCGTTGTACTGGCGCTCGAGGCCCGCTTTGCCGACGATGTCGCCGGGGCGGTAGTGGCCGTCGCTCTGGTCCATCTGCTGTGGCGAGACTTCACCGACGTAGCCAATCGCATTGGCCAGCATGTCGCCGTGCGGGTAGCGGCGGCGCTGGACCATCAGCAATTCGAGAACGGGGATATCGGCGCGGTGCGATTCGACGAAGGCGATGTCTGCAAGGCTCGCGGCCGGTTTGATCACAACAGGCTGAAATTTAGGCTCGTTTTTCGATGACTCCAGGGTCTGCTGAATATCCTGGCGGCTGATTCCGAGGCCGTCGATGATTTGAGGGATGCTTTTCTCAATGGCCTTCATGTCTTCGCGTAGCAGCAGGATGCTGAAGGAAGGATAGCTATCGACGAGGACTCGGCCTTCGCGATCGAGCATTGCACCACGAGGCGCGATGATGGGGATGGAGCGTACGCGATTGCGTTCGGCGAGGTCGGCGAAATGTCCCGACTGAACGACTTGCAGCTTCCAAAAACCCACTAACAAGAGGACCACAAAAACGACGGAAGCGTAGGAGACGATCGCCAGGCGTTCCTGGGGCACCTTCTGGTCGTTAACATTCCACGACGGCAATGGAACTCCTGCGCGGGGGTCTTACTTGGCCGGAATGCATTCGGCCCTGATGCGCCCTGACATACAAAATCGGGCGGAACCCGAAGCGGCATTTAAAACTAACACCGGCAAGGTGCGCCCGCAAGACAGCTATGTCCTTTCGGTCAATGTATTGTGCCTAAAATCGGGAGCCGAAGGTAGCTGGCCTGAGGGACAGGAGCGCTGGAAAAGAAGTGGTGGAAAAGGAGGCTCTACTGCCTTCTGCGCAGACGATCCAGAAGGGCGAAGAGCACCACACCAATCCCGGCGGTGACGAGCGAATCGAGGAGAAGGCGGAGCGTGAACATCGGCATTGAATGGGCGAGGAGAGCGCGTTCTGTGATGGCCAGCACCACCTGATGAAAATGGAAGAGAACGAAGACGAGGCCGAAGCGGCTGACCGGATGCTCGGTGTCGATTCGCGCGCCCACGGAGGAAGCGACATAGCCGACGCACGTTTTTGCGATGCCGTACATGCCGATGGGATTGTCGTGGCTGAGCGCGTCCTGCGCGATGCCGATGGCCGCGCCGAGAAACATGCCGCTTACCGGATTGCGGCGGCTGACGCCGAAATAGATCGTGACGAGCAGAGGCAGATCAACCAGTTCTGCGAAGCGGCCATACTTGTGGAGGAAAGCTTGCAGGACGAGCGCAAGGAAACAGACGAGTGGAACAGCGCCGCTATAATATTTGTGGACCTCGATATTCGATTCCGATCGGGCGTCGGCTCTCAGCATGGTGCCCATGTCAATTCTGCGCGTGAGGGGCGGCTGCGGGCTGGCTCTTCGCAGCGGCGGGATTCGGCGTGTTTGGCGCGGGCGATTCTTCCGTCTTCTTGGGCGTCAATTCCTGCAGTGTGAGTAGAACGAGAACATCTTCCAGCCGATCGAGTCTTGCCGCCGGCGCAATCGAAATCACCTGAAATGGTGTTGCGGCCTTGGCGCTTTCCACTTTTCCGATGGGCAAATCCTTGGGGAAAATGTGGTCTTCGCCGGAAGTAAGGATTTTGTCGCCGACCTGCACTTTTTCATCGTTGACGATGTAATCCATGCGCGGATTCGGATCTCCGCTCCCTTTCACTACTCCGTGGGTGCGTGTGCCGGCGAAAAGCGCGCCGACGCCGCTGTCTCTGTCGTTGATCAGAAGGACTTGCGAAGAGGTGGGGAAGACTTCGACGATTTTTCCGACGATACCCTCCGGAGTGATCACAGCCAGGTTACGGCGGACGCGGTCTCGTTCGCCGCGATTGATGAACAAAGTGTGCGACGCGGGATCGGCGCTGGCTCCAATCACTTCCGCGGCCAGCATGGACGCTTCGGGATGAGCGTTGCGAAAATTCAGAAGGTTCGCGAGACGCTGGCCTTCGGCGGCCTGGCTCTCGAGCTCACGGTTGCGCATGCGAAGCTCGTCGAGTTCCTTCTGCAAACGCTCATTTTCGGTGCGAGCGTTGCGAAGGCCGATATAGCCGCTCCACAGGCCACCGACTCTCGAAAATGACCATGTTCCGGCGCGTTCAACGGGCGTGAGGGTTTGTACGGTCCAGTAGCGAACCAGCCGCACGTTGTTCTCACGTTTGATTTGGAACGCGAGCAGCAGCACCTGAGCGAGAATCAAGGCGGCCAGTAAGCTCAGCGGACGATGGCGCGAGATGATCGTGTCAGACATATTCGAATGCCGATATTCAA
>DASQJA010000165.1:0-3113 GCA_035631275.1 Bryobacteraceae bacterium
TGTGGACCCTTCGCATTGCAAAACTCACACCCGACTGACGCCATCATCAACCCCAGGGGCTGAACGCCAGCCAATCCCGCCTGGCTTTCAACTCGGCGGGGAAATATTTCTCTTGACATTCCCTTTTATAGAATCACTTACGGACAGTTCTGACTGAAAACAAAACACTTGTGCACCGGGGATTTGGACGCCAAACGGGCGCCAAAACGTAAAGAACCGGAGTTTGGACTCCGTTCAGACTCCGGAAATGCGCGATTGGCATGATCGCCAACCCGAACGCCGACCTTTATACTTGTTCTGTGGCGCGGCGCCTGCAATCCGGCCTGACGATCTTCGCTTATTTCACGGCCGCCGGTCTGCTGTTTTTCGGCTATCGCTATCTGGAAACCGTTGCCAGCCGCGAATCCGTACCAGCGCTCGCGCCGTTCCTCAACGAGGTCGTGACGGGCGCGTGGATGGCGGCGCTGCTGTTTCCTCTGGTGCTCCGATTCGCGCGCCGCTTTCCCATTCAACGCGCGAACTGGACTACCCGGTTGCCGCTGCACGCCGCCGCGCTGGTCGCCTATTCGCTGGTTCACACCTCGCTGATCTGGGGATTGCGCACCGCCTTATACCCGCTGTTCGGGCTCGGGAGCTACGACTACGGCATCATGGTCGCGCGCTATCCCATGGAATTCTCCCACGACGTGATTTCCTATGCAGTCATGGTCAGCTTGATTTATCTCTTCGAACGCCACGTGCGTACTGCACAGCTCGAAGCCAAGTTGGCGCGGGCAAGGCTGGAGAACCTGCGCTTGCAGCTTCAGCCGCACTTCCTGTTTAACGCGCTGAACGCCATCTCTTCGGTGGTCTACGAAGATCCGCGCAAGGCCGACGCGATGATCGCGCGGCTCAGCTCCCTGCTGCGCTCTACGGTCAAGGACGCGGAGGTGCAGGAGGTGCCGCTGGAGCGCGAAATCGCAACGCTCGAACTCTATCTGGACGTCATGCGGCAGCGCTTTGAGGACAAGCTCAGCGTGGACATGCGCATCGATCCGGAAGTTCAGAAAGCGCTGGTGCCGCACCTCCTGCTGCAGCCGCTGGTGGAAAATTCCATCCGCCACGGGAGCGACCCGCGGTCGAACGCCGTCAGCGTCACCGTCATGGCAGAACGCGACGGCCCCCAAACGCGCGTGCGGATTCGCGATCGGGGGCGCGGGATGCCTAATGGCAAGCTGCTGCGCGGTACGGGAATTTCGAATACGATGGCCCGCCTGGAGCAACTCTATGGCGGCGGGCACAGCATCGAATTTGAGAACTGCGCCGACGGGGGCCTAACGGTCACCGTGGCGGTTCCCTATCGGACATGATGCGCGTGCTGATCGCTGACGATGAACCGCCCTCTCGCCGCAAGGTGCGGCGGTTTCTGGAAGGCGATCCGGATATTGGCGAAATTCAAGAAGCCGGTTCGGGAGAGCAAGCCGTTGCCGCCATCCGGGATTTCGCGCCGGACCTGGTGTTCCTGGATGTGCAGATGCCCGGCATGGACGGCTTTGCAGCGCTCGAGGCTGTGAAGGAGCCGCGCGATTTCCACGTCATTTTTCTGACGGCTCACGAGCACTTCGCGCTGCGCGCCTTCCAGGCCGAAGCGCTAGACTATCTGCTGAAGCCGGTGGACCCGGAGCGCTTCGAGCGCGCTCTTGAACGCGCCAAGGAACAGGTCGCGCTGCGGCGCGAACGAACTAGAGCGCCCGAGTCGCGCCGTTTTCTCAAGCGCCTTGTGGTCCAGAAGAGCGGACGCGAAATATTTCTCCCGGTCGAGCGGCTGGACTGGGCCACGTCCGATCGCAACAACGTTCATCTGCACGCCGGCGCGGAGACGTTCGTGGTTCGAGGAACGCTGGAAAATCTCGCTCAGCAGCTTGATCCGGATCAGTTCGTGCGGATCAACCGGTCCGAGCTGGTAAACCTTGATTGCGTCAAAGAAATGCAGCCCTGGTTTCACGGCGAACGGCGCATAGTGCTCAAGGACGGGCGCGAGCTGACTTGGACGCGGCGCTTCCGGGCCGCGACGTCCCGCGATTAGGCCCGTTCGTCCCAAAAGCCTCGTAATATCGCGCGCCTAGGCGCATAGTCCAACCATGAGGATCACACTTGCTTGTCTGTTGCTCGCGACAGGAGCATTCGCGGCGGATTCGGATTGGCGTTTCTACGGCGGCGATGCCGGCGGCACGCGGTATTCCGCGCTGAAGCAGATCACACGCGAGAACGTCTCGAAGCTCAAGGTCGCCTGGACCTATCACACCGGCGCTCTCGCGCCCCAGACCAGGCTCAACGCAAAAGCCGCATTCGAAGCGACGCCGATTCTGGTCGACGGCACGCTGTATCTCAGCACTCCGTTCAACCAGGTGATCGCGCTGGATCCCGCGACAGGCGCCGAACGCTGGACCTACGATCCCAACGTCTCGCGCTCGCACGACTATTCGGAGGTCTCCTCGCGCGGCGTAAGCGCGTGGACCGATTCAAAAGCCGCGGACGAAGCGCCCTGCAAGCTGCGCATCTTCGAAGGAACGCTGGATGCCCGCTTGATCGCGTTGGACGGCAAAACTGGAAAGCCGTGCGAGCAATTCGGGCTTGGGGGCATTGTGGATCTCAGTCACGACGTCGGATACAACGTGCTGTTCCTCGGCAACTATCAGGTGACGTCGGCGCCGGCCGTAGTGGGCGATCTGGTGATCACCGGATCTTCAATTGGCGACAACGGCGCGGTCAGCATGCCGCGCGGCGTGGTGAGGGCTTACGACGCGCGCACGGGCGCGTTGCGATGGACCTGGGATCCAATTCCCTGGGCCGAGAAACAAAAGGTGCGGACCGGCGCGGCCAACGCGTGGTCTACCTTTTCCGCCGACCCGGCACGTGACCTGATCTTCGTCCCCACCGGCAGCGCCAGTCCCGATTACTTTGGCGGCTTGCGTCCCGGCGACAACAAATGGGCTAATTCAGTAGTGGCGCTGAAGGCGTCCACGGGCGAATTCGTGTGGGGATTCCAGGTGGTCCGACATGATCTTTGGGACTACGACGTCCCCGCGCAGCCCACGCTGATCGAGTTCAATGGCCGGCCTGCGGTCGCGGTG
>DASQJA010000166.1:0-9766 GCA_035631275.1 Bryobacteraceae bacterium
GACCGAAATTCTGCGCGAAAATCTCCAGCGCGGTGTCAAGGTGACCGCGCGCTTCGAGAATTTGAATCTTGGCGACGGCATCGCGAAGGTCCAGAAGGCGGTCGCCGACTTGAACGTTCCCAACAGCATTCGCGTGGAGTACGGCGGCCAGTATGCCGAACAGCAACGGTCGTTCCGCGATTTGGCGTTCGTTCTGACGCTCGCCATCGTGCTGGTGTTCATGGTGCTGCTGTTCGAATTTGGTGGGTTTTCGGCGCCGATCGCGGTGCTTTCCTCGGCGCTGCTCTCCACCGCCGGAGTGTTTCTGGCGTTGCTCGTCACACGCACGACTTTCAATCTGTCTTCGTTCATGGGCTTGATCATGGTGGTCGGCATCGTCGCGAAGAACGGCATCCTGCTTCTCGACGCCGACCAGCGTTTCCGGTCTGAGGGTGTTCCGCCCGAGGAGGCCATGATCCGCGCCGGTGAGCGCCGATTGCGTCCCATCATGATGACCGCGCTCGCAACCGTCGCCGGCATGCTTCCGCTAGCCTTCGCTTTCGGCGCGGGCTCGCAAATGCTCCAACCTTTGGCCATCGCCGTGATCGGCGGAATCCTCGCCTCGATGGTTCTCTCTCTGGTGGTCACACCGGCCGTTCGATTTTATGTAGGCGGCCGCAATTGAAATCGACAAGCGCAAAGGGTGCGGCGCGCACCGCAAGACGTATCAGGAACTGCTTCGCGCCGCACTCCGTTTTGCGTCGTTCCTCAATAATCGAATTGGAAAGGACTCGGTATGACTAAGAAATTCCTCATTGCAGCGCTCGCGATTGCCGCGGCATTCGCTGCCGAAGGTTACAAGACGATCGGCAAGATCAAAATTGGCGGAACCGGAGGCTGGGACTACGTCGCAGTCGATCCGGATGCGAATCGCGTGTACGCATCGCACGGTCAGGTGGTCGAAGTTGTGGACACCAAGGCCGGGAAGGTGGTTGGACAAATCACGCAACTGCACGGCGTCCATGGCGTCGCAGTGGCGCCTGAGTTCGGCAAGGGATTCATAACCAACGGCCAGTCCAACAGCGTGACGATTTTCGATCTGAAGACGCTAGCTAAGGTGGGCGAGCCGCAGACCGGTCAGAATCCCGATTCCGTCTGCTTCGAGCCGAAGACCAAACGCATTTTCACTTTCAACGGCCGGTCGAAAGATTCTACCGCCATCGATCCTAAGACCAACGAAGTGATCACCAGCTTCGCGCTGGACGGCAAACCGGAAGAATGCCAGCCCGACGGTACCGGAAAGCTCTATGTCAATCTGGAAGATTCGAGCGAGATCGTCGAACTGGACGCGGCCAAGCCGGCCGTCTTGCGTCACGCCCCGCTCGCACCATGCGAATCGCCTTCAGGCCTTGCGATCGACCTCAAGAACAAAAAGCTGTTCGCGGCTTGCGACAACAAAATGATGGCGGTGATCGATATTCCCACGCTGAAAGTAGTGGCGACGCCGGCAATCGGTCCTGGCCCCGATGGTGCGGGCTTCGATTCCGGACTCGGGCTCGCGTTCACATCGAACGGCGGCGATGGAACGCTGAGCATCGTCAAACAAGTGAACGGCAAGTACGAGACCGTAGAAAACGTTCCCACCGAGCGCGGCGCGCGCACCATGACTGTGGACTCCAAGAACCATCGCGTTTACTTGTTGGCCGCCGAATTTGGGCCGCCTCAGGAGAGTGCGCCGGGCAAAAAGGCACGGCCGCAGATCCTGCCGGACAGCTTCCACGTCCTGGTAGTTGGGAAGTAAGATAGCCCAGCAAGTAGCCGAACCGCGCTTGTCTTCATTCACCGACCTGGTGTATAAATTACAAAACCGCCGAAGTACGGGGATTTTGCGTACCCGCCGGATCGCAAACACTCGGTCTGGCTGGCCTCGCGACTCAGCTCTGGGGTAGCTCGTGAGGCCATTCGGCGGATGCAATGCTCTCCGCTCCGCATCTGTTCCCACGAGCGTGCTTAAATGGGTAAATGTCCACCGCTGCGGCAGCCGATCGTCCTGGTCTCCATAATCTAAGCCGTCGGCAACTGGCCGGTACTCTTACCGGTCTCGTGCTTACGCTGCTGCTCGCGGCGCTCGACCAGACCATCGTCGGTACGTCGGAGCCCCGGATTATCGCGTCTTTGAACGGGTTTGACCGGTATCCCTGGGTCACCACAGCGTACCTGCTGACGTCGACCATCGCCGTACCGATTTTCGCCAAGCTGTCCGATATTTACGGCCGAAAATGGTTTTTTCTCGCCGGTAATATTTTGTTCGTGACCGCGTCGGCATTTTGCGGAGCCGCCGGTAACGTCCATTGGCTTCCTGGCGACGGCATGTCGCAGCTCATCGCCTTCCGCGGCCTGCAAGGCCTCGGCGCAGGTATCGCGATGGGGCTTTTGTTTACCATCATCGGCGATATCTTTCCTCCCGCGCAGCGCGCCAAGTATCAGGGACTATTCGCGAGCGTGTTCGGACTCGCTTCGATCTTCGGTCCGACACTCGGCGGCTGGATTACCGACACATTTTCCTGGCGCTGGACGTTCTACGTGAATCTGCCGGTGGGCATCATTGCTGCCAGCGCGATTCTGGTTGAGTTTCCCTATTTTCGGCCGCAAGGTGTGCAGCGGAAAATCGACTGGTGGGGCGTGCTCTCGCTTACGGCATGCCTGATCCCGTTGCTCTTGGCGCTGACATGGGTAACCGAGTACGGATGGGGGTCGCAGCGCGTGGTGTCGTTGTTAATCACTGCGGGCGTCATGCTGATCGCATTTCTGGCCGCAGAGACTCGCGCCGTGGAACCGGTAATTCCGCTATCGATGTACCAAAATCCGATTATTTCGGTTGCCACGGTCGCGGTTTTTCTACTCGGAATCGCGATGTTCGGGGCCATCATCTACATCCCGCTTTTCATGCAAGGCGTGCTCGGTGTGACGGCGACCCGATCGGGCTCGCTGCTCACTCCCATGATGCTGGGCTTCGTGGTTGGCAGCGCGGGCGCGGGTAATATCGTTGGGCGCACCGGACGCTACAAGATCGTCGTCCTATGCGGCGTGCTGCTCACCATGACCGGCATCTCTTTGTTGGTGATGATGGACTCGCATACCGCCCAATGGGAGGTGATCCGCAACATGATCATCGCCGGCCTGGGCATGGGCTCGGTCATGCCGGTCTACACGCTATGCGTTCAGAACGTCGCGCCTCCCGCCAACATGGGCGCGGCCACTGCTTCGGTTCAATTCTTCCGCTCGATTGGCGGAACGGTGGGTGTGGCCGTGTACGGATCGATTCTGCTGCGCACGTACCATGCGAATTTCTCGCGCAATCTTCCGCCGAATGTTCCGCCGCGCGTGCTCGCACTGTTGAACAATCCGCTTCAGCTTCAGATGGCTGCTAATGCGCCTGGTGTGAAGCCGGCCGACATGCTTTTGATTCGTCGATTGCTCGCCAATGTTCGTGACGCGCTCTACCAGGGCTTGCATCACATCTTTATCATCGGGGCGATCCTCATGGTCGGGGCTGTGATTGTGAACCTGTTCCTCGGCGAAGTACCGTTGCGCAAAAAGCATCACGTGCAGCCCGCGGCTGAGATGTAATCAGAATGCGGCCGCGCGGACGTTCTTAAGTCGCGGCCATACGCCGCTCGGCTTCCTGCGCATCCACCACGGCGATGGCCGCGACGTTAACGATCTCGTTGACTTCGGCGCCGCGCTGCAATACATGCACGGGCTTCGACAAGCCCATCAGGATTGGCCCGACAGCGTCTGCCCCGCCTAACTTCGCGAGCAGCTTGTAGGCGATGTTGCCTGACTCCAGGTTGGGAAAGATCAGGACATTCGCTCCGCCCCTGAGCGAGCTGAACGGATATGTTTCCGAAATGATGTTCGGAGTAATGGCGGTGTCAGCCTGCATCTCGCCGTCCACCATCAGCGCCGGCGCGCGCTTCTTAATTAGATCCACCGCGCGGCGCACTTTGTCGGCCAGCGGATGGCGAGTGCTGCCGAAATTCGAGAACGACAGCAGAGCTACGCGCGGCCTGACATTGAACCGCTCG
Organism: Bryobacteraceae bacterium; assembly: GCA_035631275.1. Classification (GTDB taxonomy): domain Bacteria; phylum Acidobacteriota; class Terriglobia; order Bryobacterales; family Bryobacteraceae; genus Palsa-89. The sequence continues at coordinate 4,068 of DASQJA010000166.1, forward strand.
GCAGTTTCAGCGGCCGAAATCGCAATTTCGGCCAAGTCCTCGGCAGTTGGATCGATATTCACCGTGGCGTCGGCGAAAAAGTAGATGCCTTGCTGGGTGATCATCAGGTAGAGACCCGAGACGCGGCGCAATCCTTCGCGTAGCGGGATCACTTCAAGACCCGGGCGGATCGTCTCGGGATAGTGCTGCGTGATCCCTCCCACCAGCGCGTCCGCGTCGCCGACAGAAACCATGATGGATCCGAAATAATTGCGATTCGAAATCAGCTCGCCTGCTTCACTGTGCGTGATGCCTTTGCGCTGGCGCAGTCGAAAGAGCTCGTCAGCGTAGCGGCCCGTGTCGGGCGACCGCGCCGGGTCGATGATCACGGCCGAGTCCAAATTAAGGTGGAGGCTCGCGAGTTTTTCACGAATCACGGCCTCGCGGCCCAACAGAATCGGGCACGCGATCTTTTCGTCCGATAGAATTTGCGCAGCGCGCAAAATCTTGACTTCTTCGCCTTCGGGAAACACGACGCGCATGGGCCGCTGCTGCGCCTTATTAAGCATGATCCGCATCACGCCGTGCACTTTGCTCAGGCGCCGCTCGAGCTGCTCGCGGTACTCCTCGAGATCGACATGCTCTTGCGCCACTCCGCTATCCATCGCGGCTTTGGCGATCGCGGTGGACTCGCGCAGCAGCACGCGCGGATCGAACGGTTTGGGGATGATGTACTGCGGGCCGAACTCCAGCTTGTTGAGACCGTATGACCGGCTCACCGAATCCGGCACTTCCTCGCGCGCCAGCTCCGCCAGAGCGTGCGTCGCGGCCAGCTTCATGGCCTCGTTGATCGTGGTGGCACGAACGTCGAGCGCGCCGCGAAAGATGAAAGGAAATCCGAGCAGGTTATTCACCTGGTTTGGATAATCCGAGCGCCCGGTGGCCACAATCGCATCCGGCCGCGCTTTAGTCACGACATCGTAGGGAACTTCCGGATCCGGATTGGCGAGCGCGAAGACGATCGGCCGGGGCGCCATCGAGAGCAGCATGTCCGTGGTCACGATGTTGCCGGCCGACAAGCCGATGAAGACGTCGGCTCCGCGCATCGCCTCGGCCAGCGTCCGCAAGTCTGTCTTCCGGGCGAACCGCGCCTTGTACGGATTCATCTCTTCCTTGCGGCCCTCGTAGATCACGCCGGCGACATCGCACATGATGATGTTTCCACGCAGCATTCCCAGGCGAATGGCATGCTCGGCGCAAGCAATGGACGCAGCGCCGCCGCCGACGCACACAGCCACCACTTCTTCGATCCGCTTGTTCACCAGGATCAGGGCATTCAGCAGCGCCGCTCCGACGATGATCGCAGTGCCGTGCTGGTCGTCGTGGAACACCGGAATGCGCATCGTCCGGCGTAGCTCCTCCTCGACGATAAAACAATCGGGAGCTCTAATATCTTCGAGGTTGATTGCGCCAAAGGTCGGTTCAAGCATCTGGCACGCGCGGACCACATCCTGAGGATCACGCGCGTTCAGCTCCAGATCGAACACGTCGATGTCTGCGAAGCGTTTGAACAGCACGCCTTTGCCTTCCATGACTGGCTTACCTGCCAGCGGCCCGATATTTCCCAAGCCGAGCACAGCGCTGCCGTTGGTGACTACGGCCACCAGGTTGCCCTTGGAAGTATAGCGATAGGCGAGCGCGGGGTCTCGCTCGATTTCAAGACAAGGAATCGCGACGCCCGGAGTATAGGCGAGGCTCAGATCGCGTTGCGTGTGACACGGCTTGGTCGGCGTGATCGAAATTTTTCCCGGCGGCGCGGAAGCATGGTACTCCAGCACATCTTCTTTGCGGATGTTCATGTGTCTTCAATTATGAATGTGCAAATGCCGTGACCGCCGGAACCACGACCTTTTGAATTTTCAATCTTCGGTAGGCGCCGTCTATTGGCCGCCTGAAGTCGCCGCTGCCGAAACCGGCTTTCCCTCCGGTGAACGGGTGTACTTCTTAAACCAGCTCATCATGTAAAGCTGTGTTCGAATATAGTTCGAAGGTTTCGATCCAGTGCCGTGGAATTCGCCAGCGAATTCAAGCAGAGTCACTGCCACACCGCGTTTCTTGAGCGCAGCGTAGTACTCTTCGGTCTGCGGCATCGGAGTGCGGCGGTCGAGAACGCCGGTCATCAGCAGCGTCGGTGTGGTGACGTTCCCTGCGTACATCAAAGACGAATGCGAGAGCCAATCGCTCGGATCTTCCCAGAACGGCTTCTTGAAAAAACTATAGGTGAAGAGCGGTATGTCGGTATGGCCGGCCATACTCATCCAATCGATCACCGGGCATCGAACCGCGGCAGCGGCGAAACGATTGGTGTGGCCGATCACCCAGCTCGACAGCACGCCGCCGCCGCTGCATCCGGAGACATACATGCGCGATGTGTCGACAAAACCTTTCCCGATCACGGCCTCGACGCCGGCCATCAAGTCGTCATAATCGGGGCCTGGATAATTGTGATCAATTCCGCCCGAGAACGCCGTCCCGTAGCCCGTGGAGCCGCGTGGATTCACATATAGAACGACGAAGTCGTTGGCGGCGAAATTCTGCCACATGAAATTGAACGTGACGTTGTACATCGAAAACGGACCGCCGTGGATCTCGAGGATCAGCGGATATTTCTTGGACGCGTCAAAATCCGGCGGCTTGACCATCCAGCCCTGGACTTTCGTATTTCCGCTCGAATTGAAGCTGATTTCTTCTGTTTTTGCGAGCTTTTTACCGGCCAGCATGCCGGCATTCACGTTAGTGAGCTGCGTCATGTCAGACGAGTGCGACAGACTGTAGCGCACCACTTCCGCCGGATGATCCGGATCGGTAACGGTTCCCGCAGCGACCATGTCCTTGGAGGCCGAGTCCATCGTGAGTACATGCGCTCCGGTCGTCATCGCACGGACGCCGCCCGAGACGGAAGCCAGTTGCACGTTGCGCGAGCCGTGGTCGTCGGCATCGAAGTAGATGCCGGAACTGTCCGCGGTCCAGCGCAGGTTGACCGGATCGCGATCGTAATCGCCACTGATCTTGCGCGGGTCGCCACCCGAGAGCGGAACTACATAAAGATCGGACACCGAGTGCGTTTTGTTGGACTCAGGATAGCCGGTGAACGCGACCAGTTTCCCGTCGGGCGACACGGCGGGACGGCCCCACGAACCGGCCTTGGTCACCAGGTCGCGAATCGAGCCGGATGCGGCGTCGATCACCAACAACTGCGAGCGCTCGTATTCCGCATCCGCGTTCTGATCGCGATTGGCTTCGACGACGATCGATTTGCTATCGGGAGTCCAATCCATCGCGACAACGCCGCGTAGCTCGCCAGCTCCCACGCTCCACTTTCCGTGCGTGAGCTCGCGCGGAGCGCCGCCATCGGCCGCAACGGCGAACAGATGGACATAGCCGTCTTCCATGAAGCCGACTTGATCCTGCCGGTAGTGGAGGGTCTCGACGATCCGCGGGGCGGGCGTCCACTTCGCGCCTTCCGGTTCAGGCGGCATGCTGATCAGCCATTTGTTGCGATCGGGAACGAACATCGAGAACGCAATCGTCTTACCATCGGGCGACCAGTGCGCATCCGCCACTCTTTCGGTAGCGTGCGTAGTTTGCGTCGCCGGACCCTCCGCATCGATCCAACGAACGAAGATCTGCGGTTTGGCCGGAGGCTCGCCGTCGAGATATAGAATCCGCTTGCTGTCAGACGCCCAGCGCGGGTTGGTCCCTTTGGAGAGGAAACGATGCTGAGAGCCATCGGCGTTCATGATCCACAGCGAGGATTCCCAGCGATCCTCCATGCGATTCACTTGCTGGCGTGTGTAGACGATGTGCGCGCCGTCGGGTGAGATCTGCGCATTGGAGATGCGTTCGAGCTCGAAGTAATGATCCGTAGTGAAGCGATCCGGTCTTGCTGTTTCCTGCGCAATCGCCAGCCCGGCGGCACAAACCACGGCCATTGTCGAAGTAAATCGAAACACGCTCATTCACTGCCTCCCATTTCTTGCGCCGTCGCGCGCTGATTATGCGTTCAATTTTAGCCCGCTATACACAGCTTTCTCAAAATCTCCCAACAGTCCCACCGCTTCCTTGTCCACAAACGGCAAGAATTGCATCATGAGCACCGCACACAACGACTTTTTCGGATCGATCCAATAATACGTGTTGAAAATTCCAGCCCACGCCAGGCTCCCAGCCGATCGCCCGCCCGAGTACGCCGTTGTGTTGATGAGAAAACCGAGCCCCCATTTCTCGGCGAAACCAGGTTGAATGTCCACGTCGCTCGACAAGTCCGGGCGCTGCGTTTTCATTTTGCCCGCTGTCAGTGCCCCGATCTGACTCACTGCCATGCTCTCGACGGTCTCTGCCTGCAAAATGCGCGCCCCATTCGCGCTGCGTCCCTTGGCGAGGATCATCTGCATGAACAGCACGTAATCTCCGGTGGTCGAATAAAGCCCGCCACCGCCGTTAAACTCCTTGGGCGGCGTAGGCAGGACTCGGCCATCCTGCTTGAGGGTGCCATCCGCCTGTCTCGAATAGTTGCTCACCAGTCGGTCGAACTTCGACGCCGGCAGGATATAACTCGTATCGTGCATTTCCAGTGGTCCGCAGATCTTGCCTCGGAAATATTCTTCGAGACTCATCCCGCTGACCTTCTCAACGATGCGACCGGCCCAGTCAATCCCGGTCCCATACTGCCAGCGCACGCCCGGCTCGAACATCAGCGGAGGAACTGCCGGCAATGGGCCGCCGAGTTGCGATTTGTAGCGGAACATCTCGGCATCCCAAGTGTCGTAACAGAATCCAGACGTATGCGTCAGCAAGTGCTTCAGCGTCACGGGCGTTTTGGCCGGCCGCAACCTCGGCTTCCCTGAGGCATCGAAGCCGTCCAGCACCTGAAGATCCCCAAGCTGCGGGAGATACTTCGACGCTGGACCATCGAGCTCGACCTTGCCCTGTTCCACCAGTTGGAGTGCCGCTGTAGTGGTGATCGCCTTCGTCATCGACGCGATCGCAAAGATCGAATCCGTCGTCACCACGGCGCCCGATGAATCGCGTGCACCGAACGCGCCGGAATAAAGAATCTTGTCCGCGTTCGCCACCATGCCGACGGCAGCGGGAATCTTCCGCTTCGCGATTCCGGACCGCAGTACATCGTCGATCTCTGCCGCGCCGGTGGTCGCGCCCGCCAGCCGTGTCGCACCCCCGGCCAAGGCGGCAATTATGCCCCCGAATTCCCTCCGATTGATGTTGCAGACGATGTTCGTCATGGTTGAGCACTTATGGTTGAGCACTTCCTGTGGCAGTTGCGCTACTGCGCGGGCGATAGGTCTTGTCCGGATAAGGCGGGACCGGTATCGCCGGAATCGGCGCTTTGCGAATTAAGTCCTCCAGGTATTGAATCGCCGCCTCGAGCTGCGCATCTTTTCCGTTGAACGTCGCATTAGGAAGATTGTCGACCACGATGTCCGGGTCGACGCCGTGCCCTTCGATCAACCACTTTCCTTCGGGTCCGAAGACGCCGTTTTCAGCGGCAGTGGTGACGCCGCGGTCCATCAGAAAATTGCTGCCCGAGAGCCAGATCTCACCACCCCACGTGCGTACGCCGATGATTTTTCCCAACCCGAGCCGCCGGAAGCCTTCCGCGAATGCCTCGCCGTCGGAGGCGGTCCACTCATCCACCAACA
>DASQJA010000167.1:0-3992 GCA_035631275.1 Bryobacteraceae bacterium
GCGGGGGAAACTCGACCCGGTGATCGGGCGCGACGAAGAGATCCGGCGTGTGGTGCAGGTCCTGGCGCGGCGGACGAAGAACAACCCAGTGCTGATTGGCGAGCCCGGAGTCGGAAAGACGGCCATTGTCGAGGGCTTGGCACAGCGAATTGTGTCGGGTGACGTACCCGAGGTGCTGAAGAACAAACGAGTGGTCGCGCTCGATTTGGGATCGATGCTGGCGGGCGCGAAGTATCGAGGCGAGTTCGAGGACCGGCTGAAGGCGGTGCTGAAGGAAATTGAAGACTCCCAGGGGAAGATCGTTCTGTTTATCGATGAGCTGCACACGCTGGTTGGAGCCGGCGCGGCGGAGGGAGCAATTGACGCTTCCAACATGCTGAAGCCGGCGCTGGCGCGCGGAGAACTGCGAGCGATCGGCGCCACCACGTTGAACGAATACCGGAAATACATCGAGAAAGATGCGGCGCTGGAACGGCGATTCCAGATCGTATTTGTGGGCGAGCCGAATGTGGAGGACACGATTGCGATCCTGCGTGGCTTGAAGGAGAAGTACGAGGTCCATCACGGAGTGCGTATCAAGGATTCGGCAATTGTGGCAGCGGCGACTCTATCGCATCGGTACATTTCAGATCGGTTCCTGCCCGACAAGGCGATTGACCTGATCGACGAGGCAGCGGCATCGCTGCGAATTCAGATCGACTCCATGCCGACAGAGATCGATCAACTGGAACGGCGCGCTACGCAGCTTGAAATCGAGAAGCAGGCGCTGAAGAAAGAAGATGACGCCAATTCGAAAGAGCGGCTGGCGGTGGTCGAGAAAGAACTGGCGGGAATCCGCGAGCGGTCGAACGCGCTGAAGGCGAAGTGGAAACAGGAGAAAGAGCTGATCGCGCGCGTCCGCGAGATGAAGGAGAGGCTCGGCCAGCTCAAGACGGAAGAGGCGGCAGAGGAACGCAAGGGGAACCTGGAGCGGGTGGCGCAGATCCGGTATGGGCTGATCCGGCAGACGGAAGAAGAATTGAAGAAGCTGACCGCGCAGATGGAGATCAAGTCCGCGCGGATGCTGAAAGAGGAAGTGGACGAGGAGGACGTCGCGCGCATCGTCTCGAAGTGGACAGGCATTCCGGTATCGAAAATGCTGGAGGGCGAAGTCAAGAAGCTGATCAACATGGAAGACCGATTGCGGCTGCTCGTGGTGGGACAGGACACGGCGCTCGAGCGCGTGTCGAATGCAATTCGTCGTTCACGGGCGGGATTGAGCGATCCCAAGCGGCCGATCGGATCGTTCATTTTCCTCGGGCCTACGGGCGTTGGAAAGACGGAGCTGGCGCGGGCGCTGGCAGAATTTCTTTTCGATGATGAGCGCGCGATGATTCGAATCGACATGTCGGAGTACATGGAAAAGCATGCGGTATCGCGGCTGATCGGTGCGCCTCCGGGATATGTCGGGTATGAGGAAGGCGGGCAGCTGACCGAGCAGGTGCGGCGGCGGCCGTATTCGGTAGTGCTGTTCGACGAGATTGAAAAGGCACATCCAGATGTGTTCAACGTTCTGTTGCAGATCATGGATGACGGGCGGCTCACCGATGGCAAAGGACGCACGGTGGATTTCAAAAATACGGTGATCATCATGACCTCGAACCTGGGGTCGGCGTACCTGCAAGCGGAAAACATTCGCACGCCAGAGGCGCTGGAGCGGGCCACGAAAGAGGTGATGAACGTGCTGCACGGGCACTTCAAGCCCGAGTTCCTGAACCGGGTGGATGACATCATCGTGTTCAGCCCGCTGGGCAAGGAACAGCTGGTGAAGATCGTCGACTTGAGGCTAGAAGATCTGCGGCGGCTGCTGGCGGATCGCAAGATTTCGCTCGAGCTGACGGATGCGGCGAAGGAGTTGCTCTTCACCGAGGGCTACGATCCGAACTTTGGGGCGCGCCCGCTGAAGAGGGCGATCCAGAAGCTGGTGCAGGATCCACTGGCGCTGAAAATTCTGGACGGCGAGGTGCTGCATGGCGATCACGTGATTGTCGATGCCGACAAAAAATCGGGCCAGACGACGTTCAAAGTCAGCAAGCGAGTCGGAGAAAAGGAACCGGTGGGAGCGAAAAAGTAGGTTTGCTGCGTTTTCCGGGCCCGGCACAGACGTGCCGGGCTTTCTGTTTGGACTGTAGCGAGATAGTCGCGACCGGCATCAGGGATCGTCGTTTGAAGCGCTGGGGCTATTTTCGGGGATCGGTGAGCCGTCAGCCCCTGAAGGGGCTCATGGTTCGGGCGCTTTGCGGCATCGCTAAAGCGATGCCCTGATACGACGGCGCTGCCGGTGAGCTACATTCGGTCCGTCCCTGTGATTTCGGAGTTCGTGGATCTTCTCTGATCATTTCGGATAACGCGAGTCGGCCTGCAAGAATCTACTTGGGCTGCGATCATTAACAAGGAGAATCTTGCTTGCCTGAGAATGCGAAGCTCAAAGACTTTCTTCAAAAACTGCTCGAGCGCGGTGGGAGCGACCTGCTGCTGGTGCATGGAGTGCCGGCTTCGATCCGACTGAATGGAGAGATCCATCCGATCAGCGATGGACCGCTGGCGGGAGCAGACATCGAGGCGCTCGTGCAGCCGGTCCTGACGCCGGTGGGGGCTGAGCAGTACCGCACCACGCAGATTGCCGATTCTTCGTATCGGATCGCGGGCTTGGGGCGGTTCCGCATCAACCTGCATCGCGAGCGCGGGCAGGCAGCGGCGACGATTCGGGCGCTGCCGGTGCAGGTTCCGGATATCGAAAATCTTCATCTTCCGGCCGAGGTGGCGAGCCTGGCGGCGCTGCGTCGTGGGCTGGTGCTGATCGGCGGGGCCGCTGGCGCAGGCAAGTCGACAACGCTGGCAGCGATCGTGAACGAGATCAATAAGAACGATGCGCGGCACATCGTGACGATTGAAGACCCGGTCGAGTACGAGCACCAGCATCTGCGGAGCATAGTGGAGCAGGTGGAGGTCGGAACAGACGCGCCGGACTTTCCGACGGCGCTGCGAGCTGCATTGCGGCAGGCGCCGGACGTGATGGTGGTGGGTGAGATGCGCGATCCGGAGAGCATGGCGATCGCGGTGTCCGCGGCGGAGACGGGACATCTCGTGCTTTCGACGCTGCACACGACGGACGTATCATCGGCGGTCTCGAGGATTTCGGATTCGTTCCCGGCAGAGCGGCAGAACACGATCCGGCAGGAATTGTCGATGGCGATCTCGGGCATTCTGACGCAGAGCTTGCTGCCAAGTAAGAAAGGCGGCCGAGTTCCCGCAGCCGAGATGCTGATCATTGGATATGGCGCACGGCAGCATATCCGGCGGAACGCGCTGCAGCATCTGCACCAGGAGATCACGATGACGAAGGGCAAGGGATCGCTGACGCTGGAAGAATCGCTGGCGCGACTGGTGCGGCAGGGACATCTGGACCGCGAGGAGGCGCTGGAGTTCGCGGTGCATCCGGATGATCTGAAGAGCCTGCTGAGGGTGGCGGCGTGAGAGTGCGCGAATTGTCTCTAAATTGAGCCAAACTCCTCCGCCGTTTCTTTCCTCGACAAGTAGTAGGTAATCACCACGCGAACGATGATGCCGAGGCCACCGCGGACCAATGCACCGGGCTCGACCAGGACGGCTGCGGCGGAGACAGGCGGAACGAGCATGACGACGCCCGCGATGGCCGCGATCATGGCGATGTGGCGAACGAAATTGATGCGGCGCAGCAAGCCAAATGCGATGGCGATTCCGGCGGCGCCGGTCAGCAGGAACATGTATGGGCCGGCGAGTTCGAGGCCGAAGAGAAGCGGCGATCCGGCGGACATCGAGATGAGTCCAGGACGAAGGAGCATCACGAGGCCAGCGATCACGAGGTAGAGTCCGCAAAGGGCGAAGATCACGGCGATCGCGCGAACGCCGGAGGGAAGCGAACTGTCAACATTCAGCATTCAGCATTGAGCAATCAGCATTCAGTAGTCAGT
>DASQJA010000168.1:0-5425 GCA_035631275.1 Bryobacteraceae bacterium
GCCGCGGCCTATGGCGATGTCGGCAGCGATACGCTCGGGAACATTGCGCGGCGGCATCCACTGCACTTGCCGAATATGGCTCGGCTCGGACTCGGAAATCTGAAACCTCTGCCGCACATCGAGCCGGCGCGTTATCCTGCCGCTGCGTTCGGCCGCTGCGCGCTCGCGTCTCCCGGAAAAGACACGACCACAGGTCACTGGGAGATGGTCGGCATTCACCTGGCAGAACCGTTCCCGCTTTATCCGCATGGGTTTCCACCGCGGATCATCGAGGAGTTCGAGCGGCGGATCGGCCGCGGGATACTGGGCAATTGCGCGGCCTCGGGCACCGAGATCATCAAGGCGCTCGGCGAAGAGCACATGCTTACGGGCAAGCCCATCGTGTACACATCGGCCGACAGCGTCTTCCAAGTTGCCGCGCACGAGGAAGTGATCCCGCTGTGGGAGCTATACAAGATCTGCGAGACAGCGCGTGACATTCTGCGTGGGCCGTACGAAGTGGGACGCGTGATCGCGCGGCCTTTTATTGGCCAACCCGGCAACTTCAATCGGACCGCGAACCGAAAAGACTACGCCGTGCCGCCGCCCAAGGGCATGCTGCTCGATCAGCTCGAAGCAGGCAACGTGGAAGTATACAGCGTCGGGAAAATTTTCGACGTGTTCCTTGGGCGGGGAATCGGCCCACATGAGAAGACCAAGAGCAACGCCGACGGCATGGCCAAGACGCTGGAAGCGATGGATCAGATGAAGCGCGGGCTGATATTCATCAACCTGGTCGACTTCGATCAGCAGTACGGGCATCGCAACGACGTTGAAGGATACGCCCGCGCGCTTGAGGAATTCGACACTTGGCTGCCAGAACTCGAGAAGAAACTGCAGTTCGACGATCTGGTGATTATCACCGCAGACCACGGCTGCGATCCCACCACGCCTTCCACCGACCACAGCCGCGAGTACGTCCCGCTGCTCGCTTACCGTCCGCGTAAAATGGAAGGGATCAATCTCGGCCTGCGCCGGTCGCTTTCCGACATAGGCCAAACCGTGGCCGAGAACTTCGGCACGAAAATCTCACAAGGAGCGAGCTTTCTCGAGGCCATCGCCTGAGCGAGCCAAAATCTTCCGATGCGGCGTCCCATTATGGCCGGGAACTGGAAGATGTATAAGACGCCGGCCGAGACCAGCAAGTTTTTCGAAAAATTCCTGCCGCTCGTGGCCGGGACACATCACTGCGACATCGTAATCTGCCCGCCGTTCGTGGATATCGAAGCCGCGGTCCATGCCTGCCGCGACATGCCGATCCACATCGGCGGCCAGAATCTGTACTGGGTCGCTGAAGGCGCCTTCACGGGCGAGGTTTCGGCGCCAATGCTGAAGGCGGCGGGATGCCGCTGGGTGCTGGTGGCCCACAGCGAGCGGCGGCAGTATTTCGCCGAAACGAACGAGACGGCCGCGAAGAAGGTCGTGGCGGCGCTTGAAGCGTCGTTGAAGCCGATCTACTGCGTGGGTGAGACATTGGTCGAGCGCGAGGCGAACAAAGTCGAACACATTCTCGAATCGCAGTGCAGAGCGGGCCTCGCGGGCCTCACGAGCGAGCAATTCGAAAAGATTGCGCTGGCGTATGAGCCGGTGTGGGCCATCGGGACGGGCAAGGTGGCGACTCCCGAGATCGCGGCGGAAGCGCACCGCTGCCTGCGCAACCAGGCGCGCAAGCTCTTCGGCGCCGATGCAGCCGCGAATTGCCGCATTCTTTACGGCGGCAGCGTGAAGCCGGACAACATTCGCGGCTTGATGGCGCAGCCGGAGATCGACGGCGTGCTGGTTGGGGGCGCGAGTCTCGATCCAGTTTCGTTTGCCAACATCGTAAACTTCTAGATATGCGACTGTGCGTGCTTCTCGCGGCCGCTCCCGGTCTGCTTGCGCAGATCGCGCAGATTCCCGAAACTTACCGTTCTTTAGTAGAGCTCTCGCGGTCGGCGCCGGCCGAGTTTGGATCGGACGCCTTGTTGCGGCTGGTGGAGTCTGGCAAGATTGCCGACGCTGGTGCACGCCGTGAGCTGATCGAAGAAGCCTTCCGGCTCGCGGTTTCAGCTAAGGCCGCCATCCGAAAAAGTGCGATATCAGGCTCGACGTACGATACAAGCGCTGGCCCGCTCCAGCAGGCATACAATCTGAAGCTTGACACGCTGTCTTTACAGAGCCGCGCGGTTTCAGACATGATGCGCATCGATCCTGCCGCTGCCCGGAAGTTGCTGCAAGAAATCCCCCCGCCCGCGTTCGAAGCGCTGTCCTGCGACGATCCGTTCTATTACGAGGTCGGCGATTTTTATCAGGCGCTGGGCGCGGTCGTCAACAGCGCGTTCAACGCCGAGGAGCGCGCCAAGGAAGAGAATGTCAATTTCCTGCTCGGCTACATCGGGCAGATCGCGAATCCGGCGCAACTGTATCCTGCGGCGCGAACCATTCAAAGCGCCGGCGTGAACAATGCGCAGCGCGAAATCCTCTGGGCGAAGTTCAACGCGATGCTGCCGAATCTCGCCGTAGACGACCGGTCGATGTCGGCGCTCGCGGGCCAGGCGCCGGAGGGAATGGACTTCATCCTGGCCGCAGTGAAGCAGCGGAGCACCGGTTGCAAGAATGATGTGCATCCGCAGGTTCCAGGAAACGTAGTCGCCGCGAATGCCAGCCAGCCGGACCAACAGCAAAAAACCGCTGACGCGACGCCCAAGCTCGACCGCTGGTGGCAATCCCCGGAAGCCAAGCGCATGCTCGACGACGGCCGCAAGCTGCGCTACGCAGACAATGGCCAAGTGCTCTCGCCAGGCGATCGTTCCACCGAAGAATGGCAGCAGAAGCTGTCTGACTATCTGAGCGCCCTCGGCGCCTGGAGCGCGAGCTCGGAAAAATCTGAAGCCGATTACTACAACGAGAAGTGCTCGGTCTACATCGCGCTCGTTGAACTGATCCCTCAGAGCTCGCAGCGCGACAAAATGCTCCAAGCCTTCTTCGATTTCATCGCGAGCTCACCGCTGCAACAAGAGCGTCCGGTGGAATGGTATAACCAGGCCGCCTTCATGCTGGATCGCGTTCGGAGTAACATTAGTGGCGACGCCGACCCGGCGAAAGTGCAAGCAGAATTCGAGCGCTCCGGCAGTCCGATTCTCGCTTTGGAAGCCGCGCTCGACCAAGCGCTCGGCGCGAAGCCGTTCTCCTGGGTGACCAGTTCGCAGTAGTCGTCGCCTATTGGCGGAGAGCGATCTCGGGTTGATTCTGCTCACGCAAGGCGCGGTTCAATTCTTCGAGTTTTCCACTCTTGAGCGTTTCCAAAGCGGCAAGCTGCGTGGCCAGCTCATGCGATGCCTGGTCGTAGACAGCATAAGCTTGCGAGGGCGGTGTGCGGTCGGCGCTTTGAGACACGTTGAGCGCGGCGTTCAGTCCGGCCTGGACGGCGTTGAGGCCGGATGACTGTGTACCGGAATTGCGGCCACCGCTGGTTCCCACAATGCGTGCGGCGGAAACATCGACATCGGAAGCGAGGCCGAGCAGCGTTGGATTCTTCGCGGTCAGGATCTCGCCGGTGCGGCGGCGGACGGCGGCAAGCTCGCGAAGCGCCGCACGGGCTTTCTTGAGATCGTTGGAAGCCTTCAGACCCAGTTCGAACTGTTTGGCGAGCTCGGCGGGCGTGGCCGTGGAACGCGGGTCAAGCTTCACGTGCAGCTGTTGAGTCAGTGTCTGGCCGTTCGCCGTGAGCCGGACCGTGTAGAGTCCGGGCTGCGCGAGCACGCCACGGCCCGGCGGTCCTTCCCCTCCGCCTCCACCCTCAGACGCAGATTCGTAGCGCAGGTCCCACACGAAACGGCTCATCCCGGCGCGCGTTGCGAGCGTTTGCTGCGGCGCCACCCAGTAGTCGGCGATATTCAACCTGCGCCGTCCCGCCCCGGATGGCGCTTGCTCGGCTGATGAAAACTTCCGGACAACCTCGTTCTTCGCGTCCAGAATCTCGAGCGTGACCTGGCCATTCGCGGGAGACTTCAGAAAGTAGTCGATGATCGCGCCGTCGGGAGGATTCTCCGCTTGCGGGATCTCGGGCGGAAACGGAGTTCCGAGGAACGCGATGCTGTTCATACGAACCGCGGCCGCGGGTTTGAACAGGAACGCTTCGGATTCGGCGACCTTGGCGCTCGCCTGACGCAGCACCGTGGCGTCGTCGAGAATCCAGAACGAACGGCCGTGCGTGGCGATCACCAGATCGTCCCCGTGGACGACCAGGTCTCGGACCGATACTGCTGGCATGTTGAGCTGCAGCGATTGCCAATGGTCGCCATCGTCGAACGAAACATAGACCGATGTTTCGGTCGCGGCGTAGAGCAGGCCCTTCCGCGCCGGGTCTTCTCGAATCGCGTTCAAGAAAGAACGGTCGCCGATGCCGTTGACGATCTCGGTCCAGGTTTTGCCGAAATCGCGCGTGCGGTAGAGGTGCGGCGTGAGATCGTCCAGCCGATGCCGGTCCACTGCGGCGTACGCTTCGCCGGCGTTGAAGTGCGATGCCTCGATGTGCGTGATCTTGCTCCAATCCGAAAGGCCTTTCGGCGTTACGTCGGTCCAGGTCTTGCCGCCGTCGCGGGTGACGTAGACCAGACCGGTGTCGCTCCCGGTCCAGATTTCACCCATAGTCAGAGGCGAAGGCGCGACGGTGTAGATCACGCCATAGCCGCGTTCTTTGGCGTTGGCCACCGCCGTCTCGCCTTCTGCGAGCTTCGTGCCTTTGGGCGCTGCGCCGGTCAGGTCGGGACTGACCTCATGCCAAGTGAGCCCGCCGTCCAGTGTTTTCAAAAGATACTGCGAACCGTAGTAAAGCGCGTGATCGAGCGGCGAGACGACTACGGGCGAGGTCCAGGGAAATCGATACTTGCGCTGCGAGATTTCGCCGCCAGCAGGCAAGGGCCAAGGAGTAATGGTCTGCCCCTGCGTGGTGCGCTTATCGAAGCGCGTCAAAGTGCCGTAGGTGTTCCCGACGTAAAAGATGTTCGGGTTGACCGCGTCCTGCGCGATGTAGCCGCTTTCGTCGCCGCCCACCGACCAGCGGTCGCTCTCGAAGACATGTCCGTGATCGGTGCGGCTCGGAACCACCGCGGTTCCGCTGTCCTGCTGCGAAGCGTAGACGTTGTAGAGAAACTGATTGTCGGTGATCACGTGGTAGAGCTGTGCGGTCGGCTGGTTGTACCACGATGTCCAGGTTTTTCCCGCGTCCACGCTGATGCTGACGCCTTGGTCGGAGGCTTGGATCATGCGCGAGGATTGCGTAGGATCGATCCACAAGAAATGATAGTCGTCGCCGCCCGGAGCGCCTTTGAGCACCGTGAAATTGCGGCCGCCGTCGGTCGAGCGGTAGATGGCGACATTCGGGATGTAGACGATGTCGGGATTG
>DASQJA010000169.1:0-7324 GCA_035631275.1 Bryobacteraceae bacterium
GCCGCCCCGGCCCATAGCCAGCCGCTCTTGAAATAGCGCCGCGCAGGAGTCAGCACGACTCCTAAGACCAGGCCCAGTACCAGCACTCCGATCGTGTACTTCGTGAGCATCCCCAGACCGATCGCCGCGCCGATCCCGAACCAACAGCGAGGGTCGTCCGTGCTCACTAGCCGAACGGTGAAATAGGCGACCGCCAGCCACCACAGAAAATCGAATGAGCGTATTGAAACAGCCCGCCCGCCGACACCGTCACCGGCCCAATTGCGACTGCGAGGCCGAGAATTTGTGCATCGCGCTTGCCGCCCAACTCCGCCGCCATCCAACCCGCCAGCACGATCGCCACGCCGATCGCCAGCGACGCGAGGAATCGCAGCGCTACGAGCGACGGGCCGAACAACGTGAATGCCAAGCGCGCGACGAACGGCGTCAGCGGCGGGTATGCGACGAACCCCCAGTCGAGATGCTGCCCATCGTCAACCGTCGCCAGTTCGTCGCGATGAAACCCATATTGCGAGTTCGTCAGGATATGAAGCAGAATCGATGCAACCGCGATGAGGATCAACATCCCCGTACCGCTCGGCCAGCGACGCTTCCCCATCATGAACTTTAAGGTAAGCCAATCCGGCGGTCAGCGGTCTCGTGTCAGACGGTTTCCTGCTCGGGGTCGAGGTGCGCCAATCGCCGCCGGAGCGTTTCGTACGCACGAAACAGCAGCGACTTCAACGCCGGAATCGAGCATTCCAGGATTTCCGCGATGGCCGCGTAATCTTGTCCTTCGTACTTGTGCAGCAGTACCGCCGCCAATTGCTTCGGCGGCAGCGATTCCACCGCGCCTCGGATCTCTCTCGCGCGCTGATCCAGCAACAGGACCTGATCGGCCAGGAGCGTCCGGTCCGCGGGATCGATCTTCCGCGCGTTCGGCAACTTCTCGTCCAATCGCAAATCCGATTGCTCGCGTCTCGTGTCACGACGCCAGTTCAGGGCAACGTTGGTCGTGATGCGAAACAACCACGTGGCGAACTTCGCTCCGGGCCGATACCGTTCGCGCGACCGGTACACGCGCAGAAAAACATCCTGCGCCAGTTCCTCGGCGACCGCTCGATTGTGCACCAGCCGGTACAGATGATGAATCACGGTGGTGCGGTTGCGTTCCAGCAGCACTTCGAAGCTCGGCTCGTCGCCGGCCGAAACGCGCATCATCAACGCGGTATCAGGATCGAGAACCCACTCGGCCACTAGGCAATTTTACGCGTGTCCGCGCAGAGCAGTTACGTTAAGGTTGTAATGTTTAGTAAACGCCCGGCGCCGAGCGATCCTCGGTAGCTCGTTCGGGCTATTCCTGCTTCTGATGCTCCGGAAAAACAGCGTAGCCCTGAGGCGGCGGATAGAGTCCGAACAGCGTATTTAGCCTGCGGCGCAAATAGCGGCTGGGCAACTGCCGCGGCCCCGTGTCGACATCGATGTCACAGCAGATGCCGTGCAGATATAGGGTCAGCGTATCGATGAACGATTGCCGAGCATAGTCCCTGAATGCCTTCGATTCTTTCCGCAGATTGCCATCGCGCCTGAGCAGCGCCTGTTTGGCCTGCCAGCTCTCTTCGTCTACCTCGCCGTGGACTCGCCCGCGTAATTCCTCCCGCAGCAACGCGAAATACTGGGTCTGAGCCTCGTCGGACCACGAATCGGCGACCAGAGTCGCAAGAATGTGATAGAAGCGATAGTGATATTCGGAGACGTCCTGATCTTTCAACGCGAACACCAGCACTTCTTCGGAATCGAATCGAACTTGCGTCGCCCAGGACAGCTTGCTCTCCGGCGGCTTCTCCGTGCATACGAAATCGTTGCGAACCGCGCCCTTCTCCTTATTTTCGCCCCGTTCGAGATAGGGAACCAACATGATGGAAACCTTCGGAAGTAAGGCTGCTATCCCCGGAGGCAGCGCGGCAATCGGCTCTTCAAGATATTCTTTCAGGTCTTCTTCGGATAGGGGAACCGACGCGCAGAAATAGGAGAACGTGTTGCTCAGCGGTATCATCTCGCTGCGGAACCGTTCCGCGAACTGGCCTACGCTCAGTTTGGAAAGATCGGGTTGAGCGGACATCGAGGAAGGATTGATTTCACTTTAAGTCTAACATGCCCTCCCTGATGCCAAACTCCTTTTCGAGTGTAACGCGCCCCTTCTCTGTGACCTCAAGAGCGCGGCTATCCAGGTCCCTCCGAACCCATTTCTGCTTCAGTGCCGTCGCCAGCACCGCGGCTCCCAATGCCCCTCCCAAGTGTGCGCGCCGCTCGCTCCAATCCAGACACCCGAATGCAAACCTTCGCCTCAAGCCGCGCGCCGCGTTCACATCCAAGCCGAGCTCGGAAAACGCCCTTGTGCCCTGATCGGTAACGTTGTATGAATCGTCCTCGCCCTCAGCCAGCCAACCCAACGCGATCATTCGATCGTGCAATCCGACTCCCAACACGCCAGCGATGTGGTCATAGCATGTACGCGCGCCGCGTAATCGCGCGGGTGCATTCGGTACGAACTTGCGTCGCGCACCTCCCGCCAGGACACTGAGTCCTTCGAGGACATCGGCGACATCGGAGCCCGCCAAACTGTAGTAGCGATGCTTTCCCTGCACAAGCACCTTCACCAGGCGCTCATCCTTCAGCCGGCTCAAGTGGGCGCTGGCGGTCGCGGGACTCACCTCGGCAATCATCGCAAGTTCGGTGCTGGTGCGCGCGTGATTGTCCATCAGGCTGTATAGCATCCGCGCCCGCGCGGGCTCGCCAATGGCCGACGCGATGTGTGCCGCCGCCGATTCCTGCTCGACATTCATACTTTGATATTAGTCGAAGTGTGAATGCCGATCAACCCGTATGATTCCGAACACACCAGCCGGCACGGGAGAACAGCGCAGCGCTTTGCGCGAGATTCCATTCGCCCCGTGCCGGCGAACGCTCGTTCAGCCCGCGCCATCCAAGAGCCGATCGAGCACTAACGTCTCAAATCCTTCAACGCGCTCAAACACGGGATCGTTCGTAATCAGCCCCGTCGCCTCCGCTCGAATCGCGCAAGCTGCTTGCACCGCATCGGGCGTGCGAAGCCGGTGCGCGGCTCGAATCCGCGCCGCTAGGTCCGCTAATTCAAGGTCCAGAGCGAGCCATACGAGATTGGGATATGTAGTCAGAAGCGCGTAAAATTCATCTTCTCGCCTCTCGCTCGAATCGCGATACGGCCACACCAGCAATTCCAACATCGTGATCGTTGGCGTGACCGCCGCGTGGCCCAGCTCTTCAACCCAGGCAAAGATAGCATCTGTCAATTCCAGGTAACGCGGATGGGCCTCGAGTTGGTAGATGAAAACAGTGGTGTCCAGGGCGACTTTACGATGGCTTTTGAGAAATGCGCGGAGCTGCTTTAGTCCCAACTCCTCCGCTCTTTCTCCACGTAGCCGCTCGAGTACCTGCCCCCGCCGGCCAATCCCCGGATCGACTCATGATGCGAACTCGGTTTTTGAAGAACGATGACGCGGCGCCCCCGCACCACCACCAGGAGCTTATCGCCCGCTTCCAGCCCGAGCGCCTTACGGGCTTCTCGGGGTACGACAATCTGGTTTTTGGATGATAACCGCGCCTCAGCCACGCTTTACATATTAGCAATAAGTAAAGGGCATCTAAACGCGCCGGAAAAAACGGCAGGGCTTCTGTCTCCCGTCCAGGCGACCGCCTTCACACGCAGACGGCGATTTTTTGTCGTGCTCCATCAGGCAGTTCCGCAGATGCGAGCCGAGTCAGGAACCGCCATGAAGTAGGCTCTTCTTCATGAGTTGTCGTACGGCAATTCCCCTCAGCGCTCGCAACCGCAAACACGAAAATCGCAAAAGGAACCCAAGTGTCGAAAACGGTCAGTTTAAAGAACCGGCATAACGAGGCCCAATTCGCCCAGATAATCCCCGACACCGCGATAAACTATTAGCAAGAGTGGCGCGCAGAGTCCTTATTTCCGCAGGAGAAGCCTCGGGCGATTTGTACGCCTCCGGCCTGGCCGAAGCGCTACGCCGCCGCAACCCAGACCTGGAATTCTTCGGATGCGCCGGTCCCCGGATGCAACGAGCCGGTGTCCGCGCCACGGTGGACTCGCGCAGCCTCGCAGTGGTTGGTCTGGCCGAAGTGGTCGCGCACATTCCGCGGATTTACTGCGAATACCGGAAACTGGTGGCCGCCGCCCG
Source organism: Bryobacteraceae bacterium (assembly GCA_035631275.1). Taxonomy (GTDB): domain Bacteria; phylum Acidobacteriota; class Terriglobia; order Bryobacterales; family Bryobacteraceae; genus Palsa-89. The sequence goes on from DASQJA010000169.1 coordinate 4,218, forward strand.
CGCCGAACGGCCTGAAGCCGCGATCCTCACCGACAGCCCCGACTTTCATCTGCGCCTTGCGCGCCAGCTCAAGAAGTTGGAAATCCCAGTCATCTATCTGGTCGCCCCGCAAGTCTGGGCTTGGCGCAAGGGCCGGGTGCCGCTCATGCGCCGCACCATCGATCGCCTGCTGTGTATCTTCCCGTTCGAGCCCGAATTCTTCCGCGCCGCCGGGATCGAAGCCACCTACATTGGCCACCCGCTGACCCGCCTCGTGAAGCCGTCTGCACCGTGCGAGGATCTCCGCCGCCGCTACGGACTGCCTGCTGGGACCCCGTTGATCGCCCTTTTGCCCGGCAGCCGCGAGGGTGAGGCCGCTCGCCACCTTCCGATTCTCTTCGAAACTGTCGAAAAAATCCGCCAGCGTCACACGGGCCCGGCGCCGCAGTTCATCCTGGCCGTTCCTCCCGGTACCCTGCTCCCGGAATCAAATTTTCGGGAACGAATTTCCCGATCATCCATCCAACTCCAAGAGGGCCAGTCCTGGGATGTACTGGCTTGTGCAGACTTAGCCCTGGCGGCCAGCGGGACCGTGACCATTGAAGCTGCGCTTCTAGGAACTCCGCTAATCGCGTTCTATCGTGTAAACCGATTAACTTGGTGGATGGGCAGACGGTGGGTGAACGTCCCTTTTTTCTCCATGGTGAATCTCGTGGCACGCCGACGCATAGTGCCGGAATTGATCCAGGACGACCTGACGCCGGATCGTCTCTCCCTGGAAGCCGTGCGTTTGCTCAGCGACGATTCCGCCCGTGAGAACATGCGGACCGAGCTCGGTCAGGTCGCCGAAATGTTATCCGGCCGCGAGAATCCTCTCGAGCGAGCCGCTGGTTTGGTCGAAGAGTTGTTGACCGGCGCCGCAGCAAGCCGGGCGTCGTTTAAGAAGGAAATGGCACATGTTTCGTAAGACACTTGTCGCCGCTTTGGCAGTCGCGTCTCTTGCGGTAGCGCAGGATCGCGGAGCCAAGCGCGGGCGGATCGATGTCCAGAATTACTCCATCGATGCGGAGGTGAATCCGCGCACCCAAGCGCTCACCGCCACTGTCAAGGTTCGTTTCGTTGCGCTTGACAGCGACGTCTTTTCACTGTCTTTCGAACTGAACAACGCCTTGGGCATTTCGCGCGTGGTGGACGAGTCCGGCCGCCAGATTCAAACCTCGCGCTCATCGGAAGAAAACGCCGTTCGCGTCAACCTGCCCGCGCCGCTCGCCAAGGGCACGCCTTCGAGTCTCACCTTCAGCTATGACGGCCGCCTCACCGGGCAGGAAGAATCGCCTGTCTCGGGTATCCGGTTCGCCTCCATCCAAAACGATTTCGCGTACCTGATGTATCCCGCGCGCTGGTTCCCTGTCAACGACTACACGGCCGATCGCTACACGGCCGACCTGCGCATCACGGTGCCCTCAGGCTTCAAGGTAATATCCGGCGGCATTGAGCACAACGAGAAGGTTGGCGCTGACAAAACGGCGTTTTCGTTTCAGTACGGCAAGCCTTCGTTCCCCGGCAGCATCGCGATCGTTCAGGGCGATCCGGTGCGCGTCGATTCGCAGGGCGTCAACACTTCGATCTATTTCCGCAAGCGCCAGAACATGGCCAATGCTTACGGCGACGAGACCGGAAAGATCATGAGTTACTTCACCGGTCTCTACGGCCTGCCACCGCAGGCCAATCTGACGCTGATCGAGACCGAAGATGGAACGCCCAACGGCTACTCGGCGCCCGGTGTGATTTTTCTTTCGCCGCGTGGGATCGGAAGCTCAGTCGCTTCGCGTCTGCTGGCGAATCAGATCTCGCGCCAGTGGTGGGAAACCCTTCTTTCGCCGATCAGTCGCGACCACATGTGGCTCGAAAACGGCAACGCACGCTTCGCCGAGCTGCTCTGGGAGGAACACACCAACGGCCCGGGGGCGTTTGAGCAAGACATCCACGATAACTATGTCGAAGCGCTCACGGTGGACAATCCGCCGTTGATCCAAACCAGCCGTCTTGAAGACTATTCCCCGGAATGGTGGGCCACCACGGCCGGCAAGGGCGCGGCAATTCTCAATATGTTGCGAAACATTCTGGGCGCCGACGGCTTTGCAAAGCTCATGAGCAGCTTTCCCGCCGATCACGGCTGGCAATCGGTGAGCACCGCAGATTTCCGCAAGGCCGCCGAGCAAATTTACGGCCAGAGCCTCCAGTATTTCTTCGTGCAGTGGATCGAATCGAACGGCGCGCCAGAGTTCAAGACGGAATACACGATTTTCCGCCGCGGCACGCAGGGCTTTCGCGTAATGGGCAAGATCTCTCAGGACCTCGATACCTTCCACATGCCGGTGGATATCAAAATCGAGACGGAAGGTAATCCGGAAACCAAGCGCGTGGATGTAGTCGGCACCTCGTCCGAGTTCTCGATCGACACCTTCGGCAAACCCAAGTCTGTGACCATCGATCCGGCGGGCAGTGTACTGCGCTGGAGTTCTACCATGCGCTCGGAAGTCGCCATCAAACGCGGCGAGCAGTTCGTAGCCATCGGCGAGCTGGGCGATGCGTTGAAGGAATATCAGAAGGCGATCGAAGTTAATCGCAATAGCTCACTCGCGCACTATCGCGTGGGCGAGATCTTTTTCCTCCAGAACAATTTTCAGTCCGCGGCCAACGAGTATCGCCAGGCGCTCAATGGCGACTTGACACCCAAGTGGACTGAGGTCTGGTGCCACATCAAACTCGGGAACGTCTTCGATGTCTCTGGCCAGCGCGATCGGGCCGTGAACGAGTACAACCAAGCCATCCGCACGCGCGACAACACCAGCGGCGCGCAGGAAGAAGCCGCGAAATTGCTGAAAACCCCGTACGAGCGCAAGCACGGCAACATTTGAAGCCGTGGCGCGTGCGCTCGTGCGTGCCGCGTGGGCACTCGTGCCGACGCCTGGGTCGTGAGTTCCGAGTTGCCGCGGCGTGGCAAATCCTTAGTTAGAACATAACACTAGGGGGCCGCAATCCTGTCGGCCAGAAAATCCACTACGCGCTCGAACGGGTCGAATCCAAACGCCTGACCGATGGGCGCACGCAGGTTCGAATTCGCG
>DASQJA010000170.1:0-5028 GCA_035631275.1 Bryobacteraceae bacterium
CTGGACGATTTCAAAGTGATGTACGGGACCGGCGCAACGCGGCAGGCTGCGGACGGCCAAGCCATTCATCTGAAGGCCGTGAAGTACACAATCCGCGCGGGAGTTGTGATGGATTCACAGTCGCTATTGCAGGATGTGCAAGACATGGTGACGAGGGCGAAATCCCGCGGCCCGACGGGCAGCACGGGGCGCTAGCAATACTCGGCTATCGACAGCCCTTATTTCGCCAGCACCTCTTTCTTCGCGCGTCCTCGCTGCATTTCCTCGATGAACGGCGTCCCATCCGGAATCCGCGAGGTCAGCTGGCCCTGATCGAACCCCTGGCTTTCCACGTAGTCTTAGTGCACACAAGCGTCGCCGGTCGGCGGCGCCACTAACACGTTCCGCGAGGGTTACGCATCGATATCCTCGAGTTCTTCGACCTCATCCTTCCCTTTGCCGAGACGCCGAATCTCCAAAACCCTGAACGGGGACCGCCCATCCAACGATCACCGTGCCAATCAGCATGAGCAGCCTCTGCCACCAAAACAAACCAGCCACTCCGCTGATCGTCATCACAAACGCGACCGCAGCGGCTGCGACCACCGCGTACCGAAAGGCGAACTCCGCTCGCGCGGAAAGATACGAGCGGCGCCTGCCGGGCTGCAACCGAACCGTTCGATACCTGGACATTCATAGTATTCTCCTTCCGGCTTCTCTAACATCGGATGGCGTGCAAGTCGCCTGCCAGGACACTCCGTTTGCAGCGCGCCGGTTTGGCAGATCGCTCCCGGCATGGTGGTGCAGGTCGCGCATAAAGGGGTGAGTTTGCCGGCGCAATTTTGCTAGCGCGCGCAGCTTTGCGACCTTCCGGCCTCCTGCTGTATGCTTGAGTTAGTTCGATAGCGGTGGAGTCCGCTTAACGTCGCGCAAGCGACCAATGACTCCTATGGCGGAAGCGCTGTAGGAGCCTGCCAGCCCTCAGCGATTTCCCGAACAACTTTAGCCCGGAAAAGGGCGCGCGGGTGCCGTCGTGATGCGGAAAGTAAGCTGCCCGCGCGCTCCGTTTTACTTGCAGTTACTGAGGATAGGAGATGCGTCTTTGGATCGCTATATCATGGTGATGCTCGGCGGTGCCGCCGGCTGCCTCGCGCGATATGCCGTCGGCACCGCGATTATGACCCGGCTCGGCCCGCGGTTTCCTTGGGGCACGTTCGTGATCAACGTTTCGGGCTCTTTCTTGATCGGCGTCCTCATGACGCTCTTCACCGATCGGCTTCAAGCCGATCCCCATTGGCGGCTCGTTCTCGTAGTCGGTTTTCTCGGCGGCTACACCACGTTTTCGAGCTTCGAATGGGAGACGTTCAGCCTGGTGACCGGGGGAAGCTGGGTGCTCGCGGGATTGAACGCTGCCGGAAGCGTGATCTTCGGATACGCGGCGGTCTGGCTCGGCGCCCTGCTCGCCGCCCGGCGATGATGGGAAAAAATCGTGATCGGCAAAGGAGGCATTGCATGCTCGCAAGAGGCGCTGCGAAAAAAGTAACCATCTACGTCAACGAAGACACCCAGCGGCACCTGACTCCGCTTTATGAATCCATCCTGTCTTTCCTGATGAACAAAGGGGTCTCTGGCGCCACCGCCACGCGCGCGTTGGCGGGGTTCGGCGCGCATGGCGTCCTGCACACGCCGAAAGTCGAGGTGCTGGCTGAACATCTCCCCATCCGAATCGAATTCGTCGAAACCGCCGCGCGAGTCGAAGAGCTTCTTCCCACGCTTTACGACATGGTCACCGACGGTTTGATCGAAGTTCAGGACACAATGATCGTCAGAGCCGCGATCAAAGACAAGCACGCGCCAGAACCCCAACAGCCTCACACGCGTATCGCCGGCAAGGCTAAGATGATGCGCATTTTCCTGGGTGAAGCCGACCGCTGGCACGGCGAGCCGCTTTACGACGCCATCGTGAAACAGCTCCGCATGATGGACATTTCGGGCGCGACAGTCTATCGGGGCATCCTCGGCTACGGCGCCAAAGGTCACACCCACAAGCAGAGCTTCTTCCACGTCTCGAAAGATCTCCCGATCATGATCTCCGTGGTCGAATCGGAGGAGAAGCTCAAAGCTGCCGCCGAGGCGATTGAGAACATGCTAGAGGACGGTTTGATCGTCTTGTCTGACGTCGACATCGTTCGCTTGATTCGCTCCGCAGCCCAGGCGACCTAGCGTGCGCAGCCGATGAGACGTACTTAACGGCGCTAAACACTGTTCTTCGTGTGGGTCGCAGGATCCTTCGTGTCAGTCTTCACAGGCCCCGCGACGTTCGCCGGCTGAGCGGCCTTCGAATCCGGCGAGCGAAGCATAGACGCTCCACTGACCGTGATGGATCGCCTCGTGCTGCACAAACTCCCACGTAAACTGCACGAAGGTAAAAGGGTTCCGTCCCAATCGATCGGCGCGTCGATGTCGACGGTTTCCAGTGTGGCGAAGCAAGTTTTGCTGCTTGTCGTCAAGCGCGGTGAGCAGCGCCTCCCGAGTCAGCGGACCGACATATTGCTCGTGCTTTCGCGCCGTTTCTTGTCGCCAGAGCGGCAGTGTAGACACCGCGCACACAGACGACGTGCCGCAGTTGCTTGCAAAACGCCGCGAAGCCGGCGCCAATCCGATGCTGTGCGGTGCGCGCCCAATCTTCCCAGGCGGATCGGGCGTGAAGTCCCACATATCCATCCTCGGGGACTGCGCGCAGGAAATCGGCGGTCAAAGCATGGCGCACCTTGCTGCACCTCACAAAGTCATCGATCGACATCGCATGATCTTAGCAGTCCGTTTCACCACAGGCTGCTAGCGCGCAGTCCTCCGCGAGAAGTTGCTACAGTGCTGTACAGGACCCCTCAGAGTTTTCCATGCCGACACAACTGAATAAATACAGCTCGCACATCACGCAGCCGAAATCCCAGGGCGCTTCGCAGGCCATGCTCTACGCCACCGGGCTTTCCAGCGACGATCTCAAGAAACCGGAAGTCGGAATCGCGAGCGTTTGGTACGAGGGCAATCCCTGCAATATGCACCTGCTCGGGCTTGCGGAGAAGGTGAAGGAAGGCGTGAAGGCCGCTGGACTCGTCGCGTTCCGCTTCAACACTATCGGCGTGAGCGACGGCATCTCGATGGGCACCGATGGGATGAGCTTTTCTTTGCAGTCGCGCGACCTGATCGCCGACTCCATCGAAACCGTGATGGGCGCGCAGTGGTACGACGCCAACATCTCCATTCCTGGTTGCGATAAGAACATGCCCGGCTGCGTCATGGCCATGGGCCGGTTGAATCGCCCGTCGCTCATGATCTACGGTGGCACCATTCGCGCCGGATCGCTCGATGGCCGCAAGCTGGATGTCATCTCTGCGTTCCAAAGTTACGGTGAATTCCTTTCCGGCAGCATCAATGAACAACAACGCAGCGAGATCGTTCGCCATTCCTGTCCCGGCGCGGGCGCGTGCGGCGGAATGTACACGGCCAACACCATGGCGTCGGCCATTGAAGCGCTGGGCATGTCGTTATCCTACAGTTCTTCCACGCCGGCCGAAGATCCGTTGAAACTCGACGAGTGCTTCCGCGCGGGCGCCGCCATCTGCAATCTCCTGCAGCTTGACTTGAAACCGCGCGAAATTATGACACGCGACGCGTTCGAAAACGCCATGGTCGTGGTTAGCGCCCTCGGCGGCTCGACCAACGCCGTGCTCCACCTGATCGCGATGGCGCACTCCGTCAACGTCAAGCTTGAGATCGACGATTTCCAACGCGTCAGCAACCGCGTACCGTTGATCGCCGACTTCAAGCCCAGTGGCGCGTACGTCATGGAAGATCTCCATCGCGTGGGCGGAATTCCGGCCGTCATGAAACTGCTGCTCGATGCCGGCCTGCTCAACGGCGACTGCATCACCGTCACGGGCAAAACCGTGCGCGAGAACCTGGCTGCGCTGCCTGCACTGTCCGCAGGCCAGAAGATCGTTCATCCGCTCAGCGACCCGATCAAACCAACCGGCCATATTCAGATCCTCAAAGGCAATCTCGCCCCGGATGGCGCGGTGGCGAAAATCACCGGCAAAGAAGGTCTGCAATTTTCCGGACCCGCAAAGGTCTACAACTCGGAAGAAGAGATGCTCCACGCTTTGGAGCAAAAGCAAATCGAGAAAGGCGATGTGATCGTCATCCGTTTCGAAGGGCCGAAAGGCGGGCCCGGCATGCCCGAAATGCTTACGCCGACTTCCGCCGTGATGGGCGCGGGACTCGGCAAGGACGTCGCGCTGATCACTGACGGCCGCTTCTCCGGCGGCTCGCACGGCTTCATCGTCGGACACATCACGCCTGAGGCGCAGGACGGCGGTCCGATCTCGCTCGTCCATAACGGCGACCGCATCACCATCGACGCCGAAAAGAACACGCTGTCGGTCGCGCTCTCCGATCAGGAACTCGCTACCCGCCGCAGCGCCTGGACCGCACCCGAGCTCAAAGCCAAGCGCGGCACATTGGCCAAGTACATTCGCTTGGTCGCGAGCGCGAGCCGCGGCTGCGTCACGGACGCATAGCCGCTTCCACCGACGACAGATAGCGATCGAGATCCTCAATGCCGGCTCTCATTCGGCCGGCATCGCAGGCCAGCGCAACCTCCTCAAGCGCTGCGCCAATCTCAGAAATTCGCTCGAACCCATATCCTCCGCCGCTTCCCGCCATCTGGTGCGCGAGCAATCGAACGGTGGAATAATCGCCCAACTTCAGCGCCGCGTGCAGCTTTCCGACATCCGCGCGACGATTCTCGAGATACTTGCCGATCACCGGCTGGAGCCACGGTTCCACGGACAAGTGCGCCGTGGCACGTTCCGCACGCAGCTCCGGCACAAACTTCTCGATGGCTTCGAGCAGTGTGCTCCGTTTGAGCGGCTTGGTAAGATGGGCCGTGCAGCCGGCCGCAAAACTGCGTTCCTCGGCATGCTTCCAGGCGTGCGCGGTCAGCGCGAAGATCGGAGTCGGCGCAGCTTTTCGCTCGTGCTCGAGCGC
>DASQJA010000171.1:0-3696 GCA_035631275.1 Bryobacteraceae bacterium
TCCCAAACGATTCTGATCCAGGAATACGGCCAGGCGCTCATAGAGGCCGGGATCATCGGGATTGCGCTCGATCTCGGCGCTTAAGACGGCCAGGGCGCGGGGAATTTGCTTCATCTCGACCAGTCGGGCGAGATAGCGCTCGAGCACGCGAGCATATTCCGGCGAACGCGCTCCACCGGCCGCTGGCGATGGACGATTGGATGCGATCTGAAATGCCTGATGCGGAGTCCCTCGCTGCTCTTCCCTTTCGGACTGGTTGCTCTGGTCTTGGCCATCGCCATCCCCCGTCTGAGGATATCGGGGAGCGGAGTCGACCGTCGCCTCGCCCAGAGGCACATTCTCGGCGGCCGACGCGAGTTCCCCAAGCACCGAGTCGTAAATTCGGAACTCGTGGGCCGTGTCCTTAAGGCGCGCATAGGCGTCGGCCATCAGCAAAGCCACCTGAGTTCGCTGCGGCGCGTCGTTGAAATTTGCCAGGAACTCGCCTCCGCCTTGAATCACGGCGTCGCTCTCGCCTGAGGCGGCATAGAACTCGAGCAGCTTCGCATGCAGCTCCGGCCGCCGTACGGAATGAGGAAATCGGGTATCGAGAAGACGAAGCAACTCGGCGGCGCGGGAACGATGAAAGTACCCAACCGCCTTCTGCTCCTCTTCGGAATACTTTGTAGCGGGCTCAGTGGTGTTCAGGATGAGGGAAAGAATTCCGTTCAGATATCCGGGTCCCCGATCCATGGTGCCGATGTCGCGGTACATGGAGAGTTCGCCGGAACCAAAGCGAATCGGCATCTCTGGAGCGGTTAGCAGAATGTCGGTCAGTCCGGCGATAGCTTGTTCTTGCGCATTCGGCGACCCCTGGCTGTTGTAGAGCGCAAAGTAATAGCGCGCGGATTCCGGGTAGAAGTGAATGTCTTCGAGCAGGCGGGCGCAAACGTAAAGCTCATCCGACGTCCATGCCGATTGCCTAGCCTCTTTGTGCTGGCGGAACTCGGTAATGGCTTCGTCCGCCGCCTGAAGTTTCGCTTCCTGCTGGTAGTAATAGAACACGCGAGCGGTAGCATTCAGGTCTTCAGGATTCCGTCGAAGCGCGGCGCGCGCCCGATCAAGAAAATTACGGAGGTTGCCGGTCTCGCGAAGCAGATCGAAATAGCTCTTGACTAGTGCGGCATCCCAAAGCGGCTCGAAGCTTCGCTCGTAGACGGACAGGCCCGCGTCGACCGACGTGCGCCGGTATTCCAGCATGGCTCGAGCTTTGACGGGGAAGATCTGATCGGAGGGGAACTGTTTCTGATAGTTGGCGATCACCTGCGCGGCAAGGGTGAACTCTTTCTCGGCTACGAGAAATGCGAGAAATCGCGAGTAGAGCGACGGCTCGAGCGGATAGCTTCGAATCCAGGCCTGATACTCTCTGACCGAATCATCTTTCGAAAGTCCCTGCTCCTCTATGACGCCGAAGATGCGCTCGAAGGCTCGCCAGGAGCGCTGTTGATCGACCGGAGTGAGTTTCTCCTCGGCTTGAGGCCCGGCGTTCGAGATGGCCGTGAGCGCGTTGATTTCATCGGCCGGGCGCAGCCGCCGATGATAGAAATCGGCCAGCGCAGCTTGCGGGTTGACCTTATCTGACGAGCGCGCCGCGTACGCTTTCCAATCGGCCTCCGCTGCGGTAAAGTCCAGCTGCTGCTCATCTTCCAACGCCCGCAGAGAATACATCTCGGCGTTCGCAGGCTGCGCCTTGATCAAGTTGGTAAGCTCCGGCCGAGTTTCGCGCGGCGGGCGACGAAAAGCCACGGCACCGTGTTCGAGCGACATCATGCGGAAGAACACTGCTTCGAGTGCGCTAGTCGATTCCACATTGCGAATCCACGAGGGCAGCTCGCCAACCGCGGACAGCGTGGCGAACATCGCCAAAACCAAGGCCGCGACCAGAATTGAATTCCGCCGCTCAAGGAAGCACTTCAATGGGCACCTCCTGGGTGGCGACGTTGTGGGCAATGTCTTCGGCGGTCACGGTCAGCTGGTAGTTGCCAGGAATCTCCTCGGCGGGAATCAGGAGTTGCCCGGTATTCGCGCCGGCCTTCGAGTCCCAATGCAACTCGACCGGAGCCGCTCCTTCGAGCCGGGCCACCAGCGTGCGCGTACTCTCGGACGCACGCACGTTAAGAGTCACGGCTTGGCCGCGCTGGAAGCGCTTGCCTTCCAACCTCACATCCACCACCGGCGGCTTACTGGCGATCACAAAAGTTTTCGATTCCCGATAGGTATGCCCAAGACCATCGCGCAAGATCAGGCGAACAGTGTAGGTCCCGTCCGCGAGGTCCGGGGGCGCGAGAAAACGCGTTTGCCACACATCCTCGGCCGAAAGGTAGCGCAGCGGCTCGACCAGTCCGAAGGGAAACAGCGCAATGACCGAATGGATGGACGCATCGGTTTTGACTCGAAGAATGGGATCGCCCGGGCGGATCACGCGTGGGCGCAGCAGAGCTCTGGGCACGGCGAGGAACGACGTATAAGGCGTCACGAACTTGTACTGGCGCGCCAAACGAATGATCTCGTCGACGGTCGCCTGATCCTCGCCTTCGCGCTCGATCTTTTCGAGCAAGGCGTCGACGCGGGCGCGAGCCCACAGACGCGGCAATTGCGGGTGATCGAATGACTCTCGGGGAAGCTTGGCGACCGTCGAAAGGTCGACGGGCAAGCCATCGCGCAGACCGTGAACCTTGAAGCTTACCGTTTCCTGGGGCTTGTCATAGCGCCCGACCCAGGAGGCGAGGGAACCGGAGAAGCTCGAGTCCTCGAGAGGATAGACACTATCTACGGCATTTGCCGGGTCCATTCCCAATCCGAGTTCTCCCACCGGACTGCGGCCAATCTTCGAAAGGAACGAATTCAGCTTGAATTCCATCGGTTCGGTCGAGAGCACCTGTTCGAGAACTCCATCATTGCGTGCGAGCATGCGCAGGAGCGGCAGGTTGGCGTCGTCGCCGATTGCGAGAATGTAGGTATGCGGGCGCTCGGCATCGGGCAGCCGCTTCCATGCGGACTCGTACCAGGCGGCGATTTTGCGGTTCTGAATCGGGCCGCGAGTCGCGCCGCCATCACTTAACAGCACCAAATACGCATTCTTGATGTCCGGCGAAGCGGCTTCGTCGAGTCCGGTTTCGAGCGCCTTCTCGAGATCCGTACCGGCACGCAAGCGGCTGGCGCGTACCAACTCCAGCGCATGCTGAACGTCGGTTGGATTCGCCGCAGTTACCGGCAGCCGTTCGGTCGCGGAATTAAACAGCACCAGGCCAAAACGATCCGTCGCATGAAGCGTGCGCAATAAGGTTTCTAGAGCTTCAAAGCTGCGCTCAAGCTTCTCCCATTGCATGGACAGAGAAGTGTCAAACAGGACGATCACGGTTTTGGGGAGATCGCCCGTCATGCTACGACCGTCGTTTGCTTTCGCGTGGAATCCCAGTAACGCCTCCGCCTCGAAGAAACCGGGTTCGTTGGTGCTCGGGACTGGAGACATTTCTGTGGGTGAAGGTTGAGCGCTCACCGGATTGCGATAGGCGAGAACCTCGAGCGTGTCAGACGCGGACGGATCGAGATCATAGGTGGCGACGAAATCCTCGCCTAGATTGACGTCCTTTCCCTCGTAGTGCCCCTCGATCGCGTGGGCCGAGTTCTGGGTCAGTTCTAGAGGAAAGCTTTTTG
>DASQJA010000172.1:0-2629 GCA_035631275.1 Bryobacteraceae bacterium
ATCGCCTCAAGAAAGCATTTGGGTATCGAAGCTGGATCTTGCGGCATTGGGGCAACTCTAGCCCAAGCGGCGCCCGGCGTCCATGGGAGCGGTGAATCCTGCGCCACTATGCGATAAGATTTCAGGCAGGAGCTCTCTCCAATGACCAAGCTTGTCGCGGAGGAAACCGCCAGTTATCAACCGGTGCGTGCGCCGCGGGGCACCACCCTTTCCTGCAAAAGCTGGCAGCAGGAAGGTGCACTGCGCATGTTGATGAACAACCTCGATCCCGAGGTTGCCGAACGCCCAGAAGAACTGGTCGTGTACGGCGGACGTGGCAAGGCGGCACGCAATTGGAAATGTTTTCACGCGATCATCGATTCGCTGCGCACTCTCCAAAATGATGAAACGCTCCTCGTACAATCGGGTAAACCCGTCGGCATATTTCGCACACATGTCTACGCACCGCGCGTTCTCATTGCCAATTCGAATCTGGTGGGCCATTGGAGCGATTGGAAACACTTCGATGAGCTCGATCGCGCAGGCCTAATGATGTACGGCCAGATGACCGCGGGCAGCTGGATTTACATCGGGACGCAGGGCATCCTTCAGGGTACCTACGAAACATTTGCTGCGGCGGGAAGGAAGCACTTCGGCGGCGACCTGGCAGGCAGGCTGATCGTCACCGGCGGTATGGGGGGAATGGGAGGCGCGCAACCGCTAGCGGCCACTTTGAACGGAGCGGCATTTTTGGGCATCGACGTCGACCCTGAGCGCATCAAGCGTCGCGTCAAAACCGGCTACTGCGATTTGATGGTCAACAATCTTGACGAGGCATTGCGGATTCTCAAGAACGCGGTGCGGACGCGCGAGGCTACATCGGTTGGGCTGGTCGCCAATTGTGCGGATGTGATTCCCGAGCTCGCTCGCCGCGGGATCGTGCCGGACCTGCTTACCGACCAAACCAGCGCGCACGATCCCATCGGAGGGTATATCCCACAGGGACTCGATGCGGCACAAGCGGCGGAGCTACGCAGGGCTGATCGAGACAGTTATCGCAAGCGCGCGCTCGAGTCGATGGCCAAGCATGTCGAAGGGATGCTCGCCCTGCAAAAACTCGGCGCGATCACATTCGACTACGGCAACAACATCCGCACGTTCGCCTACGAGCAGGGGGTCAAGAACGCGTACGATTTTCCCGGCTTCGTTCCTGCGTTTATTCGACCGCTGTTTTGCGAGGGACGAGGGCCGTTTCGCTGGGCCGCGCTTTCCGGCGAAGCATCGGACATTTATCGAACAGATAAGCTGGTCACCGAGATGTTCCCGCATGACGAAATTCTCTGCCGCTGGATCGCGCTCGCGCAAAAACGCGTGCGGTTTCAGGGTCTGCCAGCGCGTATTTGTTGGCTCGGCTACGGCGAACGCGAAAAATTCGGGCTGGCCCTGAACGAGCTGGTTGCGCGCGGCGAATTGAAGGCGCCAATCGTGATCGGGCGGGATCATCTGGATTGTGGCTCGGTAGCATCCCCGTTTCGCGAAACCGAGAGCATGAGCGATGGCTCCGACGCGGTGGCCGACTGGCCGCTCCTCAATGCACTTCTCAACACGGCAAGCGGCGCGAGTTGGGTTTCTATTCACAACGGCGGAGGCGTCGGGATCGGCTACTCATTGCACGCTGGACAAGTACTCGTCGTGGATGGAACCCACGAAATGGCCGCGCGGATCGAGCCGGTGCTTACAAACGATCCAGGCATTGGCGTTGCGCGACACGTTGACGCCGGTTATCCGGAAGCGATCGGCTTTGCAGCCAAATGCGGGATAAGAATTCCGATGGCGGGGCCGACGCCCAGGGAGTAGCTATTTCGCTACTCGAGCGCTAGTATCGTTCCCCCTGCTGTGCCAGATTGGCTGATCACCGGCTGCTCGGAGCTGCTGACGTTGCGTGGACCTGTGCCGCGCCGGGGCCGGGCGCTGCGCGAACTCGGCATAATACGCGATGGAGCGATGCTCGTTCGCGACGATCGCATCCTTGCCGTCGGGAAGCGGCGCAAGATTGAACGGCTGCGGGAGGCGCGCCAGGCCCAAAAGCTGGAGCTCGGAGGGCGCGTAGCCCTCCCCGGCTTCATCGACTCACACACGCATCTGGGTTTCCCTTGCAGCCGAGCGGGCGAATACGAGCAGCGCATCTCCGGCAAAACTTACCGTGAAATCGCGCAGGCCGGCGGCGGGATTCGCGCGACCGTTAACGCCGTGCGCCGCTGCTCGCAAAGAACGCTTGCCGAGCGCGCCAGCGCGCATCTGCGCGAGTTCGCAGCGCACGGCACCACAACAATCGAGGCGAAGAGCGGTTATGGCTTGGACTGGACCAACGAGCTAAAAATTCTCTGTACCGTCCAACAATTACACCAAGACCAGCCCCTGGACATCGTGCAGACATTCCTCGGAGCGCACGTTTTGCCGGCCGAATATCGCACGTGCGCAGATGCGTTCGTTGACCTTCTGGTGCGCGCTTGGATCCCGACTGTCGCGACGGCCGGGCTTGCTGAGTTTTGTGACGTCTTTTGCGATCGGGGCGCCTTCAGCGTAACCCAGGCCCGGCGAATACTGAGAGCGGCGCGGGCCTGCGGTTTGGTGCCCCGAATCCATGCCG
>DASQJA010000173.1:0-3838 GCA_035631275.1 Bryobacteraceae bacterium
GGCGAAGTACCAGGCGCTGGAGCGTTATGCCCGCGACCTGACCGAACAGGCGCGGCGCGGCAAGCTCGATCCGGTGATCGGGCGCGATGAAGAGATTCGCCGCGTCGTCCAGGTGCTCTCAAGGCGCACCAAGAACAACCCAGTGCTGATCGGCGAGCCCGGCGTTGGCAAGACCGCCATCGTGGAAGGCCTGGCGCAGCGCATCGTTTCCGGCGACGTGCCGGAGATTCTGAAGAACAAGCGCGTGGTGGCGCTCGACCTGGGCGCCATGCTGGCGGGTGCAAAGTACCGCGGCGAGTTCGAAGACCGGCTGAAAGCGGTGCTGAAAGAAATCGAGGACTCCAACGGTCAAATTATCCTGTTCATCGACGAGCTGCACACGCTGGTCGGCGCGGGCGCAGCCGAAGGCGCGATTGACGCTTCGAACATGCTGAAGCCGGCGCTAGCCCGCGGCGAGTTGCGCGCGATCGGCGCGACCACGCTAAACGAGTACCGCAAGCACATCGAAAAAGATGCGGCGCTCGAGCGGCGCTTCCAGATCGTCTTCGTGGGCGAGCCCAATGTCGAGGACACCATCGCCATCCTGCGCGGCCTGAAGGAGAAGTACGAAGTCCACCATGGCGTGCGCATCAAGGACTCGGCGATTGTGGCTGCGGCCACGCTCTCGCATCGCTACATCTCCGACCGCTTTCTCCCGGATAAGGCCATCGACCTGATCGACGAGGCAGCCTCTTCGCTGCGCATCCAGATCGATTCGTTGCCGACCGAAATCGATCAGTTGGAGCGCCGGGCGACGCAGCTCGAAATCGAGAAGCAGGCGCTCAAGAAAGAGGACGACCCCAACTCGCGCGAGCGGCTGGCCGCCATCGAGAAAGAGCTGGCCGGAATCCGCGAGCAGTCGAATGCGCTCAAGGCGAAGTGGAAACAGGAAAAAGAGCTGATCTCGAAGCAGCGTGCCCTGAAAGAGCGGCTCGACCAGTTGAAGACCGAAGAGCAGGCGGAGGAGCGCAAGGGCAACCTGCAGCGCGTCGCCGAAATCCGCTACGGGCTGATTCGCCAGACCGAAGAAGAGCTGAAGAAGCTGACCGCGCAGATGGAAAAGTCGGGCGCGCAGCGCATGCTCAAGGAAGAAGTGGACGAGGAAGACGTCGCCCGCATCGTTTCGAAGTGGACCGGCATCCCGGTCTCGAAGATGCTCGAAGGCGAAGTGAAGAAGCTGGTCAACATGGAAGAGCGGCTGCGCCACCGCGTCGTCGGACAGGATGCGGCGCTGGAGCGGGTATCGAATGCAATTCGCCGTTCGCGCGCCGGGTTGAGCGACCCCAAGCGCCCGATCGGCTCCTTCATCTTCCTGGGTCCGACCGGCGTGGGCAAGACCGAACTGGCCCGCGCGCTGGCCGAGTTCATGTTCGACGACGAGCGCTCCATGGTACGCATCGACATGTCGGAGTACATGGAGAAACACGCCGTGGCCCGGCTGATCGGCGCGCCTCCGGGATACGTAGGCTATGACGAAGGCGGGCAGTTGACCGAAGCCATCCGCCGCCGGCCCTACGCGGTGGTGCTGTTCGACGAGATCGAGAAGGCGCATCCCGACGTGTTCAACATCATGCTGCAGATTCTCGACGACGGGCGGCTCACCGACGGCAAAGGCCGTCACGTCGACTTCAAGAACACGGTCATCATCATGACCTCGAACCTGGGGTCGTCGTACCTGGTGGCCGAAAACCTCACCACCAACGAGGCCTTCGAGCGCGCCAGCGAGCAGGTGATGGAGACCCTGCACGGGCACTTCCGTCCGGAGTTCTTGAACCGCGTGGATGACATCATCGTGTTCCGGCCGCTGGGCAAAGAACAGCTGGTGAAGATCATCGAGCTGCGCCTCGAAGACCTGCGCCGGCTGCTGGCCGAGCGAAAGATCTCGCTGGAACTCACCGACGGCGCCAAGGATCTGCTGTTCACCGAAGGCTACGATCCAAACTTCGGAGCCCGGCCGCTGAAGCGCGCCATCCAGAAGCTGATCCAGGATCCGTTGGCCATGAAGATCCTTGACGGCGAAGTGCTTCACGGCGATCACGTGATCGTCGACGCCGACAAGAAAATCGGCAAACTGACCTTCAAAGTCAGCAAGCGCGTGGGCGAACGCGAGCCGGTGAAGGCGCGGTAACGTTTCCGGGCGGGTCCTGCGCCGACCCGTCCCGTTTTCTTTCACCACAGAGACACAGAGGAAAATACAATTTTCCTGATTTGCAGTTCTCTGTGACTCCGTGCCTGTGTGGTAAGTCAATCATCCTTCGACTGCGCTCAGCGTAGGGTTCTCCTGCCCAGCGCTGTCACAACTCCCACCAAAAATCGTGGTAGATTCGGTCCTCTGCGGAGGACGCCTTGAACAAAACTCTCAGCTGGCGTATGGCTGCGCTCGCGTGCATTGCTGTTCTGCTTAGCATCTCCCATCTCAAAGCAAACGCCGCCCCTGCCGACGACGCTCGCGCCGCTATCGAGCAGCTGCATCAGCAAGACGTTGCCGCCACGCTGACGCAAGACCCGAAAGCCTTGGCTGATCTTTTTACCGAGAATGCAGTCCTGCTGGAACCGGACAACGCACCGGTAATCGGCAGGAAGGCGATTCTTGCCGGGAACGAGCAGGACAAGGCGGCGCATCCCGAGATGAAGATTCTCAGCTACAAGCCCGAGATCAAAGACCTGCAGATCCGCGGCGACTGGGCGTTCGAATGGGATACGTTTGAAGCCAGCTACAAGGAATCGGAGAAGGGCGAGGTCAAAAGCTTTCGCGCAAAAGGATTGCGGATCTTGCAAAGGCAGCCGGATGGCTCGTGGAAGTTCTCGCGGGTGATGTGGAACATGGATAAGGGGCAGTAGGGTGTGATGACCAACATGAATAAATCCGGCACCACGCCCCGCCAACTGAAGGCGTCGCCCTCCCAAGCGATCATTGTCGGGGCGGAGCCGCAACTGCTTGTCGCCGATATCAAACGATCCTGCAAGTTTTTCTGTGAAAAGCTGGGATTTTCGCTGGTATTCAGTTACGGCAACCCTCCCAGCTATGCGCAAGTCGGTCGCGCTGCGGCACGGCTTAATCTCCGGTTTGTCGAGGGGCCCGTAATCGACTCGACGACCCGCGCTCGCGAAGAACTGTTATCCGTATCGATGACGGTCGCCACCGCCCACGACCTCACGTTGCTGTTTCGTGAGTTTCAGTCCGCGGGCGTTCCCTTTCACCAGAAACTGAAGAAGCAGCCTTGGGGCGCCAGAAATTTCGTCGTCAAAGATCCGGATGGGAATCTGCTGCTGTTTGCTGGACCCGCAAACTAACCGCCGCGAAGCAGAAGGTTGCCCATTGAGTGCGCATCGGCGGCAACGCAAAATTGGGCTTGCCTCGTCGCTGGTAACGCAAAAATTCCAGCTCGTCGGAAGCTCACGCCTGCTCGAAAATATCGATGACGGGCCGCTGGTAGAGATACCACGCGATCATCACGCGGACGATGACTCCAAGCCCACCCCAGGCCAGCGCCGATCCGTGAAAGCTGATCACTGCGGCCGAGACGCTGGGGACCAGCATCGCAATCCCAAAAATGGCCAGAAGAGCCGCCGCCCGTCGAGCCCAGTTATTGAGGCGTAGCAGCCCCCATCCGAGTAATGCCGCGACTGTTCCGGTGAGCAGAAACATGTAAGGGCCGGCGACTTCGAGCCCGCCCAGCAGCGGCGCGCCCGAGCGCATGCCAATGCTGCCCGGCGACAGCAGCATGGTGCCGCCGATCAAGACGAGATAGGCCGCTACCGCGAACAGCAGGAAGGCGATCGCGGTGACTCCCATGGG
>DASQJA010000174.1:0-3033 GCA_035631275.1 Bryobacteraceae bacterium
ATCGACGAAAATGGAGTCCGCTCGATAAAGTCCTTCGCGCCTACGCCACCGAAGCGATGCGTGTTCGAATACGTCTACTTCGCACGACCCGACAGCCTGCTGTATGGACGTAACGTCTACCAGGTGCGAAAGACGCAGGGCCGCGCGCTGGCACGGGAGTGTCCCGCCGAGGCCGATATTGTGGTTCCGGTTCCGGACGCGGGAAACGCGGCGGCACTTGGGTTCGCCGAAGAATCCGGCCTGCCCTTCGAAATGGGTTTGGTGCGCAGCCACTACGTGGGCCGTACTTTCATCGAGCCGCGCCAGTCGATTCGGCATTTCGGCGTCAAAATCAAGTTTAATCCGGTGGCCGAGCTGCTGCGCAACAAGCGCATCGTGTTGATCGAAGATTCGATCGTGAGAGGTACTACCTTACGCAAGGTCATACCGATGCTGCGCGAGGCGGGTGCGCGCGAAGTGCACATGCGAATCGCCGCGCCTCCAACTACCCATTCGTGCTTCTACGGAATTGATACGCCGACTCGCGAGGAACTGCTTGCCTCGTCGCACTCGGTCGAGGAAATCCGCCGTTACATCGGAGCCGACTCGCTGGGCTATCTCAGCTGGGAAGGGCTCTATTCGTTCATCAACAGCGGGCGCGAGGAGTTCTGCGACGCGTGCTTCACGGGGAATTACCCGGTGGAGATTCCGCGCCGCAGCGAGCCTCATCAACTCCACCTGTTTGATGCCAAGGAACGTGAAGCCGAGCGGATCTCCGCGCTCGCGGAGCGCTAAAGCGCGGCTTCGTTCGTAACCCCCGCCCAGGCTTGAGCCCGGATTGGATGCCGGGTCCTTTGGTATTTCTGTCCGTGGGTTTCCGCCACCCCGGTGCGCAGGGATTCCACCCGCCGTCGGGCGAATTTTCAGGGTCGGCTCCTGGCGTTCCTTGCGATGGCGTTTGGTTTCGACTGCGGAGGCGGACCAAAAGCGCCGCCGCCTTCACCTCGGGTGCGGAAGGTCGAGGGCGCTCTACTTCGAAAGGGAATCCGGGCTAGTCCCGACTTCACATTGACGAGTCGGCGATGGTCTGCATGAACTCGTCGATCGGGCGATGGGCTATGAGGATGCAGACGAAGTCACCACGCGGATATTTGCTCACGCAAATCGAGTAGCCCTTGTACACGTAATAGGAGTGCTCCTGGGTTTCGTGGATCGGGCCGGTGGGAAACGTCCCCTGGAAGTGTTCGTAGGTGCACAGAATGCCGCCCTTGTCGCCGCGGTAGAATGTGTACGCAACCAGGTCACCGCCGGGCAACCTCTCAAGGCGGCCGCCCGCGAGTTGAAATCCGGAGGGACCGAAGTTCCATAGGTAGCCCGGCATCTTGTGACCCAGGTAAGCATCCGAAATGTCGGCGGGGCTTCCGGATGGCACGTTGGGCTCGAACTTTTTCTCAAAACCCTCGAGGTGGTGAACCGCCTGATCAAACAGCGGCACCGAATCGGTTGAGAATGCTTCTTCCAACGCTTGATCCGGTTGCGCGGCCGGATGTTTGGGAGGCGAGAACGTGCTCAGCGTGGTCAAACCGATTACCAGCAGCGCCGCGATTGCGCCGGGCACCCATACGCGGGGACGCAACCACTTCGATTGCCAGGAACCTCGGACGGCCGGGCTCGACCCGACCACGGATTCGGTTGCCTGTTCACGATCCAGTGCCACGCGAATCCGTTCGCGAACCGGGGCGGGCGTTTTGAGCGCGCCGAGATGTTCGTGCAGAGTCCGCTTGAGCGTGCGCTCTTCCTCCAGGCGCTCGCGGCATGCCGCGCATCCGGCAACATGTTCCTCCGCGACCCGGAGTTCGTCGTCAGTCAACTCGCCGTCGGCATGCGCCGAAAGGTAATGCTCTATGTAAGTGCCGCAATCCACCCGATTAGCTTCTGACCGATTCCCCTCTGATAGTCAGCGCCGCAACGCTGAGCTCCCGCAAAGCGGCATCGTCTCGGAGTTAAGCCTGCGATCCATTGGTGTCAAGACCAGATTATTCCCGGATTATCCCTCTATCCTTGGCGTACGACAGCAGGGCCTGGCGCATCAGCGTACGTCCGCGCGATACCCGCGACTTGATGGTGCCCACCGGGACCTCCAGCACTTGCGAGGCTTCCCGGTAGCTGAGTTCCTGGACATCGATGAGCAACAAGGCCGAGCGAAATTCGTCGGGCATCGAGTTGAAGGCGCTTTCCACTTCGCGATCCATCGATCGCGCGGAAACTGCGGTTTCGGGATTTGCCTCCGGGGGCTCGTCCGAAAGACTGGCCGTTTCCAGCCGATGATCGAAGTCGCCGGTTGCCGATGCGGGTTGCTCGCGCGCTGCGCGGCGGTAGCCATTGCGGAAGTTGTTGAACAAAATAGTGAGCAACCACGCACGACAATTGGTCCCGGGCTGAAACTGATCGAAGAAACGCCACGCGCGCAGCACGGTCTCTTGCAACAGGTCGTTCGCATCGTCGGGGTTGCGCACCAGCCGCACCGCCATCGCATACACGGCGTCGAGATGCGGAAGCGCCTCCGCCTCGAACAGCTTGCGTTTCTCCGCACCGGTCGCACGCTTGGCCGCCATAATGGGAGTTCAAAACCATAGCATCCGTCACAGGTAAAATCTTGGGTCCGCTGAGAAAGTTCCCAAAAACCCGACGGTTTCCAATCTGACCCGAGCCTGGCGCCCGTATGGCTTGGCAGAGCGGGCGCCTCGATTTTGGAGGAATCAGGAATAGCCTTGCGGGATATGCAGTTTAGACACTCGAGGTATGGGTATAGTACTCTTCGCGCAGCCGGGAACTTCGGCTCAGCCGCGAGACCTGAACCCAGCAGGAACTTGGCCAAATTCGAAAAGGAGAGTGCACGATGAGCAAAACGAGACTAACCGGAGCCGTCCTTGCGACCGCGGTTGCAGTGCTGTTTGCGGGGAGCATCGCAAGTGCGGCCGGCGATTCCAGTGGCGCTCCGCAGGTAAAATGTCTGGGAGGAAACTCGTGCAAGGGGCAGAGTGCCTGCAAAAC
>DASQJA010000175.1:0-33258 GCA_035631275.1 Bryobacteraceae bacterium
GCGCAGATTCGCCACGCCCGCGGTGTAGCGCGAATCCGCGACAACCACCGCGACAGCGTCATCGATCCAATCGTGCGCGGTACCGTCGGCATCGTGCGAAGCTGATGTGACGGTATATTCACCGGGGCACAAATCGCAGCGAAATCGAAAAGTCACTTCCAATTGGTCGCCTGCGGCGAGTCTGCCGTTCGCGCGCCGCTCGAGTTCCGTGTTTGTGCCGTAGACGTTCAAGCCGATGCGGGTGCGAATCATGATCCCGATCACAGGTTCCTCAACAGTGTCCAGATAATGCACGACCACCCGTACAGCGACCGGCTCGCCGCTTCGCCAAACCAAGCTCGGAGCGCCGGACTCGCCCAGCGTTTCGATCGAGACGATCTCAGCGCGTCCGTCGCCGCGCCGCAGTGTGGTCCGCAGGGGGTTCGACTGCGTTCCTCCCCAGGCGCGGAACTCTTCGACGATGTGATTCTGGTAGGCGTCGAGCACTTCGCCCGGATCGCCGCGACCTGCCAGCCTGCCTTCATCGAGCCACCAGACTTCGTCGGAGACCTGGCGCAGCAGGTGCGAGTCATGCGATGCGATCAACACAGTCGCGCCATCGCTTCGAAGGCGATCGATCGCGACTAGAGCCTGGGCGAGTGCCAGAGCATCCAGTTTCGAGAGCGTCTGATCGAGTGACAGCAATTGCACTGGCGATAATTCGAGCGCGTCGCATGCGCCTGAGTAGCGCCGCACGGATCCCGCGAAAACGACCGATCCGGCCGACGGCCTCTCAAGCCCCGCTGCGAGCCGGAGAAGAACAGTTTTCCCGGAACCCATTTGGCCGATGATGCCGATCACCGCGCGGTCCGGAGCCGAAACGTTCAGGTTGCGCAGCGGAGCGAAATCTACCCCGCGAAATTCAATAGCCATGTCTCTACATTAACCCCGGCACAACTGAGCGGACCGCCGTTGTTAAGCCAGAAGAAGCGGAGGGCCGGCTCCGCCCTGCGCCGCCTGCCGGTAGCGCTCAGCTCGATAAAATAATGGCTTGGTCCTGCTCTTTCTCGCCGCTCTCACGATCCCATCCACGGGGATTTTTCACTTGCCAGCGGGCACGACCGAGATCTCGTCAGAGCTGAAGATTCCCGACGGCGCGCATGATCTGAATATCCTGGGCGGCGATCATACAGTGCTGCGCGCATCTGCCAACTTCCATGGCCGCGCGAATCTGAGCTGCCGCGGGTGCCGGAAAATCAAGTTTTCGAACTTCGCGATCGACGGCAATCGCCCAGCGCTCGCTAGGCCTCAACCGATGGCGAAATCGGACAAAACCTTTGCCGAATCGTTTCTGAATAACGGTGTCCTTATCGAAGACGGCGTCGGAATCGAGTTCGATCACGTGGAGTTCGCAAACATCTCGAGCTTTGCCGTGCTCGTGAATCACTCGCGCGATGTCCTGCTCGATCATCTGCGTGTCCACGACAGCGGCTCGCTCAATGCCCTGAAGCGCAACAATACAACCGGCGGCCTTTTGTTCGAAGAAGGCACAGACTCATTCACAATCGCGGACTCAACCTTCGAAAATATCGCCGGCAATGCGGTTTGGACGCACTCGCGCTACGGCTCGCCGCGCAATCGAGGCGGCAAAATCAGGAACAATCAATTTTCCGAGATCGGCCGTGATGCGATCCAGGTTGGCCATGCCGTGGACGTCGAGGTCAGCGGGAACCACGGCCGGCGCATCGGATTCCCCAACGAAATTGCCGACATCGAGAACCAGGGCACGCCGGTCGGCATCGATACCGCCGGCAACGTGGAAAACTCCACATACGAGCACAACACTTTCGAAGAGATCAACGGAAAATGCATTGATCTCGATGGATTCCACGACGGGACCGTCCGCGCGAACATCTGCATCAATCGCGGCAAGCCCGAGGACTATCCCTTCGGCCACTTCGGCATCGTTTTCAACAATGCAAACATCGACATGCATTCCCAGAACATCCTGGTCGAAGCCAACGAGCTGAACGGCATGAAGTTCGGCGGCATCTACCTGATCGGAACAGGGCATCGCATCCTCCGCAATCGGTTGCTGCGCATCAACACTGCGCGTTGCAACGAGAATCGCGCGCAATTCGGCTGCTCGGCGCTTGGCGAGCCGGAAGTGCTCGAAACAGGAATCTACCTCGGCAGCCACGCGGAGCATCCCGCGCCCGCGACCAGCAACCGGATCGAAGGAAATACGATCTCCGGTTGGAAAATGAAAACGCGCTGCATTCAGGCCGCCCCGGGAGTCAAGCTCGCCAGCAATACTATCCAAGGAAACATCTGCACCGATGAGTGATCCGAACATATCCGAACGCATGCGCGAAGAGTGGAACCAACGCGCCCGCGAAGACGCGCATTTCTACGTCGCATTCGGAGCGCGCGATCAGGATGAAGCGGCGTTTGCCGAAACGGTGGCCAACGTCTTGCCTCGCATCGAGGATGAACTGAAGAGATTTCCGAAAGAGCCCGGCGCACCCTCCCGGCGAGCGCTTGAAATCGGATGCGGCCCGGGACGGTTGATGAGACCGCTCAGCCGCCATTTCGCCGAAATTCACGGCGTGGACGTCTCGGACGAAATGATTCGTCTGGCGCGGGAGCGGCTGCGCGGTGTCCCCAACGCCCATCCGCACGCCACCGACGGCGCGAGCCTCGCGCAGTTCGCCCACGCATCGTTCGATTTCGTTTATTCCTACGCCGTCTTCCAGCACATCCCCAGCCGCGAAGTCGTCTTTCAATACATGCGCGAAACCTGCCGTGTGCTCAAGCCGGGCGGCATTTTTCGCGGCCAGTTGAATGGGCTTCCGCATTCGGCCGTTCCCGACACCTGGGCGGGCGTCGTGTTCTCGGCACACGAAATCCGCGAATTCACCCGTGCGAACGGTCTTCAACTTCTTGCGCTGGAAGGCGTCGAAACACAATACATGTGGACCACGTGGCGGAAGCTGATTCCAGGCCCACCTCTAGCCGCTTCTTACATCAAAGGCATCACGAACGCGATCACAGGCGAACCCGTCGCGCCCAAGCGCGAGCGCCACGCGGCAATCTCCATCTGGGTCGCGAATTTGCCAGAGGAATGCGATCTGAACAATCTCGAGGTGTTGGTCGAAGGCGCCGTCGCCGAGGCCACCTACGCCGGGCCGCCCATCGCGGAAGGCGTTCGCCAGGTGAACGCGTGGCTCCCGGCAGGGATCCGAACCGGCTTGCTTCCCGTTGAGGTGCGCATGAACGGCCGCCCGATCTGCCCGCCCGGCACAGTTCGCGTGATTCCGGCCGGGCCGTTGATCCCGCGTATCGTGTCATTGACCGACGGCATCAACTTGGTCGAAAATCACAAGACCAGCAGCGGCATTCTAAAAATGCAGCTTGAAGAAGTCCGTTCGCCCGAGCTGATCGAGATCAAAATCGGCGGCCTCGCAGCCGCCTGGTGCGAAACCAAGTGCATCGACCCACGCGCGCCACGCTACGAGCTGAATTTCGGCGTTCCGAAAGACCTCGCACCCGGCCCGCACAAGTTGGAAGTCCTGATCGGAAAATGGCGTCTTCCGGCCGAAATCGAGTTCCAATCGCCTCGGCTGTAATCTACTGCACCGCATATAGATATAATCCTTGACCGACCACTAGATGTTGCGGCATGATTACAAACAGCCGCCAAAACGAGGGATAATGGGATTAGGCGTTTCCCCTTAGGCGGCCCAAACAGAGGAGAATCAGAAATGGGCCAGGTTGGTGTCGCCGTAGCGAGGATTCCAGACGTGCAGATCGCAAGCAAAAAGGCTCTTCCCATTGCCGACCGCAAAGGGGTCAGCTTTCCCAAGTACTTCACTGACAAGCTGGAGGCCGGGAAGACCCCCTACGATGAGATTGTCTGGGAACTGCGCACCGCCGCGATCGCGAGCGAAAAGGGCGCCATCATCTTCGAGCAAAATGATATCGAGGTGCCGGCCGACTGGTCTCAGACGGCAACCAACATTGTCGTCAGCAAATATTTCCATGGCCGCATGGGCTCGCCCGAGCGCGAGTCGAGCGTACGGCAACTGGTGCATCGCGTTGTCGACACTATAGCCGACTGGGGCAAAGCGGGCCGCTACTTCCAGACCGATCAGGACGCCGAGAATTTCCGCGGCGAGCTGGCGCACCTGATGCTCACGCAGAAGGCTTGCTTCAATTCGCCGGTCTGGTTCAATGTGGGCGTTAATAACGAAGCCCGCGGCTATGGCTACTACTATGACGAGCTGATTGACCAGGTCGTCAAGATGAAGAAGGGCGAGTCGCGCCCGCAGTGCTCAGCGTGCTTCATCAACTCGGTCAAAGATTCGCTCGAGTCGATCCTCGAACTCGCCAAAACCGAAGGCATGCTGTTCAAGTGGGGATCGGGGACGGGCACCAATCTTTCGCCGTTACGCGAAGAGAATGCGGGGTTGGCCGGTGGCGGTTGTGCCTCCGGCCCCCTCAGTTTCATGAAAGGCTTCGACGCGTTCGCCGGCGTGATCAAGTCGGGTGGAAAGACGCGGCGCGCGGCCAAGATGGTCATTTTGAATATCGACCATCCGGACGTCGAGCAGTTCGTCTGGTGCAAAGCCAAGGAAGAGAAGAAGGCGCACACGCTGATCGATGCCGGGTACGACTCGGCGCTGGACGGAGAAGCGTACGGCTCGATCTTCTTCCAGAACGCGAACAATTCCGTGCGCGTGACGGATCAGTTCATGGAAGCCGTTGCGGCCGACGGCGACTGGTGGACGCGCGCCGTGTCCGACGGCCAGCCCAAGAAACGCTATAGCGCGAAGAACCTGCTCCGTGAGATCGCCGAAGCGACGCATCAGTGCGGCGATCCAGGCATGCAGTTCGACACGACCATCAATAAGTGGCACACGTCGAAGGCGACCGCGCGCATCAACGCGTCGAATCCGTGCTCGGAATATATGTTCCTGGATGATTCGGCCTGCAACCTGGCGTCGCTGAATCTGATGAAGTTTGTCGGGCCGGGCGGTGAGTTCGATGTGGAGGCGTTCCGGCACGCCTGCGATACCGTGATTCTGGCGCAGGAGATCATCGTCGATAACGCGAGCTATCCGACCGAGAAGATCGCCCGCAATTCGCGTGATTTCCGGCCGCTCGGCCTCGGGTTTGCCAACTTAGGCGCCTTGCTGATGTCGATGGGCATCCCCTACGATAGCCCTCAGGGCCGCGATTGGGCGGGTGCGATCACGGCTGTGATGTGCGGCCAGGCGTATCTGACCAGCGCTCGGATCTCGGAAGGCGTGGGTACGTTCCCCTGTTATCCAGAGAATGAGGAATCGTTCCTGGATGTGATCCTGATGCACGGCAAAGCGGTGTCGGGGATCGACAGCAAGCGCGTTCCGGCGGATCTCTACAAAGCCGCTGAAGAATGCTGGCGCAATGCGTACCAACTCGGCGAGCGCGTCGGATATCGCAACGCGCAGACCACGGTGATCGCGCCCACGGGAACCATCGGCTTCATGATGGACTGCGACACGACGGGCATCGAGCCGGATCTCGCGCTCGTGAAATACAAGAAGCTCGTCGGTGGCGGGATCATCAAGATCGTCAATAACACCGTCCCGCAGGCGCTGATCAAGCTGGGCTACAGTCCCGAGCAGGTGGAGTTGATCGTTTCGCACATCGATGCGACCGGCACTATTGAGGGTGCACCGGGCCTGAAGGACGAGCATCTGGCGGTGTTCGATTGCAGCTTCCGTCCGCAGAACGGCAAGCGCTTCATCCATCATTACGGGCACATTCGGATGATGGCGGCGGTGCAGCCGTTTATTTCCGGGGCGATTTCAAAGACCATCAACATGCCGGAAGAGTCGACCGTCGAAGAGATCATGGACGCCTACATGGAGAGCTGGCGGCTGGGTCTGAAAGCCGTGGCGATCTATCGCGATGGGTCGAAGCGCGTGCAGCCCTTGAGTTCTGGAACAGGCAAGGGCGAAAAGAAAGCTGTTGCTGTCGCTGCAGCGGCTCCCGCTGTTACCGAGAAGATCGTGTACCGGCCGGTGCGTCGCAAGCTGCCCGACGAGCGGCAGTCGATCACGCATAAGTTTTCGATCGGCGGCCACGAAGGCTACATTACTGTCGGGCTGTACGAAGACGGAACACCGGGCGAGGTGTTCATCTCGATGGCGAAGGAAGGATCGACCATCAGCGGCTTGATGGACAGCTTCGCCACCAGCATCAGCTATGCGCTGCAATATGGCGTGCCGCTGAAGTTTTTCGTCGACAAGTTCAGCCACGTGCGGTTCGAGCCGAGCGGCTGGACCGGGAATCCGACGGTGCCGTACGCCAAGTCGATCATGGACTACATCTTCCGCTGGATGGGCGCGAAGTTCCTGGGGCCTGAGTATGCGGTGACGGAGGCGGGCAATGCGCCGGTGCTGCGTCCGACCGAGCCCGAGCCACAGCAGACGCTGGCGTTCGTGCCGGTGGTGAGCGATGCACCGCTGTGTTCGGAATGCGGCGGGTTCATGACGCGCAATGGAAGCTGCTACAAGTGTGAGAACTGCGGTGGCACCAGCGGATGTAGCTAGAACCGTCGACAGTCCGAAAAGCCTTGCCGGCGCAGAGCACCAAGGTATAAAGATTTCTATGGTTTCCGACAAAGAGCAGATGCTCTTTTTCGAAGCGGAACGATAGTTTGCAGACCCATCTGACTATACCTTCGTAGGTCGGACGGAGCCGCTCGTAGCGTAGCCCCTGGACAAGGGTACGTCCAGGATGAGGGCAATACATTTATCGCGAGTTGGAGCAAAGCCATCGCATAAGCTCGTTCGGGCACGGCGACGACATCGACATTTTCAAGATCACTCCGTCGGGATTGAGAAGGTTCTGATGCGCTCTTACGGCGCTGCAAAGTATCGGAGAATGCTTTCTAACATTCAAGAAACGATAAGGGATATGCTATGGGTACCGCTAAATCTGTTCGGCAAAGCGTAAGTCTCCCTGCCCCCTATGGTCGAGAAAGTTCGTTCCATGGCGAAAACCGGACGTCTGAGCGCGAATCGGACGATCGTTGAGCTGATCGAAATCGGCATCGAAGCTGAGCAGCGAAAGCAAGAAGAATTCTTCGAACTCGCTGAGCGTTTTCGCAATGCCACCGATCCCAAAGAGGTTAAACGTCTGGGCGATGAATTGGGTCGCATGGTCTTCGGCGGTTAATGCCGAAGATCGAGAAATGGGGTCGATTCCCGGCAGGCGTTCGTCAGCATTTGATTGATCGAGTGCGAGATCGGAAAATCGGTGTCGCCGACCTGAACCAGCTTCGGCATTGGATCGACTCCGCCCCGGAAGTTCCCGAGGGGGACTGGTTCAAGGACTTCGGGGCGTTTAAGCTGTGTGAGCGCGGCTCTCTCTCGACGACTCTCTTACTAGCTGGTCAAGCCGCCGAACCGCAGAAACTCTGAGAATCTGGCAGTATGGTTGAGATATGAGCTTCCGAACCCTGCTGACCCTCGAGCAATTCGAGCAGCTCCACGACGATGGGCTGAAGCACCAACTCCTCGAAGGAGAGCTCCTCGTCTTGCCCCCTCCCAAGCTACGTCACACTCGCGTACGACAAAACCTTTCAGACGTTCTGAAGCCTTCGTCAAGAAACATCAATTGGGCGAAGTCTACATCGAGGCTGGTTTCAAACTGTCACCGAGCACTTGGCTTCAACCGGACGTAAGCTTCATCCGCACGGCGCAACTCGAGCGCACTGATCTTGACGGCTATTGCGAAGGCGCTCCCACCATCGCTATCGAATTAGCTTCCGACTCCAAAACCGCCGCGCAGCTCGATCGCAAAATCGAGCAGTATTTCGCACGCGGTTGCAGAAGAGGTATGGATAGTTTATCCTGAAACGCGGAAAATTCGCATCCATTTCCCCGACGGCGCCAGTCGCAGCGCTCGCGATCAGCTCGAATCCGCAGCGCTCCTCGGCTTCTCCGGGGACTAAGCACTATCTTCGACGCCTAAACAGTACTCTTTCCGAGACAGAACTAAGGTAAATTCTCGCTGGTTTGCGGCAGCCCCGCGCCTTAGCATGAGACCAGAGGAAATAACATGCGCGCGCTAGCATCGATTGCAGCAGTCGGGCTCTTTGCCGTATCGGGAACTGTCTACGCCCAGGCCCTCAGTGAACACGCGGCGGCCGCCGCCGGGGCCACCATCGGAACCGCTGCCGGGAAACCGATCGCCAACACGCTCTCGGGCATCTTCAATAACGTGGACGCCACTACTTCCGCGGCGGCGCAGACCGGCGCCAAACCGAAAGCGACGGTAGTGCCGAAGACCGATTCCGCGCCCACAATCAATCGCGGGAGGGCGCCCGGAACGTTCAGCCCCGGCTTCGGAGGGGATGGGGGATCCGGGGCCTCCCTCACAACCGACGAAGCCTCTGGCGCTTCCGCTTCCTCGCGCTCCCGCCGCCGTTGGGCTCCCATGACCGGAACTGCCGCTCCGGTGATAACGCTTGCTCCGATTCCCGAGCCAGTGAGAGAGCTGTCGCTTGAAGAAGTCGCGGGCGTCAAAATCGGCACGACGGAACAGGATCTCTTCGCCGCGCTCGGTAAGCCCGCGTCCCACATCACCGTTCCCGATGACGACGGCCACATACGCGAGAGCTGCCAGTATTGGTCGGGCGGCAAACAGCTCGGAACCATCCGGCTCGACAACGGGCAGGTTGTCAAAGTCGAAGTGCGGCAGCAATAGTTACACCCACTCGTTCGTCGCATTATCGATTTGCGCGATCATCGAAATAGTAGCCTTGATGCTCGCGCCTCCCCTGATTGGTTCACTCTGTTTCGGTGTCCTTATCGTTGCCGCTCAGCTTCCGCCCTCCGCGACGCTATCTGACGACGATCGCGCGCAGATATGTGCCACGCTCGACCAGCTCAAAAAACTGTTGCCCGCTGCCCCACATCGGAACCCGGTTACTAACGAGATTGCCCGCACTTGGCCGGCCGGAAAGCAGTGGCCGGAAGCGATCGAATGGCTGGACAAAGTGGGCTCGCTCAAAAGCGGCCTAGACCCGTCGCGCGACTCGATATTTATCGAGCTTCGCGGTTCACGCGAGTCTGCTGCGATCATGGAGGCTGTTCGCGATGCGACTCCACCGGTCTTGCGTGGCACGCCGGCGTTCCAAGTCCCCGAGGGCGATCTCATCCCCGAAAGCCTGGCGTACGGCCCGAAAACAAAGCAGTTCTATTAGGGCAGCACGTAAAAAAGGTAAGATCCCCTGCTGCACCGCGCAAGGCGCCTAGGCGACATTCGCCGACGGACTCGGTGAGGTGCTCGGTCTTAAGATAGACGCACGGGGCCTTTGGCTGCTGAACAACTCGCCGAACGAATCCGCGCTGATCCGCTACGACCTCTCTTCGGGCGGGCTGCACAAATATGTTGCACCCGCCTCGTGTCACGAACTGAACGATCTCGCGATTGCCCCGTCCTGCGATGTCTATCTCACCGACACGCCAAGCGGCTCGGTTTGGCACTTAGCACCCGGCGCTGCAGACTTCGAAATGCTTCCGCCGAAATCCCCTTCGCCAACGGTATCGCGCTCTCTCCCGATGCTCGCTTGCTCTACGTCTCGACTTACCCCGATGGCATCCATGTTGTAGATCTAAAGACTCGCGCCGTTGCTCGGGATCGCCCGCCCAGGCGGACTGTGCCTGGCTGCCATGGACGGTCTCTATTTCGATGGGGGCTCTCTGATCGCGATCCAAAATGCATTCATGGCGCCACGAGTCGCACGCTTTAACCTCAGCCGCGATCTTCGCAGCATCGAACGATTCGAACTCCTCGAGCGCCGCAACCCACTCTTTTGACGGAATCAGAACGGGCGTCATTGTGGGCGCCGAATTTTATTACATGGCGAACGTTCAAGACGAGAAAAAGTCCGGCTTCGTTCCGATCACAATATTGAAACTGCATCTGTAGACCCTTCCGGCTACACTGTTTATGTGACGCGCGTCCTCGCCTTGCTCATGCTGGCCAGCCCTCTCGCCACTGCGGGCGCCGCTAGTGATCTGGCGCGTCAGTTCCAGCAAATGTCGCTCGATCCCGACGAGTGCTACCGCGTTACCGAACTGAACATCGCCAAGGAAGACATCAAAGTCTATCTGTCCTCCGGCTACCTGATTTTCGCCAAACCCATTGGCGGATTCCGGCAGGGTGCGGTCTTCGTCGCTTCGAGCGATGGCGGGGATGCGGAGATCCTCATCATGCCTCCGACGCGCGGTGAACGGCTCTCGCTCGCTACCTATACGCAATCGCCGAACCTGGATGAACACTTCCGGGCCGCTGCGTTCCTCTTCACTGACGGCAGCGCGGCCGAGCTGCTCTCACGCATCGATGCGTCGCTGCGTAGGAAGGTTCCCGAGATCGGACTCACCCTGGCGGACCAGTGGAATTCGGTGGTACGCAATCTTTCGACCAGCTTCGAAACCCGTCTGGTAATGGACGTGTTATCGAATAATCATCAGACGGGGCTGTTTTACATGGCCGTCTCGGGTAAACAGCTAAACAATTTTGACGTGCTTTACGACATGCGCGATCGTGAACAAGTCTTCGTCGGCGCGCTCGGTTATCAGAATAATCGCACGTTTTTCGACACTTGGACCAGCTTTCCTTCGCGCTCCATCCGCAATGGCGCCCAACCGCCTCCGTTGCCAGAAATTCTGGACGACTTCCGTATCGAGGCGTCCATCGACAACGACCTGACGATGAAAGCCGTGACCCGCGTCCGGGTGAAGCTTCGGCAAGACGACTCGGCTCCGCTGCAGTTCAGCATCACGCCCAACATGCATGTAACGGAGGCGCGCATCGATGGGAAGCCTGCCGAAATCTTTACGCCCGAATCGCTGCGGTCCAACCTGATTTCGGGCCGCGACGATCGTGAATTCCTGCTGCTTCCGGAAAGCCCGCTCGATCCGGCAAAACCGCACGAAGTGGAAGTGCACCATGAAGGCGCCGTCATTCGCAAAGCCGGTGAAGGCGTCTATTTCGTTACATCGCGAGGGACCTGGTATCCACACGGCGGGTCCGAATTTTCGAACTACGACTTAACGTTCCGCTATCCGAAAAATCTGACGCTCGCGGCCACGGGCAATTCCGTCGAAGAGCGCACCGATGGCGAGTGGAAGATCTCGCGTCGCCGCACGGACACGCCAATTCGCTTCGCCGGCTTCAATCTCGGCGATTTTCAATCGGCTTCGATGGATCGCAATGGCTACCATATCGACGTGTTCGCGAACCGTCACGTCGAGCCTGCGCTACAACCGAAACTAGCGCCTTTGCCGCCTCCTCCAGTGACCGTGCCGCGACTCCGCCGCGATCCGGTCGACCTGCTGCCGAAGTCGCTGCCGATGTCCGTCGATCCCGCCGGACGATTTACTGAAATCGAGAAAAACGTGGAGGAGGCGCTCGACTTCATGACCGCCGCTTTCGGCCCTCCGGCCACTCGCACAATTTCGATCACTCCCATTCCGGCGGCCTTCGGTCAAGGGTTTCCGGGACTCATTTATCTCTCTACAGTGGCTTACTTGAGCGCGGAACAGCGCCCGCTGCGGCTGCACGCCAGTTATGAGGAGATGTTCTACTCCGAGCTCCTCGAGCCGCACGAAGTGGCGCATCAATGGTGGGGCAATCTGGTCACGCCCGCCAACTATCGCGACGAATGGCTGATCGAATCGCTTTCCAACTACAGCGCACTGCTGCTGCTCGAAAAGAAACGCGGCGCTAGGGCGCTCAACGAGCTTCTGGATGCTTACAGGAATCATCTCCTGGAGAAGACCGAGAACGGGCGCGCGCTCGAATCGGTCGGCCCGATTAGTTGGGGACGCCGCCTGGAATCTTCGCTCGCGCCCAATGCCTGGGAAGTGGTCGCTTACCAGAAGGGTACCTGGGTGATTCATATGCTCCGGCGCAAAATGGGCGACGCCAATTTCTTCAATTTTTTGCGCGAAG
This sequence comes from Bryobacteraceae bacterium, assembly GCA_035631275.1. GTDB lineage: Bacteria > Acidobacteriota > Terriglobia > Bryobacterales > Bryobacteraceae > Palsa-89. The sequence goes on from DASQJA010000175.1 coordinate 11,995, forward strand.
CGGCCAACCGCTATCGCTTCAGCCCGATCAGTACCGACCAGTTTCGCGATCTGGCTAGAACCTACCTGCCGCCCAATTCAAAAGATCCCGATCTAAAGAGTTTTTTCGAGAATTGGGTGGATGGAACCGGCATTCCGATCGTAAAGTTGTCTTACTCCTGGCGCGCCGGCAAGCTCAGCGGGACGCTCGCGCAATCCAACGTGAGCGACGATTTTACGGCGCTGGTGCCGCTCGAGGTGCAGAACGCAAAACAGAGATCGGTCTACTGGCTACCGATCGCCAGCGATCCGATTCCTTTCAACGTTTCCATGCCTGCTGCGCCGGCACATGTCGCGCTGCTAGCCACCGATTGCCTGCTGGTTACCGCCCACTGACAAATGCCGATCGCCACCAAACGCAAGAGTGAAGCGCGCAAGGAATCGCCAATTCTAGAAGCCGAGCCAGAGCCTCGGCCGCTTGAAGAAGAACTTCCTCCGTCTCCAAAAGTGACTGCGCTGATTTTCTCCTACGACAGCGCGCCCGCCCTGCGCCGCTGCCTTACGGCGCTTGAAAGCTCGAACGATCGGGCGTCGATCGAGATCCTGGTAGTCGATTGCGGCTCGCACGACGAGAGCCCACAGCTCGACTCCGAGTTTGCCGGCGTCACGATTCTCCGTCTGCCGCGGTACTTCGGACGCACCAAGGCCCTGAATATCGGAACGCGTACCGCGACCGGCGAGTTTCTATTCTTGATGACGCCGGAGGTCGAGGTATTACCCACCACGATCCCTCAATTGTTGGCGCGCCTGGAATCGGATTCCGAGGTCGTGGCTGTCGCTCCCCTGCTATTGGACACCGAGTCGCACCCGGCGGCACAGTTCTTCCGCTTGCCGACACCCGCCACCGGCGCGGAGCTGACGCCGATCGAGGTCGAGAAATCGCCCGAGTCGTTTGCTGTCGAATATGCTACGTTTCAGGCGCTCCTGGTGCGCAAGTATTTCGTCAAAGGCATTAACTACCTTGACGAGCGCTACGGTGAATTCTTCGCCGACGCCGAGCTGTGCTATCAAATTCGCCGCGCGTCGCGCAAGACCCTTGTACTGCCTCACGTGACCGCGCTCTACACACCCTGCTCGCCCTACTCTTCAGCCGCCGATACGATTCTCGCAGCCGATCGCGTCCATGGTGCGGCCGTTTACTTCGGTAAACATTACGGCTTCGTAACGGGGCTGATGTTCCGTATTAAATCGTCGCTCGCGGCGCTGTTCACTTTGCACTTAGGGCTGTTCGGGGCGCTGATTTCAGGCAGTAAGATCGACGGCTCTCAGACAGTCATCCTCTAATCTCCACAAACCAAACCAGTTATCGCCCGTTGTGGCGCACGCACCCGTGCCCGCCCCGTCGGCACTAGTACCGACGCTGGGGTCGTTGCACCCAAGTCGCCACGGCACGGAGACATGGTCGCCCGTAGCGGCGCGCGTCGGCGATAAGTACTAACGTTCGCTCTGTCTACTGCCGATCTAAGATCGTTATGCAGCCCGATGCATTTGTCTGGATTCTCCTGCCGGTATTCATCGCCGCCGGTTCCGCGCTGCTGGCGTACTTCGTCATGCAGTCTCGCATGGAAGTAGCCATCGCGAAAGAGCGGGAAGTCCTGGCCGAAGCTCGCGCGGAGACGAGACTGCAGAAGAACACGATGGAGGAGCGCGTTCGCGCCACCGAGCAGGAAGCCCGCCGCAAGGCGTTGGACGAGTTCATGCAGGAGTTTCGCATCGAAGAACGCCACTACTTCCGGGAAAACAAATCGCAGGCCGCGCGCCAGAAGTCGATGGTTCTACAGGAACGGCTGTATTTTCGCAACATCCCGCTGTCCAATTGGGTGGAGCACGAAATGGTGGTCGAAGAAGAAGCCGCCGATGTGCAACAGATTGCGAAGTCACGCTCCATCTTCACGACACGCTCGCTCGGTCCGGACGAAAGCAATAACGCACTGTCCTGCTTGCTCGATCAGGCTGTGGTGGCTTCTTCCACGACGCAATTGGCCGAAGCGCTGAACGCCGGCCGCATCGCGTAGTCCGCCACCTCGGTTCGCGGCGCAGGCCCTCGGCCGTGTCCAGCTCCTGAGCCACTATATAATGAGAGCGCAGTGAGCGTGAATTCTCGCCGGCTCTTAACGTTTTCTCTCGCCAGCCTGTTCGTGTCCGCGATCGTTCTGTCGGCCCAGCGTCTGACCTGGTACGAGCGCCAGATTCTGCTTCCTGAGCCGCACACGGTCTCAGGCCGGGTCATCGACGAGTCCGGCCAGCCCATCGCCGGCGCACACATCGACCATTCGGACGTCAAAGAACAGGAACAGCTTTTCACCGACGAACTCGGACGGTTTCACGTCGAGACCCGGGCGTCGGCGCTGGTGGTTCGGAAGCACGGTTTTGGCGGAGAACGGATCCAAACCAACAAGCCCGCCGCGATGCGAATTGTCCTGCGGCGCGGGACCCCGCTCCCGGCTTGCAAAACCACGTGCGTCGGACTTAAGAACGGAAGCGGCAGCTTCTGTTTTCCGCCTGTCACCGGAGTCAAGATCAGCGACCAGGGCCGCATGGGCGACAGCACGATGCGCGAGTTTATGGTCCCGACCGGCGATGGACCGCGTGAGGTTCTCTTCGGCACCGGGCCTACCTGGACCCTCGGCATCCCGTTCACCGGCGATGTCTGGGAATCGCTCGAATATGCGGAGAAGGACTACATTGACGGCGATTCAGACGTGATCGACGCGCGTGGTAAGACCGTGGACGGCAAGGTCTGGCGGTTCGTCGGCACGTTCGGCGAATCGGCGTCGTATTATCAGGTCGATCCCGGCGATGCCGCGCTCCCGGACAAGTTCCTCGACGGCGTCTGCGCGCCAAGACCCTAGCGTGGGCTAGCGCGGTGCGCTGCTAGGAAGCGGGCCGCAGCCGATCAGGTAGGGAACGCCGGCCGGCAGACGCGGCAGCTTGATCTCGCCAATTTCCCACGAGTAGTCGTCTGCCTGTAGGTCCTTTGTAAGCTGTGCTAGTTCTTGAACCGAGTATGTCCGAAGCTGCGATACGAAGCCATCCCAAAACATCAGCAACGGGAGAATCGGGATCAGATAAGTGAAGATCACTTGTGTCCAGGATAACGGCCTGATCCTGGGTGTCAGGACAAGGACCAGAACCGGTATGAGAGCCGCGCTTAACACGGCGGCGGGTGTCCGCGAGGTGGCTTCGAAGACGCAGATCGGACGGCGGCGGGCGAAAGCATCGCTGAGGATTTTTCGCGCCAGGCGGGGCCGAAAATGGTGAAAGGACGCGAACATGGTTCGAATACCCTCGAGTTCGACAGGAACATTTGCTGCGTCCACCGGCTTCGGCCAATATTGGATCTCACTGCCGAAACCTCCAGGTCTCGGATTGCCCGGCGGATACAAGTCAGTGAGAACTGCGCGCACGCGAAGGCCTTGTTGCGCGAGCGCGTCAAGAACTAACGCGACCGGTCCGCCAGAACCCGAGCCGAGATCGACCAATTGCGCGACACTACCGGCCTGCAGGAGCGCCGCCATTTGCTCAGCCCACGCTTTCGGAAACGGCGTGATGCTGTAAGTGCACTCGAGGTAGGCCGTCATCGCATTCCGAAGGGAGGCAGGGAACCAACTTTGGTCCTCAAACTCGAACAGATGCAGACGTGGCATTTATTTGGACGGATTCTGGAAAGCTAATCCGTCCAGGACGTCATTTTTGTCCGTGCTGGTGACCGCCGCCAATTAAAACGGCACGTCGTCGTCCGTTATCCCCTGATCGTCGCTTCGATCCTGCACCGCCGTCGGTCGCGACGCCGAGCGTGGCATTGACACCGGGCGCGAATCCATGTCCGGAGCACCAGCATCCCCGCCTCGCCCGCCCAGCAGAATCACGTCGTCGGCTACCACCTCAGTCATGTACTGCTTTTTGCCGTCCTTATCGTCGTAACTCCGCGTTTGTAACCGGCCCTCGACATACACCTGCTTGCCCTTGGTCAGGTAATTCGCCAGGTTCTCCTGACGCCAGAGGACTACGTTGGCCCAGTCAGTCTCCTCTTTCCATTCCCCGGTTTGCTGGTCCTTCCAGCGGCGGTTCGTCGCCACGGAAAACTTAGTCACGGCCACGCCGGACGGCGTGAACTTCGTCTCGGCGTCTCGTCCCAGGTGGCCGACCAGAATCACTTTATTTACGCTGCGCGTTGCCATACTGGATGCACTGTATCATACCGGCTAACGTCTCAGTTTTCCTGTGGGAGCGTCTAAGAAACGATGCGCTAACGCGCTCATAGGACTGCCGGAACTCAGCCGCGCGAGGCAGTTAGAAAATCCGCCATGCTAGGCTAGATTTTCTGTTGCAGTCCCCTGTTCTAGATGTACAATATTTGCAATTCAGACGAAGAAAGGGTATGCAGAGACCCTGGTGCTTTAAATTGCCGAGATTGGGTGGGTGGCCGGTTCTCGCGGCGGTTCTGATTTTCCTCCTGACGTTCACGAAACCCGCTCGGGCCCAGATGGTGCTCACCGGATCCGGCCCCAGCGGTACCGTAAACATCTTCAATACGGATCTGGCCGTCCTGGAAGCAGGCGAAACACGCAAGGATTTGCCCTGCACAGTCACGCCCGAGAAGCCAACGGTCGGCTTCGATTTGCGTTTTCATGCTGGCTATCAGGTCACTATTCCGCTCAAGGATCTGTCCGGCAGCGAGAACTTGTTGAACATCCTGTTCCGCGTCAAGTCGCAGGACCGGCCCGATCAGCCGATCTATTTCACTCAGCACATCCGTGTTCCGGCGATCGAAGACGATGCCAAGGGTGATGCCTACCTGCAGGGCGCTTTCGATCTTGGAGAAGGCGAATACCACATCGACTGGCTGATGCGAGACCGGGGTGAGCGTGTCTGCTCCTTTTCCTGGGATGCCGAAGCGGCCCTCACTCCCAAAGACAAGCCGATGAGCCTCGCAATCGCGCCCGAGTCCATTCAGCGGACCGATCCGGAACAATTCAAGGAGGAGCCGCCGGTGCAACGCTTGAGCGACCCACCGCCTCTCAACGTCAAAGTGCTGGTAAATTTTGCGCCTCAGAACTCGCTCTCATCTTCGCTGCAGCCAGTGGACACGTCGGCGCTAGTCTCCATCCTGCGTAGCATTGTCCGCGATCCTCGAATTGGGAAGTTCTCGATCGTTGCATTCAATATGCAGGAGCAGAAGGTGGTCTATCGCCAGGACGGCGCCGATCGCCTCGATTTTCCGGCTCTTGGCCAGGCGCTCACCTCCCTGAACCTGGGCACGGTAGACCTGAAGCGCCTGAGCGAGAAGCATGGGGACACCGAGTTTCTGGCGAACTTGGTGCGGAGCGAAGTTGTCCCTACCGGGCAGGAGCATCCGGATGCTGTAATTTTCGCTGGTCCAAAGGCACTACTGGATTCCAACGTTTCCGACGAAGCTCTTAGAGGGACCGCAAGTATCGATTTCCCAGTGTTTTACATGAATTACAACCTGTCGCCTCAGCAGGTTCCGTGGAAGGATGCGATTAGTCATGCGGTTCGTTTTTTCCGCGGGACCGAATACACGATTTCCAAGCCGCGTGACTTGTGGGTGGCAGTAACCGAAATGGTCTCGCGCATCGTAAAATCAAGGAACGGAAAGCAGGCGGCGGCCATCTCAACGCAGTAGTGCCACAGGAGGTCGTGGCTTCCGTGGTGGGAATAGAAATCCTGACATGGCCTTCCGTTGTGGCGGACTTTCGAGAGAGGGGTTTATACAAGTTAATGAGGATCGAGCTTCCAGGAGCACTGCCGGTGTGTGGTCTCGTATTATGCGCGTTTCCGGCTTTTGCCCAGGGCCCGCTCATCGCGCAGACTCACGCCAAGCACTACACCAATAGCCTGGCTCCGTACGTAGTTTCGCCGCAGCAGATCGTCGATCGTATGCTGGAACTTGCCGATCCGAAGCCAGGCGAAACCGTTTACGACTTAGGGAGCGGGGATGGGCGGATTCTAATCACAGCTGTGCAGCACTACCATGCGAAGGCAGTCGGCATCGAAATCTCGGAGGCGCTGGTGAAGAGCACCTCGGACCGAATCCAGCGGCTCGGGCTCCAGAACGACGCCCGCGTCATCAATGCGGATTTCCTCCAGGCGGATCTCAGTCCCGCCGACATCGTTACCATGTACCTAGCAACGGATGTCAACGAGATGCTGCGGCCGACCTTAGAGAAGCAATTGAAAGGCGGCGCGCGCGTCGTCTCGCACGAGTACCCCATTCCCGGATGGAAGCCGAAGCTCGTGGACAAAGATCTTTTGCACCAATCCCGCAACCACGTCATTTACCTCTACGAAGTTCCAAGCAGGAAAAAGTAACTGCCCGCGTCCGTTCCAACATTCGATGTTGTAGGCATCGGGCTGAACGCTACTGACACGCTGATCCTGGTTCCGCATTTCCCTGCCTATGCGGGCAAAATTGCGTTCGATCGCGAAATACTCAGCCCCGGAGGACAGGTGGCGAGCGCGCTGGTAACTTGCGCGCGTCTCGGTCTGCGCACCAAGTACATCGGAACTGTGGGCGACGATGAGCGAGGGCGCGTACAGATGGAGAGCTTGCGTGCGAGCGGCATCAATCTCGATGACGTTGAAATTCGGACAGGCTGCCCCAACCAGACCGCATACATTTTGATCGATCAAAGCACCGGCGAGCGCACTGTTTTTTGGAAACGCGATGACTGTTTGAGGCTGGCTGCGTCGAGCATCACTGAAGAAAAAATCACTTCAGCCCGGCTCCTGCACCTCGACGCCCATGACACGGATGCGGTCACGCGCGCCGCTGAGATTGCGCGGCGCAACGGCATCCCGGTCACACTCGATGTCGACACCATCTATCACGGCTTCGAGCGTGTGTTGACGCACGTCGATTATCTCATCGCCAGCTCCGATTTCCCGACTCAATGGACCAGCGAGCGCGATCCGTTTCGCGCCCTGGAGTTGATCCAGGAAGAATACAAGATGCGCGTCGCGGCCATGACGCTTGGTTCTTACGGCGCTCTGGCGCGGCGCGACGGCAAATTCTTCTATTCGCCCGCGTTCGTAGTAAGTTGCGTCGATACTACAGGCGCTGGCGACGTGTTTCACGGCGCGTTCTGTTATGCTGTCATCGAGAATATGGATCTCGCCGACGCGCTCGAGTTTTCGAATGCCATGGCGGCGTTGAACTGCACGGCGCTGGGTGCGCGCGGAGGAATCTCCACACTCGCGGCCGCGCGGACATTGATCGAACGCGGCGAGCGGCGCATCCATCCCGATTTCGAGCGGCGCGAATTCGAGCAGCGCATCTAGAGGCGGATAGCCAATGATTCCGCTTCGATCCTCGGAACCTCACTATACTGCGCCGACGGTGAACCTGTTCATCATTGGCCTAAACGTGTTCGTGTTTCTGTACGAGCTGAGCCTCGGCAACGGATATCGCTTGAACCATTTCATTCAGGCCTATGGCATCGTGCCCGACCGGTTGCACGTCTCATCCGTCTTCACGTCGATGTTCATTCACGGGGGCTTCCTGCACATTCTGGGAAACATGTGGTTCCTGTGGGTGTTCGGCCGCGGTGTGGAGGACGTGCTGGGGCATGCGAAGTATTTCTTCTTTTATTTGGCGTGCGGTGTGGCTGCGGCCCTCGCGCACATTACGTTGAATGCCGGATCTACTGTCCCCACGGTAGGCGCGAGCGGTGCCATTGCGGGGGTAATGGGAGCATATCTGGTCACGTTTCCGCGGGCCCGCATCGTAACGCTGGTTTTCATTTTCATCTTCATCACCACCGTGGATATTCCGTCGGCGTTTCTGCTGCTTTATTGGTTCGCGATTCAGTTCTTCAATGGTGTCGGTTCGGTCGGTTATTCGCAGGCCTCGAGCGGTGACGTGGCTTGGTTCGCGCACGTGGGCGGATTCATCGCCGGAATTATTCTAATCAAACTGATGGCGCCCAGCCGCCGCGCGCGGTCTTACTACTGATGTTCCAGGAAGTGCAATCGCCTTCCGCTGGCATCGAAAAGCCGCTCGACATTCTGGCAATCGCGGCGCACCCGGACGACGTCGAACAAACCTGCGGCGGGACGTTGATCCGCATGGCTGAGGCGGGCTATCGCACCGGCGTGCTCGATCTCACGGCCGGCGACATGGGAACGCGCGGCACTCCCGAAATCCGGTTGCAGGAGGCCGATGCCGCGGCTCGCCGGATGCTGCTCTCGTGGCGGGGTAACTTGCGGCTCCCCGATGCGCGGCTTGAAAACACGATTGGCGCTCGCATGACGATAGCCGGCGAAATCCGCAATCTGCGCCCGCGCGTCGTGATCTTGCCGTATTGGGAGGCCCGCCACCCCGATCACTACCGCGCATCGGAGATCGGCTTCGAAGCGTGTTTTCTTGCCGGACTCAAGAAGCTCGACGAAGAGACCGCTCCGCATCGCCCGCGGAAGATTTTGTATTCGTCGCTGTACGCCAATGTGACGCCGTCGTTCGTGGTGGACATCTCGGCGCAATTCGAGCGGCGGATGGAGTCGCTGTTCTGCTACCAGTCGCAGTACGGCGATGCCGGCGATGGCTCAGACTTATTTCCGAACCAGCGGGAGATCCGGGAGCGCTTAGGCGCGATCGCGCGTTTTTACGGCAACCTGATCGGGGTGAAGTATGGTGAGCCGTACGTGATCAAGGAAACGATGCGTGTCGATGACATTACGGTGTAGCCTTGTGTGAAACCGCGACGAACATGTTCGCATGAGTGCGAACACGGCACGCATTGAGTTGAGTGCCGTGCGCTACAGCGGTATATTGCCGTGCTTCTTACGCGGCATCGAGTCCACCTTGTTCGCCAGCATTCTTAATGCTCGGATCACCTTAGGCCGCGTCTCGCGCGGCTCAATCACGTCGTCGATGAATCCGCGCTCGGCTGCCACGAACGGATTCGCAAAACGGTCGCGAAACTCCTCGACCTTCTGTTTGCGAACACCGTCCTTGTCTTCCGCCGCAAGCAACTCGCGCCGGTAGACGATGTTCACCGCGCCCTCGGCGCCCATCACGGCGATCTCCGCAGTCGGATACGCGAAGTTCACGTCCGTGCGCAGATGCTTCGATCCCATCACGTCGTAGGCTCCGCCGTACGCCTTGCGCGTGATCACGGTGATCTTAGGCACCGTGGCTTCAGCGTAAGCATAGAGAAGCTTCGCGCCCTGGCGGATGATTCCTCCAAACTCCTGATCGGTTCCCGGCAGGAACCCCGGCACATCCACGAAGGTCAGGATCGGAATGTTGAACGCATCGCAGAAGCGCACGAACCGGCCGCCCTTCACCGACGAGTTGATATCCAAGCAGCCCGCGAGAAACGCAGGTTGATTCGCGACGATGCCCACGCTTTGGCCCCCCATCCGCGCGAACCCGATCACAATGTTTCTCGCCCAGTGCTCGTGAACCTCGAAAAAGTCCCCATCGTCGACCACCCGATGGATGATGTCCTTGATGTCGTAGGGCAGGTGCGAATCGGAAGGAACCACCGTATCGAGCGACGCATCTAGGCGATCGACCGGATCGGCAGATTCCTTCGGCGGCGCGTCATCGCGATTGTTCTGCGGGATGAAAGACACCAGCTCTCGGATTATCCTCAAGCATTCGGCATCGTCCTGCGCAAGAAAATGCGCGACGCCGCTGATCGAATTGTGAGTCTCGGCGCCTCCCAGTCGTTCTTTCGTGACGTCCTCGTGCGTGACGGTCTTGATCACGTCTGGCCCAGTGACAAACATGTGGCTGGTGTGATTCACCATGAACACAAAATCGGTGAGAGCGGGCGAGTAGACCGCGCCTCCCGCGCACGGACCCATGATAGCCGAGATCTGCGGAATCACGCCGCTCGCCAAGGTGTTACGGAGAAAGATGTCCGCATATCCGGCGAGCGACAAGACGCCTTCCTGGATGCGCGCGCCGCCCGAATCATTCAGCCCGATAATGGGCGCGCCGGTCTTCAGCGCGAGATCCATGATCTTGCAAATTTTCTGCGCGTTCGTTTCCGAGAGCGACCCGCCGAAGACGGTGAAATCCTGGGCAAATACGTAGACCGGGCGGCCGTGGATGCGTCCGTAGCCTGTGACGAAGCCATCGCCGTCGATTACTAGCTGGTCCATTCCAAAATCGCTGCAGCGATGCCGGACCAGCTTGTCCATTTCCTCAAAAGTGCCTTCGTCGAGCAGCAGATCAATGCGCTCGCGCGCCGATAACTTGCCCTCTTTGTGCTGCTTCGCCTTACGCTCCTCACCGCCGCCCGCTTCGGCACTGGCATGGCGCCGGCGGACTTCCGCAAACCGATCCATCGACATAGAAATTTAACAGTAGCAGGTGAGCGGTTGGCGCCGGACCATTTCGCCGCCGAAATCGTGCTTACTGGGCGTAGTATCCGCTGCGCGCGTGAATCTCAGCGCCGGGATACTTTTGCAGTGCGTCGGGCGTGAGCTTGACCGTGATGTGCCGGAAGGTGCCCGGCTGAGACTCGGGCGCGTGGTAGGACAACATGTAGCGCGTGCGAATGCGGCGGATCATCTCGTTGAACGTCTCGCTCGCCTGCCCTACTTTGACCCACTCGCCGCCGGTCTCCTCGGCGACATGAAACACGTTTGAGGGCGTGTAGTCCTTGTTTGGGAACATGCTCGGCCCCGGCGGGACGGGGCGGATCGCGCGACCGGTCACGATCGCGTTAAATACCGTGTCGGCCTTGTCGAGTTCACGGATCACCTGCCCATCGGTAAGCTGGAAGCTGGTGCTGAGATTGTCAGTGAGAATCAGAACCGCTCTGCGCGCGCCGGGACTAGCGTTCAGCCCCATATAGTGGGCTGCGTCCACAATCGCGGAATTGATCTGCGTGGTCGCTCCGACGTCCCAATTTTTCACTGCAGCCCCAATCTGGCGGGCGGTCTCGGCGAGATTGTCGCTGAACTCCTGATGCAGCGCGGTCTTCTTGGCGAAAACCATGATCGCCACGCGGTCGCCGGGTTGTAGATGGTCCAGGGCCTCACGAGCCGTTTTGGAAATCTGCTCGATTACGGGCTGCATGCTGCCACTGACGTCCAGAAGCAGAAGCAGATTCACCGCTTCGTCGCCATGCTGGAATGACGCGATGGACTCCGGCTGGCCCTCATCGGTGATGATGAAGTCGGCCTTAGTGAGTCCCGTGACCAGATCCTTGCCCTGGGTGACTTGAACATCCACCCGCACGTCCGCCACGCCGGTTTTGAACACAAGCGGCGGACCTTCCTCCTGCGCGCGCAGAGGCGCTAGCATGAAGATCGTCGAGATGAAAAATATCGTCGCCGGAACTGCGGGGCATATCGACCATGGCAAGACCGCGCTGGTGCGCGCCCTCACCGGTATGGAAACCGATCGGCTGAAGGAAGAAAAGCAGCGCGGCATATCCATCGATTTAGGCTTCGCCCACCTTAGAATCTCTGAGACACTCCAACTCGCTCTTATAGACGTGCCCGGCCACGAAAGGTTCATCAAAAACATGCTGGCCGGCGTCGGAGGCATCGACCTGGTTTTGTTCGTGATTGCGGCTGATGAATCTATTAAGCCACAAACTCGGGAACATTTCGACATCTGTTTGTTGTTGGGCATCCGGCAAGGAATCGTAGTACTCACTAAGGCGGACCTCGTAGATAACGATCTCCTGGAGCTGGTCCGGTTGGAGGTAGACGAGTTTGTGCGCGGTTCGTTTCTGGAAAACGCGCCGGTGGTCGCGGTCAGCGCGACAAAGGGCATTGGTATCGACGAGTTGCGCCGCGAGATCGCGAAACTGGCTGTCGAGATCGCCGAGAAGGACTCGTCGAGATATTTTCGGCTTCCGATCGATCGTGCATTTACTATGCACGGCTTTGGCGCGGTGGTGACAGGAACTTTGGTCTCGGGAACGGTGCGCCTCGAACAAGAGGTGCAGTTGTTTCCTTCCGCCCGCCGCGTTCGTGTGCGCGGCATTCAAGTCCACGGCGCGAGTGTGTCGGAGGCCACGGCTGGACAAAGAACGGCGCTGAATCTTGCAGGAGTCGAAGTTTCCGAGCTTGCGCGCGGCATGACCCTGGCTGAGATCGGGCGCTTTCGCACGACCGTCCAAATTGACTGCTCGTTTCAGTTGCTTGCTTCCGCGAAGCCGCTGAAGCATCGAGCGCCGGTGCATTTTCACGCGGGGACCGCGGAGGTGGAAGCCGAGATCCGGCGGCTGAGGGGTACGGAACCGCTGGCGCCCGGTACGTGCGATTACGTCCGCTTGCTGCTGAAAGAACCGCTGGTGCTGGCGCCGGGCGATCGCTTCATTGTACGGATGTTTTCGCCGGTGGTCACCATTGGCGGCGGAGTTGTGCTGGACACAGCCCCTCCCAGGCGCGACACGGTCGAACGTTTGCGAATCCTCCAGAATTCCTCTACCGCGGAAAAAATCGCGCTGGTCGCGGCCGAATCGCGCTACGGCCTGGGGATGACCGAGTTGGTGGAACGCACCAGTTTGCTCGAATCGGAAATCGAACGCGCGGCTTCCAGCGCGAGTGTAATCGCGCTTCACACGCCCCAGTTCTGGGTGCTCGATGGCCAATGGGCCGCAAAGCAGATGGAAGCGATTCATGAGCAGCTCAAGCAATTCCATCGGCGGAATCCTCTGCTTGCGGGAGTGTCCAAGGAAGAATTGCGAAGCAAGTTGCTGACCGGCGCGCCTGCCTGGATGCTGGACGCCTTGCTCGGCCGCGCCAAGACCGTTGTCTCCGACGGCGAAACCGTTCGTCTGGTGTCGCACAAAATCGCTTTCCGCGAAGACGAGGAAGCGGCAGCGCAAAAAATGGAAGAGGCTTTTCGCGATGCGGGCCTGACCGTGCCGTCGTTGAACGAAGCGCTCGCCAAATCGGGCATCGAAGCCAGGCGCGCGCGCACGCTGCTTCAATTGCTGCTCAAGGACAAGCGCCTGGTGCGGATTAGCGACGAATTGGTGTTCCATTCTTCGGCGGTTCAATCGTTGCGAGGGATGCTCCTGCAAAAGAAAGGCCAGCGCTTTTCCGTTCCAGAGTTTAAGGACTGGACCGGCGTCTCGCGCAAGTACGCGATCCCATTGCTCGAATTTCTTGACCGTGAACGTGTTACAAAACGTGACGGAGATTCCCGTATCGTTCTGTAACTGTTAGATCCAAGAACTGGGCAGAAAGTGTCGGGGATCGTGTACAACTTGACATGAGGCGAATAAACGGCGAATATACGGGTATGCTGTTCGAGTGCGACCCTCCCCCGCTCCTCATCGGCATCGCCAAACTCGCTGCGTCCAGTGACCTGCTCGAAGCCAAGAGGCGTGTCGAGTATCTCGAGCTCGAAACCAGGCACTTCATCTGCCGCGGCTCTGGGCGAATGCGTTCGATCTGGACACTAAACCCATACCGCGGCTGCGAGTTCGGCTGCAAGTACTGTTACGCCCGCTATGCGCACGAGTTCATGGAATTGCGCGATCCCGAGCTCTTCGAACGGAAAATCTACGCCAAACAATTTCGGGAAGAAACATTTCGAGCCGAGCTGCACCGCAGGAAGCCCGGCGAGACCATCTGGATGGGCACTGCAACGGATCCCTACCAGCCAGCCGAGCGCCGCTTTCATATCACGCGACGAATGCTTCAGGTCTTCGCCGGAGAGCGCGGGTTCGACTTGGGTCTCACGACCAAGTCCGATTTGGTTGCGCGCGATGCAGCTCTGCTCGCCGAGATCGGACAGAAAAACACAATTGGAGTCCATCTGACCATCACCACTCTGGACGAAGCGCTGGCTCGATTGCTGGAACCCCGCGCACCGCGTCCCGAGCTACGCGTGCGAGCGCTCAAGCAACTCACCGACGCGGGTGTACGGGTGTCGGTGCTGGCGCATCCCGTGATGCCGTTGATCAACGACAGCGAGAAGAGCCTCGACGAAGTGTGCGCCGCGGCGGAAGCCAATGGAGCCTCGGCATTCAGCGCCGGCGCGTTATTCCTGAAGCCCTGCTCGCAACAGGTCTTCTTGCCGTTTCTCGAGCAGCATTTTCCGCACTTGGTCCGCCGCTACCGCGAACGGTTCGAGAAGAACGCGTTTCTCAAGGGCCCGTATCTGGACATGATCGAGGAACGCGTCAAGAAGATTCGCGCGCGGCATCGGATGAAACCCTGGACTTCGCCAGAGTGGCCGTTGAGCGATCAAATGGAGCTGTTCGGCGGAAGCGCCGAACCGCGCAAGCGTCCAGGCGGGGACTTCACTTTACAACGCAAAGTGAGTTCCGTATAATCGATTGCATGGCTACCGTTCAGCCGATTCGCCGCGTGCGGCGCGAACCCGTCTCGCTGCATGTCCACGCCATGGACAATCTGCAATTCATACGGGAGACCATGGAGCGCGCAGGATCGTTCACGGCCGTTCCGGGTTGGGGGATTTTCGCGGTCGGCTTGAGCGCGCTTCTGGCAGCGGGAATCGCGTGGCGCCTGAGCGGCCGATTGTGGCTGACGGCCTGGCTAACAGAGGGCGCGTTCGCGATCGCGCTGGGTGCGCTCGCTATGAAGCGCAAGGCTGATTCGGCGGGAGTGCCGTGGCTTTCACCGCCGGCTCGCAGATTCGTGCTGAGCTTTGCGCCGCCCTTCCTCGTGGGCGGGCTACTGACGGCCGTGCTCTATCGCGCGGGACTCTTTAGCGCGATTCCGGGCGCATGGATGTTGCTTTATGGTACCGGCGTCGTCACCGGCGGTGCATTTTCGGTGCGTGTAGTTCCCGTGATGGGTTTGACTTTCATGCTCATCGGCGCCGTTGCGTTGTTCTGTCCGCTCGCTTGGGGCACAGCGCTACTGGCGGCTGGATTCGGGGGCCTGCACCTGGTATTCGGATTTATCATTGCGAAGAAATACGGCGGGTAATATGGCGAAGCAAAACACAATTCGGAAGGACTCTCCAGCTGCAAAACAAAGCGTCGGCTGGATGCCGGGAGGCGGAAAGGCGCTGGCTGGGCTCGACCGGCTGATTCACGAGCGCATGCGCCTCGGCATCGTAAGCGCGCTTGCGGCCAACACAGCGCTCACCTTTAACGAGCTGAAGAAGCTGCTCAAGACAACCGATGGGAACTTGAGCGTGCATGCGCGCAAGCTGGAAGAGGCCGAATATATCGCGTGCACCAAGTCGTTCGAAGGCCGGATGCCGAAAACCGAGTACCGCCTTACTGAAGCGGGCCGGCGCGCGCTGGAAAAATATTTGAGCCACATGGAAGCGTTGATCCAGTCGATGCGCGAGCTCTAAGTCAAAATTTTTTGGAGCCATACTTTATGTCTCAAAGAACTTCGAAAACGCAAGGTGGGATCCATACCGCCATAATCATGGACGGCAATGGCCGCTGGGCTGCGGCGCGGGCGCTTCCGCGAGTGGCCGGACATCGGGCCGGCGCCGACGCACTGCGCCGCACGGTGGAAGCCGCACCCGACCTCGGCATCGGCACTTTGACCGTCTATGCGTTTTCGTCCGACAACTGGCAGCGGCCGCCTGAAGAAGTTTCGGCGTTGATGAAAATGTTTAACCTTTACCTGCGGCGCGAGCAGGCGCGTTGCATAGCGAACGGAGTGCGGGTTTCAGTGACCGGTAGGCGCGACCGGTTGCCGCGCTTGCTTTTGCCCATGATCGAAGGCTGCGAAAAAGCGACCATCGGCGGGCGCAAACTGCATTTGAGACTCGCTGTCGACTATTCCTCGCGCGACGCCATCTTGCGGGCGGCATCGAAGCTCACAAAACATGCCAGCCGCGAGGATCTGACACACGCGCTGGGTACCGAAGACGTAGATCTCCTCATTCGCACCGGCGGCGAAAAGCGGCTTAGCGATTTTCTGCTGTGGGAGTGCGCGTACGCGGAGCTTGTTTTTACTCCGGTGATGTGGCCTGACTTCGGCACAAACGACCTGGCTCAGGCCGTGGCTGAATTTCACTCCCGCGAGCGCCGATTCGGAGCCGTGCCGAAGGCCGCGCTAGGATGAGCTATCCCTCGCCGGCGGCCTGCCGCAACAGTGGTTTCAGATTCAGATTTCGAATCAGCCGGTGCAGATAGTTAGGATGCAGGCCCAACAGGCGCGCGGCTTCGGTATAGTTTCCGCCAGATTGCTCCACGGCGGCGAGAATGACGTTCTTCTTAGCCTCCCGCACGGTATCGTGGAACGCGCTGACAGGAGTGCTTCCCGATGAAGGCTCGGCCTTTTCGAGGACAACTTCCGGAAGATCTTCCGGAAGAATCAAATCGGAGGAGCCGAGCACGACGGCGCGCTCGATCGCGTTCTCGAGCTCGCGCACGTTCCCCGGCCAGTCATAATTCACAAGAAAAGCACGCGCCTGCGGAGAAATCCCCAGAACATTACGATTCGCTCGTTTTGAATATTTCGCCGCAAAATAACTCGCAAGCAGCGAAATATCGTCGCGGCGCTCGCGCAATGCCGGCATTCGCACCGAAACAACATTCAGTCGGTAAAACAAATCCTCGCGGAAACGCCCCTTCTTCACTTCTTCTTCGAGATCGCGATTGGTGGCAGCAATCAGGCGCACATCCAGCTTGATCGTCTTGGTGCTGCCAACGCGCTCAAACTCGCGCTCTTGAAGAACACGCAGTAATTTCGCTTGCAGCATGGGCGCCAGTTCGCCGATCTCGTCAAGAAACACCGTCCCTCCCTCGGCGGTTTCTAGTTTTCCTTTCTTCTGCGCGATTGCCCCGGTGAACGACCCCTTCTCGTGGCCGAACAGCTCGCTTTCGAGCAGATTTTCGGCGAGCGCCGCGCAGTTGATGGCGACGTACGGTTTCGTAGCCCGGCTGCTGTTCCTATGGATGGCGCGTGCAACCAGTTCTTTGCCAGTGCCGCTCTCACCGAAGACGAGCACAGTGGTATCTTTGGGCGCCACGCGGCTGATGAACTGATAGACCTCGCGCATGCGCGGGCTCTCGCCCACCATGTTGTGCTCGACATTCATTTCCGACTGCAAGCGCCGGTTCTCTTCTTCAAGCCATTCCATCCGGCGCGCGCTTTCGAGCGCCGGAGCCGCGATGCTACCCATAGCGGTGACGAGTTGCAAATGATCCTCGTCGAAGCGCGCCTCAGGATTGGTCGCGTCAAGATAAATCACGCCGAGCACGCGGTCGAAAACTTCAAGCGGCACGGCCAGCACGCTGCGAATGTGCCGGACGATGACGCTTTCCACCGAGGCGAAGGCTTGCGCAGCCGGCAGATCGTTGCACAGCACAGCGACGCCTTCGGCCAGCACTTGCGCGACGATGGTCCGGCTGGCCTGGACGGAGTGGTTCTGCCCGGAACGGCGATCCCAGCCGAAAATCGACGTCGGCTCCTCGATGCCTTGATCGCACAGCAATATGGCCGCCCGGTCGGCGGGCGTCACTTCGAAAATCAATTCGAGCACTTGCTTCTCGAGGGCTGCGAGGCCGCGAACGGAATTCACTGCCTTGCTGATACCAAGCAGCACGTCAACATCGCGGACCATGCGGGCGGTGGGCTTGATCTTCTCTAAATCACGCAGGTACCGCGCGTCCTGTTTTCGAAGAATGATCGTAGAACCTGCGCCTGTTTCGGTCTGATTGAACTCGACCGAGGACGCGTTCGGCGCCGGAGTACTCTCCGGCAGCACGAAGACGAACAGCGAGCTGCCGATCTTAATTTCATCGCCTGATTCGAGAACGCGCTCCGTCACGGGCACTCCGTTGACGAACGTGCTGTTGCGGCTGTTCAGGTCCCGAATCTTGAAATGCTCGGGAGTCCGCTGGATCAGGCAATGGCGGCGCGACACGGAAGCATCGAGCAGCGAGATTGCGTTCGAGGGCTCGCGCCCAATCGCAACCTCGTCTTCTGTCAAAGGGATACTGTTGCCCTTAAGCGGGCCGGCCACAGCTTCCAATTCGGCGGTTTCGACCATTTCCTAGTGGTATGAGTATACCGGATCGCCAGTAGTTTGCCACTACTCCGAAGGTTGTATCGCGCGCCGAAGCAAACTTGACAATACCCGGAATTCGACTTACGCTGGCTGGCGTAATCTAGGGAGAAAGGAAGAAATACCATGCGCGTTCTGGTACTGACGCTACTCGCAGTCTCGCTGTTGGGCCAATCGACCGCCCCAAAAATTCCGTTTGAGTCGATTCCCCAGCCGCTCAAGTATTCGCCGGATATGAATCTCGGTGAAGTGCTCTCGGTTGCGGTGAATTCCAAAGGACATGTCCTAGTGGTGAACCATCCCGGCAGCAGCACGTCGGGTCCGCTTTACGGGAATGCGTCCACGCAACTGCTCGAGTTCGACGAGAACGGCAAGTTCGTACGCGAGGTGGGGCACAACGTGTACGGCCTAGGCTACGCGCACAGCGCGCGATTCGACAAGTACGACAACCTATGGATCGTCGACAAAGGCACGCACGCAATCATGCGGTTCAATCCGGCGGGCTACGTCACATTGAATCTCGGGCGCCGGCCGGAAGGACCCGACGAGCCGAATTACTACAAGGGAAATGGTCTGGGATTCAACGCACAAGACCGTCCCGCGCAGCCGCATGTTGACGGCATGTTCCGCGCTCCCACGGACATCGCATTCGATAGCGACGACAACATCTACATCAGCGACGGCTACATTAATTCGCGCGTGGCCAAGTTCGACAAACATGGCAACTGGGTGAAGTCCTGGGGCTCGCGCGGGCGCGGAGGCGAGCACGCCAATGAAAATCCCGGGCAATTCAACATCCCGCACAACATCGGGATCGATCGCGAGAACAACGTCTACGTCGCTGATCGGCAGAACCGCCGCATTCAGGTTTTCGATCGGGATGGGATTTTCGAGCGATTCATCTTCCTGAATGTGCCTTATGACAAAATGCGGCACCCTGTCCTTGGAAATCTTGCCCCGCATCCGCCCGATGAGACGCAGCCCTGGACAATTTGCATCTCGCCCGGTGCGACGCAGTATCTATTTACGTCGGATTCCGAACCGGGGCGGATTTATAAGCTGACGTTGGACGGAAAAATTGTAGGAACTTATGGCGAATCGGGACACGATATCGGCCAATTCAACTGGACGCACGGTCTGGCGTGCCCATCGGAAAACACGCTCTACGTCGCGGACATGAACAATTGGCGCGTGCAGAAACTTGTGGTGGGCGGCGAGAAGGTCCGCACGCCCACAGGAACGCGCTAGAGCCGCGCGACGCTATTTGGTGATGGTGCCGCAGGCAATGCGATCGCCCGCGTTGCCCGCCGGATCGCTCTTCATGTCGTCAGCCTTGGCGTGAATCATCAGCGCTGTTCCGCCGTTGGTAAAAACGGAATTGGCGCCGTCGCCCAGGGTGACGTTAGGATCTGCAATGGTCGTCTTAGCAGTGCCTTTTGCCGAGACGGTGAAGTTCGGCATGTCGCCCGCGTGCGGCCCCTCGGGATTCTGCAAACCGTGATGCTTTCCCGTAGGGTTGAAATGTCCTCCCGCCGAAGTGAACGCCGGCCCCTCGCACTTCGCCGTAGCATGGATGTGCAGCGCGTGCTCGCCGGGTGGCAGATTCTTCAGGTCGAGCTTGATTTGCACGCCTCCGCCTTTCTTCTCGCTCAGAACCGCCGTGCCCACCTCTTCGCCTTTCGCATCCTTCATCTGGACAGTCACCGGTTGGGTTGCAGCAACCAACACGATTGCGAATAGTCCCGCGACAGCTACTATACGTCCGCTCATTTTTCCCTTCCTCCTCCGTGTTCTTTTATACCACTTGAAGGAATGGCGAGAGAACGGCGATTGCCCGCGAGCTAGCCGCGGGTGCAATCGCGGTGCGGTGTCGCTCTGTGATGTTCGGGCCTAGCGCGGTCTCCTCGGCGGATTGACTTTGACGGCTGAGCGTGCCTGCGCGCCCGCCTCCGTCAGATTGATCGTGTATCCAGCGACGATCAAAGTGCCGGTTCGCGGCGATGTGCTCGTGTTCGGCGCGGCAAGGTAGCTCGCTGTACCGCTGCCCGTATCGGACGCACCTGTTGTGATGGTGAGCCAGGAAGCCTCGCTAGCCGCAGTCCATTTACATCCCGAACCGGTTGTTACCGAGACGGTTCCCACAAAGCCCTGGCGAGTCGAAGTCACCGCGCCCAGCGACAGCTCAAAGCTGCACGCCGAAGATACGTCGGCTTGATTCACCGTGAACGTAAGTCCGGCGATGGTCAGCGTTCCCGGGCGCGCGGCGCCCGTGCTATTGGCCGAGACGGAATAACTCACACTCGCTGATCCTGAGCCTGATTTCGCGCTCGTGATCGTGATCCACGGTGCGTTGCTCACGGCGGTCCATGACGCGGTTGAAGGACTCACTGTCAGCGCGATGTTTTCATTGCCGCCGCTCGCCGCGACGTTCGCAGACGTCTGGTTCAGAGAATGAGACGCGCTGCCCGCGGCCTCGCTGATCGTTTCTGTCACGCCGCCCACCGTGATCGCACCGTTTCGTACCGACTTCGTGTGATTCGCCGCGGCTGTGAAGCTCACCTTACCGCTGCCCGTACCCGAACTGGGACTGGCAAGCGTGATCCAGCCGTTGCTAGTCGCGGCCGACCACGCGCAGTCGGTCTGTGTCGTGACGTTGAAGGAGAAGCTACCTCCGGACTCCCCAACGCTGGTGCTTACGGGATTCAGTGTGTACGAGCAAGTTTGCTGGACAACCACGGCTAGAGGCACGCTATGGCTTGCGCCCGCCGCCCGACGCCGTGATCGAGAGATTGTAGGTTCCGGGCGCGAGCGCCGAGGTGGACGTCAGTTTCAGCCTGGACGAGCCCGAGCCGGGAGCCGCGAGCGTCGCCGGAGTAAATCCGGCGGTCAAGCTCGATGGCAGCGTTCCTGCCGAGAACGTCACTGAGGAGTTGAAGCCGCCGCTCACCGAGACGTTCAAGCTGACCGATACCCCTCCGCCGGGCGCAAACGAAACCGAAAACGAGCCGGAGCTAAGTTGAAACGCTGGTGGCGCCGGCGCGCCGCCGCCCCAGTTGTTCACCAGCAATGCCGCAGCACCGACCCTAGTCCCGTTACAAGATCGTATCCGGCGCCTGCGCTGAACCCGGTTTGGCCCGGAACCGAATTATTGCCGGACGTGACGTCATGAAACAACGTCGTGCCCGCGCTGGCTTGATTCGCGGCCAACGCATACAGTACCGGATTCGCGTTGCCCAACCGCGAAGCCGCCTTCTGAACCGCTAGCGACATCAGCCCGCC
>DASQJA010000176.1:0-4200 GCA_035631275.1 Bryobacteraceae bacterium
AAGCTCTCGTACATGTGGAATGAATATCGGCACATCTTCTCCCACAGCGCGGGAAAATCTGGTGACACGGCGCTCGCGAGCGCGATGCGCGAATCGGGCGTGAAGCTTCCGGTCGCTCGGGAAGATCGTACATCCGGCGGGCGGTCCTTGGCGTAAATCGTGACTTTAGCGCCGGCCCGCTGCAAGAGAGTCGCGGATGTGAGACCGAGGGCCCCGCATCCGATCACTGCCACGTCGCGCTCTCCGCCTGCGAGCGCTTTCTCTACCGCAACACTACTTGATCCCCACGACAGTGACCAGCCGCTGCCACCGTGTCCGTAGTTGTGCACAACAGTTTTATCTCCGACCCGTTCGACGTCCAGGCGCGGGCCGGCGCCACGAAATGGGCGCAGGCACACCGTGACGCGGAAGATCCGGTCGAGCTCGGCCCGGATCGGCATGATTTCGGGTAGAACCGCGTACGGCGGCAGGCTCGGCGGCGCGCTGACAGTTTTATTTTTGGTCGCGCAGCCGCTCAGTCCCGCAGCCGCGGCGCTCAGAAGAAAATCACGCCGTCTCATCTGGTAGGACACAGAATAGCAGACGGCTCGACTTGCTCACACCCGCGCCGCCCGGCTACACTTCGAAAAACAAGGAGATCTATGACCTCGATGCCCGGGACCTCTCGATTGAGCCGCGTCAAGCTGGGCCTGATCGCAATTTTGGCAGCCGCGCCGCTTACGTTTACTGCGCTGGCGCAAAAGCCGCGCTCCATCGCATCGGCAGCGAAAGTAACTGAGACACGCACGCGTGATCTGGCGCCTGCACAGCCAGAATCAGTGGGAATGTCGTCCGAGCGCCTGCGCAGGCTGGACGCTGCCATGAAGCGTCTGGTGGACGATAAGAGCGTCGCTGACCTGGTCACACTGGTCGAGCGGCACGGAAAAGTGGTCGACTACAACGCCTACGGCGTGCTGGACGTCCGCAAGCCCGATCCGGTGCAGAAGGATTCCATCTTCCGCATTTACTCGATGAGCAAGCCTGTCACCGGCGTCGCCATGATGATGCTGTACGAAGAAGGCAAGTGGCAGATCAACGACCCGGTGTCGCGCTACATCCCGGAATTCGCGCACATGAAAGTCTACATGGGCAAAAACGATGACGGGATGCCGAAGCTGGTGGACGCGCAGCGCTCGATGACGATGCGTGAGCTGATGACGCACACAGCTGGTCTCGGCTACGTTCTCAGCCCGAACAATCCGGTGGACAAGATGATCATCGATGGAAATATCCTGAACTCGGCGGCGCCGCTGCAAACCATGATCGACGGCCTGGGGAAGACGCCGTTGCTCGCGCAGCCTGGCACTCGCTGGTCCTATAGCATCGCGGTCGATGTGCAGGGGTATCTGGTGGAGAAATTTTCGGGCCAGTCGTTCGCCGATTTTCTGCGCACGCGCATTTTCGAGCCGCTCGGTATGAAGGACACCGGGTTCTATGTGCCGAAAGAAAAGCTGGTGCGCTTCGCGCAGGTTCATACCGGCGCGGGTGCCAATCTTGCAGTGGATACAAACCGGCCTGATCCCGTGGTGGTTCCACTCGGCGCATCCGGCGGTGGCGGGCTGTTCTCGACGGCTATGGATTACGCTCGCTTCTGCGAGATGCTGCTGCAAGGCGGCCAATTCAATGGCGTTCGCCTGCTCTCACCGCGCACGGTGGAGATGATGCGTACAAACTACGTCAATCCTGAGCCGTTGAAGACCATGCCGCAGGGTACAGGCTGGGGCATGGATTTCCAGGTGGTGACGGACGCTGCGGCGGCCGGCGAGGTTGTTTCCGACGGCACTTTCAGTTGGTTCGGAATCGCGGGGACGTGGTTTTGGATCGATCCGGTTCGCGATCTCGCGTTCGTCGGCATGGTGCAGCATCAGAATCTCGGCACAACGCGGCCGATCCACGCGCTTTCGCGGAGTCTGGTGTACCAATCGATAGTGGAGTAGCGTTGGGCACACGCACGGTCGAGTGAGTGGGGTGTCGCGAGGGGCGAGATCGGTAGTTTGTTGGAGAGTGTTCACACGAGTGTGAACACGGCACGCACGAGTGCGTACGCCACATGCTAAGTCCCGGCGGTGATCGTCAGAGCTTCGAGGAATTGCTGGTGGCGGGACGGCTCTTGCTTCGCTTCGATTTTTACCGTCTCGCCCTCTTTCAGGGACTCTGGCTCGATTTTGGTCTTACCGCGCATCACGCGCGTCTTGCCGGTGATGTCGAAATCCACCAGGTTTCCTTCGGCGGTTTCGATGGTGATGTGCTTCTTCGAGATGCCGCGCACAACTCCGCTGAAGTTGGCCGGCGGCAGCTCCTGAGCGCGCAACCCGAGCGCGAGGAGGCCGGCGCACAGTACGGCAAGCGCGCGAGTTGACTTAACGGTTTGCATGAGCTTTCAAAAATTCGCTGACCACGCTGTAGAATTCATCGCGCTGCTCGATCCAGGAGAAATGTCCGCACTTATCAAGCAGGCGCAGAGTAGAATTTTTCAGCGCGAGGTGGATTTCATATTGCATGGCGGGATCACAAGGGTCCTGGCGGCCTGCGATCACCAGCACGGGCTGGGAGAAATCTTTCAAGCCAGAGCGTAAGTCACCGCTACCGGCGAACAGGTCGGCCGCCATCAGATTTGCGGTGGCTTCATGAAAATTCGCGGGACTGAAAACGGGCGGCAACTCGGCGATGTGGGCGCGGTCGTAGAAATATCCCGGGACGAGAAATTTGAACAGCGATCCAAAATCCTTCGCGCCGCTCCGCGCCATTTCTTCGCGCTCCTGCGGCGTCAGGTGCATCGCGAGATTGTCCATCTCGGCGGCGCCGGAAGCGCGCCGGATCGGCCCTGAATTTACCAGCAGCATCGATTGGATACTGGCGGGATAGTTAGTGGCGTACGCCATCGCGAGAACCGCTCCGGCCGAGTGGCCGAGCACAGTCCAGCGGCGCAGCCCGAGCTGTTCGCGGACGGCTTCGAGGTCCGACAGCGTTAGCTTCAGGTTGACGGTGTCGTGGCTGATGGCGACGGGAACAGACCGGCCGGTTCCCCGGAGGTCGACCAGAATCGCGCGGTGCGTTTTTCCCAGGTCGCCGGCGAGCGGGATCAGGTAGTCGCAATCAAATCCCGGGCCGCCGGACAGAATCAGGATAGGCGCGCCCGTGCCGAACACGCGGTAGTGGATTTCCAGGCCGGCGTTTGTAATCCGGGCGTCCTGAGGTTCCTCAGCCCGCACCGGCACCGCCGCGAGGAGAAGCGCAAGCAATCTGAAGAATGGCCGCCACGATGATTCACTCATTTGAGTCTTGCTCTGCGTCCGAGATCACTTGACGCGCGCTTTCAGCCTGGTCGCGAGCGACCCGAACTTCGAAGCCGAGGTTCGGGAGAACGGAATCGCCCACTAATAGGGCCTCGATCCCGTTGGATTCCAGAAGATTCTTCACATTCATCGCTTCGAACTCGGCACTGGTTCCCGCATCGGCTCGGAAGACAGTCTCGAGATCGAGATTCTCGGAAGCATCGCCGGCCGCAGGTTCGCCTTTACGGAAATATTCTGCCACCAACTGCTCAGCGCGGGCGGAATCGGCGGCGGGAACCTGCACTTCGTAGGTTCCCTCGGGGACGCCTGGCGCAGAATCGTCGAGCAGCACGACACAAATTCCTTGGGCGGCCAGCAGATCTTGAATGGCACCGCTATAGCCTTCCGCATCGGTGTCCATAGAGCGGAACACCGTGACAAAATCGGGCTGCGAACTCATAATCAGAGCATACAGCGACTCGGAGCCATCATGAGATCGCGCGAAACGGGCCGCGCGGACTGGTTACTCCGTCCCAAATGAAGGCGTCCGCTTCCGGGGCTAAAATGAACACTGGAGGTAATATGGCAGACGAAGACTATGGCGGGAAGGCGATTTGGTTCTTGGCGGGGATCGCGATCGGGTCGACGATCGCTCTGCTGTACGCACCGGCTTCGGGGGAAGTGACGCGGCGGAAGATCGCGCGCAGAACGCAGGAAGGCCGGGATGCGCTGATGGAGTCGGGCAAGGACATGCTCGAACGCGGCAAGGAAATGTATGAGCGCGGGCGCAAGCTTGCCGACGACGCCGCGGAGATGTTTGAACGTGGCCGCAAGATTGTGGAAGGTACAGCAGCCAATTTGAAGGGATAGCATATAGCGCATGAGC
>DASQJA010000177.1:0-4613 GCA_035631275.1 Bryobacteraceae bacterium
CGAAGGTCAGCGCATCGTAGTCCAGCCGCGCGTCTCCCATATCGCGCTCGCCTACTACGGTGTGCTCAGTGGCGCGTTTGTATTGGCAATGCAGCGTCGGTGCGATCACGGCGTATTGCTGCTGGCCGATCTCCGGGCGAGCTGTCTTGCGAACGAAGTTGTACGTCGCCAAATTCGGGCCGACCGATACGTCGTACCAGGACATGAACCAGAGTCCCGGGACGTTGATGGTCTTATCGTCGTGCCAGAGACCGCCGCGATACCATGCCGGATCGTTCGGAGTGCGCTTGATCATTGCACCGCCCGTCGCCACTTCCACGCGATCGGCGAAAATGCCGTGGGGTCCGTCGACGGCCTTAATGATGTCCATCTCAGGCAGATGATGTAAGGCCTTCGACCAATCCACCGGCGGCAACTGCTGCGCCAGATCGAATGATTTCGAGGCGCGAATCAGATCCTCTTGCGAAGTATTGGCCGGAAACATCGGCCGCGCCTGATTTTGTTCGCCGTACAACCAGGCGATGAAAAGCATCTGCACCGCGCCGCCGCGATACCAATTCCCTTGCTCCATGTACGGGCCGACGCGCCCGACGCCCGCTCCAAATCCTTGCGGGATCATTGCGGCAAAGGCCGGATTTCCCAGCGCCGCAACACCCATTTGCCATTCCGCTGTCGACGAACATCCAATCGTGCCGACTCTACCGTTCGACCACGGCTGTGTGGACATCCAAGTGATTTCTTCGTTTCCGTCCGACAGTGGCGGGCCAAGGATGTCGTACGTTCCTTCTGAGAAGAAATGCCCGCGCTCGTTCATCTCGACGTAGGCATATCCGCGCTTCACCGCATCGAGCGGCGCGCTCATGTCAGCCGGCACGCTGTTCTTCACGTCCCAGTAATTGAAGTTGTAGGGAGTGCGAACGAAAATGATCGGATATTTCTTGGACGAGTCCTTGGGCCGGTAAATGTCGGCGGCCATCCGCTTGCCATCGCTCATGGACACCATCACTTTGCGTTCGATGATCGCGATTGATTCCAATTCTTTCTCGAGCGTGTTGCGGCGTTCGGCCAACTGCGCTCCGTTCTGAGGAGGCTGGGCCAGTGCAACCGAGACTATAAGAGCGACGCTAACTTTAAGCCAGGAATATTTCATGTGCAAATTCCGATCTCTCTTAGTACGGCTCGCCAGGCAACGGAGGCAGCACGGGCGTAATTTGGCCCCAATTGTTGTCTTTGGCGGTCTTCATATCTTTGATCAGCCGCTCCGGCAGCGTGGTATTGAGTTCGGGGCGCGGATCCTGATTTCCGAGCTGCCAAGCCACCGCCGCCACGGTTTTGGAAATCATCTGCATTTCCTTGTAGTCGATTTTTTCGGCCGAGTCAGTAGGGCGGTGATAGTCCGGATGCAGTCCGGTAGTGAAAAACGCGATCGGAATGCCGAGCTTAGCGAAGTTGTAATGATCACTTCGATAGAAGACGCGCTGGCCGTTGGGTTGCGGCCCGAGGTTGTCGTGCGTGGCATCGGGTTTGGTGACGTCGTAGAAATGATTCAGAGCGAGCTTCTGGTACCCATCATTGACCGTCTCGACGGTCTTTTCGAGATCGTTGCTGCTGATCTGGGGGCCTATCAGGAGAACTTCTCCGGGATTAACAAGCACGTGCGTTTTGTCACGATCCGTAAAGCCGGGCGTTTTCGTGCGGCCGATCATATCCATGTTCAAATCGGCCACGATCTTCTTGGGATCCACAGGCGGATATTGATTGAAATACTGCGAACCCCACAGGCCTTTCTCTTCGCCCGCATTCCACAAAAAGATGATGCTGCGGCGCGGACGGATGCCCTTGGCCGCATCCTCAGCATAGGCATGTGCGATCGCGAGCAGGCCCGCCGAGCCGGAGCCGTCGTCGTCGGCGCCGTTACTGATGTTGTCGCCATCCGGCAGCGGCGCGCTGAATCCGATGTGATCGAGATGGGCGCTGATCACGATGTACTCATTCTTCAGCGCGGGATCGCCGCCCTCCACCATGCCGATGACGTTTTCGCCATGATTCTCCTCGCTCTTGGCCGCGATTTTCAGAGCGATTTTCTTCGTAGGATTCAGGCCAAACGATTCCTGTTTTGTGCCGGCCCCGGCGGCATAAAAGATTTCGGAGGCTGTCACCTTCTCGCCTTCAAAAATCGCATTGGCCATAGCGAGCTGAACCGTCGCAACGGGCACCGCCGGACACGCCGCGTTGGAGGATAACTTCGGCACCCGATAGGCCGGTCCGTTGAAGTTGCCCGGACCTCGACCGCCGCCGCGCCCGCTCCCGCTGAGATCCTGGAAACTGACGAGCGTCAGAACCGCGATCGCGCCATTCTTAGCGGCGGCCTGCTCCGGCGTCATGAAATCGACGCACGCTTCGCCGTATGGATTCGGTCCTCGTCCTCCGCCTGCGGCATCTCCGCCTCTACCGCGCGCCGCGGCTGCCTGTTGTGCAGCGAGCTCAGGCGGCAGACCCGCAACCACCACAATCTTGCCCTTCACGTCGAGGCCGGCATACGGATCCGTTTTGGTCTTCTCAATCGTGTAGCCATTACCAACAAAGACTGCACTCCCGCTGATTTCGCCGGGTTCGAGAGGCGCAGCGCCGCGGCCGGGATTCATCGTCCAGTCCTTGCCATACTCGAATTCAGCGGTGCGCGGAGAGGCCGAATCTGCCGCATCAGCGGAAGGCTGGTCGGCATTGCCGCCGCGTCCACTTCCGGACCGTCCTGTGGCTGGAATTTTCACTGTGGCCTTGCTTTCCGCCGGAATAATGGTCTTTGCCAGGAGCACCATCGGCATGAAGTAAGGCTGTAACGGCCCTACTGTCTTTGTAGCGCTGCCGCCCGGTTTCAGGCCCCACTCGGCCAAATGGCTCGCCACGTAGAGCGCGGCCGTATCGTATCCGCGCGATGGAAGGTTTCGTCCCTCGAGCTGATCCGATGCCAGGAAATACAGGTAGATCTTGAGCTCGTCCTCTGTGATCGAATCTGCGTTGCCATGCGGGGACGGAAGATCGGGAGCTTTAGCTGCTTTCCCTTTTGGCGCCGCGGAGTAGGCGGCGCCGGCGAGGCAAATCGCGGCGATGGATGCAAGCATTCCACGCCGGGAACGAACGAAGTGAATCACGCTCATACTGATGAGCTATCGTACTACGCGGAGGCGGATGAGCGGCCACCGGATCTGGCCGCTCATTCGCGGACGAATTCAGCGCTGTTTGACATCACGGCAATCCATGTCGTACGCTGGGCATCATTCGTAATCGAAGATCGAAATCGAATTCAGATGATGTTGGGCCTGACCGCGACCTGTATTCAGGCTTGATCCGTCTGCATGTCCTCCATCACGCCGTCGAAGGGCCAGTATTCGGCCTAGGAATGATGGAGGAGCTCGCGCGCCACGGCTACAAGATCAGTCCCGGAAGCCTGTATCCGCTGCTTCAGGGGCTCGAGAGGAAGGGGTATCTGAGATCAACCGAAAAACGGAATGGCAAGTCGCTCCGGCGAGTATATCGGGCGACACCTCTGGGGCGAAAAGCCTTGGCGGCATCGAAAAGCAAAGTGCGAGAGCTTTTTCACGAACTCATCGAGGGCGACTAGACACGTGCCGATGCCCGAAAAAGTTGCTTCGAAGTTCGCGCTCAGAAGTTGCGCCATTCTCTTACTAATCGGAAGCCTGCGGGCGCAGCAAAATGCTGTAGCAACGCCTCTCACGCTCGCTCAGGCGGTGGAATACTCTCTCAAAAACTACCCGTCCATACGCGCCTCCGAAGAACAAACCAGACGCGCCGCAGCCGCGATACAGTTGGCCCGAACCGCCTATCTGCCACGAGTAGACGCTTTAGCGCAAATTAACCGCGCCACCAGAAACAATGTTTTCGGCGTGCTTCTTCCGCAAAATGTCATCCCGCCGATGTCCGGGCCGGTGATCGGCTCGAACAATCTCGGAACGGTATGGGGCAGCGCTGTCGGCGGCCTAGTCACCTGGGAGCCTTTCGATTTCGGCCTTCGGTCCGCCAATGTCGGAGTCGCGGCAGCCGCGAAGGCGCAATCGGAAGCAGTCGAGAAACGCACGCAGTTTGACGTCGCGGCTGCGGCCGCGGATGCATACTTGACCGTGGTCGCAGTTGAGGAGACAGTACGCGCAGCGCAAGCGGGAGTGGACCGCGCCGAGGTCGCGGTCAGGATCATCACGGCTCAGGTACGTGCCGAGTTGCGGCCAGGAGCCGATCAATCGCGCGCCGAAGCCGAACTCGCCGCGGCGAAGACTCAGCAGATCCAGGCGCAAGAAGCTGTCGGCATCGCACGCGCCAACCTTGCGCAGTTTGTCGGAAGTGATCCGTCGGAAATCGCAGTGACCATCGGTGATCTGACACGATTGCCCCCGGAACAAGCGCCTCAGCCCCTGAGCACTGCTTCCAATCCGACTGTCATTGAGCAAAACGCCGTGATCGAACAAGAGCGCGCAGCGTTGCGCGTCCTCGAAAGAAGCTATTTTCCTAGGTTTTCATTGCAGGCTGCCGCCTATGCGCGCGGTTCCGGAGCAGAACTAAACGGCGACCGTCTGGGCGGCCTCAACGGTCTCGCTCCG
>DASQJA010000178.1:0-2734 GCA_035631275.1 Bryobacteraceae bacterium
CGCCGGTGATGAAGGATCCGCTGTTTAAGAAGCTTGCCGATGAGATTTGCTTGCACGCTTCCGAGGTTAAGCGGGTCAGTCTTTATCGCGACGGCGAGCCGCTCCTCGACAAGAAAATGGCTAAGCGCGTAGCCATGCTGAAGGACGGCGGCGTGAAGAAGGTCGGCATTTCGACCAACGTCGCGCTGTTGTCCGAGAAAGTTTCGCGCGACCTGCTGGAAGCCGGTCTCGATGAGATCGTCCTATCGGTCGACAGCCTCAAAAAGGAGGTGTTCGAGGCCATCCGCGTGCGGCTCAATTTCGATGAGGTGCTGGAGAATTCGCTGCGCTTCATCGAACTGCGCAACCGCATCCGGCCGCTGACCTCTATCTGGATGCGCATGGTCCGGCAGAAACTCAACAAGGACGAATGGCCCGCTTATGAGGCGTACTGGAAGCCGAGACTGTCATCCGTTGATCGTCTCTACTACACCAACGTTCACAATTGGGGCGATCAGCTGGCGAACTTCAGCCCTGTTTCGGAGAGCTATCAGCCGAAGCTTCCCTGCGTTGCATTGTGGTCGCTGATGGCGATCTTCGCCAATGGCGACGTGCCGATGTGTAACGTCGACTACAACAGCAAACATCCGCTCGGCGAGGTCCGCACCAACAGCATTGAGAAGGTCTGGCGCAGCCACCTGGCCAACCAGCGCCGCGAGAAGCACCTCACGGGCCGAAAGGCGGACTTCGATATTTGCGCAAATTGCACGGTTTGGAATGACCCGCCGGACCAGAAAAATCTGTCCGCGCAGTTCGCCGAAGCGGCGGCAGCCGATCCGCGCTGACTCGGCGTCCACGCGGCGTGAATTCGCAGCAGAGCAGATTCTGAAAGTTTTCGTCCGGCTAAATTCGTCGGCCGGCTCCGTGTCATCCCAGATCGAGAGCACGTCGATGTGTTCTGCCTCCGGGGGGAATCGCTCGCGTGCACCTCAAGGCGAAGCTTTTGGGGAATCTCTACCGATTCACTCAAGGTGGAGCCGCCCTAAGTTTCGGCTTTAGAGGGAGGCTTCGTCATCAGATTTCGAGGATCGTCGAGGAGCTCAGTGATCGCATCCGAACCGCCACGAATCATGTCTTTCCTGTATACGCTGACCGCCGGAAGCCATTGGAAGTGCCCGATGTGCGACACCGGTGGAGGCATTGTTGCGAGAACATCATCCACAAATTCTTCCAGCGGTTTGACACGCCGCGCAACGTCCGATGGAAGTCCGCTCTCGTGAAAATATGCGGTCTGCGTCGCAGCCCGGCGGTGATCGGCGGTCGTCCAGGTGGCGGCATTCGCCGCGATCTCGGGCGCAAGTCTAGCCAGCCGCCTTTTCAAGGTCCTTGTATTTGGAGCGATTCGCAGCAAATGAGACTCCGAGTCGCGCTCCTGAAGCTCGATCATGAGGTAGTCGTCCGAATCGTTGAGCACGCAGAAGCGGCCTCCTGGAGAAACCTCGCTGATCACTCCATAATCCACCGGGCAGAGAACCTTGGACACGATCCGCTTAACCTGGAAGCATACTGGCATCAGCAGGAAGCCTCGCATAGCAAGGCAACTGTGCGATATACGCCAGTAGATTTGATGATAATAGGTACTGTCGATCGGATGCATATCATTTATGATGCGGCCGGTGATCGTGCTGTGTAGGTTGGGATTTGCGAGTCGCATCATGGCACGCGGTGAGATCGACAGAATCCCGGCTCGCTCGTCGAGATAGCTCTTCAACTCGAGCCGAACACCGGCGTCGATGACCCTTATGCTGGCGGCGGCGATACTGGTGAAGCCGTTGCGGATACGCACCAGCAAGCTTCTTAGCGATCCCGACGCCAGAACGAAATCCGCGTTCATCAAGATCACATAGGTCCCGATGCCGTCCTCGCCGAGATCCTGAATCGCCTTGCCATAGGCCAGCGTCAAAGGAACGCCATAGGTGACTTCTCCGTTCGAAGGAAAGAATTCGTCCATGGTGATGAGTTTGACGCGAATTCCGGCCGTGACGAAGTTGAACTTGGGATCGGCCTGCATGAAGGCCGCGTCTTCCGATTTCGTGAGGACCGCCAACTCGAAATCGCTGTTCTTGTTCAAAAAGGGGATATTCCCCTCACTTCGGAGCGCGGCGAAAGAAAGGTCAAGCCATCGATTGATATAGAATCGTCCCCAAACCGGGGTGATCAGTCGGATGCGCGGCTTCGCGTCGCTCGCGGGCAAAGAGGCAGCTTTGTGCATTCGATCCGGCGTTATGCTCATGCATTCGTGAGGGCTCACAGGTTTCTGGTCGTAGGGCGCCACAAATCAGGTGGCATTGACGCCTTGGGGAGCTCCACCGATCGGCCAGTCACGGGCTGTTACGACTGCGTGAACTCACAGCGTGAAACGTACCAATAATTGCAGTTGAAGCTGCGAAGGCGTCGGGGATAAGAATGTATCGATGATCGCAATCATCGACAGTGGCGTGTCCAATCTGGGATCGGTCCAAGTGGTGTACCCACGGCGCGTGCTGGTATCAGAATGGGACTGGCTCGAGTGGCCGTTCCAGATGTTTCCCGTCCAGCGCGGACTGTTGTCGCACGTATGGGTTGCGGCGCGGCGTCATGCCTGATCGCAAGCCGCCGCCGACCGACCGCGAAGCCGTCGAAGCTGCGGTGCTCGACTGCTATTCGACGTGGAGCGCGCATTACTACGCCGACTACTACCACGGCGCAGGCGCCT
>DASQJA010000179.1:0-13903 GCA_035631275.1 Bryobacteraceae bacterium
TTTTCGTGGTTCGGAATCCGGGGAGGGAAGCAGTCTTTATTGCGACCGGGACAGGAATTGCGCCGTTTCGCGCCATGACGCCCGATTATCTGCGCCATCCGGAAGCTAAACAGCTCACGCTGTTGTTCGGTGTTCGCTACGAAAACAGTATTTATTACCGCGATGATTTCGAAGCGCTGGAACGGCAATGTTCGAATTTCCGGTTTTGGCCGACGCTCAGCCGGGCGGAGCATACCTGGACGGGCCGCGCAGGCCACGTGCAGACGCATTTGCTCGAGGCCATCGGCGATCGGCGCGATCTGGATGTCTACATCTGCGGGCTGAAGGCCATGGTGGACGACGTTCGCGGGATTCTCAAAGCCATGGGCTTCGACCGCAAGCAAATTATTTTCGAAAAATACGACTAATGAATCGCGCGCTCAGCCTTATTCTCGGGATGGTGGTGATATTCGCGGTTTCCGTAGGAGCGCTGCTGTACGTAATGCCTGCGCCGCATAAGCCGACCGACTATCTGGTCACGGGCGCCGTGGGCACGCTGCTCTGCCTGGTGTTGCTGTTCCTGATCTTGACCAAGACGGCGAAGGGTCGCGGCAGCAAGCCAGGCCCTGAGGCCTAGATCAGGCGGTGAAAAACATTCGCCACGTGGTGACCACCAACGCGTGCATCACTATGCTGGCGCGAACGCTGCGGGCTTTCAGAAACGCGAGGCCGTAGAAAACACCCGCGGCGGCACCCACGATCGCGAATCGCCAGTTGGGAAACGATCCGAACCATAGATGTGCCACGCCGAAGAGCACGGAGGCGAGAGTGAGGCCGAGCCAGTCGCTCTGCAGTTGTTTCGCCATCAGAGATTGCAGAAACGCGCGGAAGAAAAATTCCTCAGCCAGCGCGACCACCCAAAGAAAACCGAAAAAAGTGCCGAACCCGAGCAGCAGGAATTTCCACCATTCGAGCGGCTGCGGGCGATAGTGAGCGAAGTTTACGGCGTAGCTCAGCGCCGCAGCCACGGGGAGGAAGTACAGATAGAAGCGCGCACCTGTCAGCCATTCGCGCGCGCGCGGCACGAAGATGAGGCCAACGTCTTCGAATCCCCGGATCGATAGCACCGACATCAGGCCAACGTGGATCCACATCAGCTGCCCCAGGATTCCGAGTCCGACATGCGGGGCAGGATGTCCAAAGCCGCGATCGAAGGACTTACTCAAGAAAACGGTGGCCATGAAACCGAGAAACGCCAGATCGTATAGCAGACTGGGCCCCATTCCGACGTACCAAAAAGAGGCCACTAGCGCGACAGCGAACAGTGCGAAGAAAAAGTTCCACGAAAACATGCCGGTGAACGGCGCTTCGATCAGGTAGGGAATCACCGCACTCACGGAAAGCAACGCAGCGCGGAGCGACCTTGGGCCCATCCGCTCGAATGCCGCGCGCACTTGCGGAAAACCCGGCGCGATATAAAGTGCCAGCTCGGCGAGAAACGCGGGTGTAACCGCGAGCGCGATTCGGTACGGGATATTCTGTTGTTGAGTGTAAACGTACGCCGCGATGGAAGCCGCCGTCCATAACACGACCAGCGTCGTCAGGAACTGGCGCATCTGGTTCATCTTAACATCGGTCTGCGCAGGCGCCCTTCAAGCTGCGGATCCTCCTTCGGACCTGGTCAAGCGCGTCATCGCGCGTGAAACCGAGACCGCGCAGGTTCAAGCGAATTATACGTACCGGCAGAGCGTAATCATCGGCGAGCTTAGCAGCCGCGGCATAGCGGAAGGCGAGTATCGCGAAACGCGCGACATCATCTTTTCGCCGGCAGCCGAACGAACCGAGCAGATGGTCGGCAAGCCGTCGAACACCTTGTCGCATTTGCGATTGACGGACGAGGATTTTCGCGACATCCGCGAGATCCAGCCGTTTCTGCTCACCAGGGATCAGGCGTTTTCTTACGAGACCCTCTATCGAGGCGAGGAGACGGTGGACGGCATTGACTGCTTCGTGCTTCGGCTGCGGCCTCGCCAGATTCTGGACCGACAGCGTCTGTTCGACGGAATGATTTGGGTGGCTCAGTCCGATTTTTCGATCATTCGCAGCGCCGGGCAGGCGGTCCCGCAGATTCTGACAACAAAAAGCGAAAACCTTTTTCCCCATTTCACCACTGTCCGGCAAAAGATCGAAGACGATTTCTGGTTTCCGGTGCTGACCTATGCCGACGATACGCTGCCTTTCCGGAACGGCGCGCAACGGATCCGGTTGACCATCCGCTATAGCGACTATAAGAAGTTCGGTTCGGATTCGAAGATCATTTTCGATAAGTAGGCGCGCCTCCCGCGGACGCAGCCCGCTCCAGCGCCTCTAGGACGCGACCGAACGAATCCATAGCGCGTGGATCGCTGTGCTGCAGCACTTTTTTTTCGAGCACTTCGAGGAGCGCATGGACGCGGGCCGCTTCTTTGCGTCCCGCGCGCGTCAGACTGACGACGAACGACCGGCGGTCGCGAGGACTCACGCTGCGCATCACTAGCCCGCGCTCGTTCAGGCGGTCCAGAACACTCGTGAGCGTCGAGCGCTTGTGCGCAAACGCCCGATGCAATTCAGCGATCGAGGAATTGCCCGACTCATGGAGCTGGCAAAGAATGTGAGCCTCCGCCTGCGTGATCCCGGGCGCGCATTCCTGAAGAAACAAACCAATTCGGTGAGTCGCCCGATGGATGCCAAGAACGAGGCCGAGTCGCATATAGTACGCTTTCGTATAATACAATAATGAACTTCTTGACGGACCAAGACCAAGAATTCGTCGAGGCCTTCGAAACCTGCCGCCTGCCGAACGAGCAGTTTCATCACCGCGACCACTTGCGGCTGGCGCTGATCTATCTTGCGCGTCACGGCAAGGGGGAAGCCGCGGGCCGGCTCAGCCAAGCAATCCGGACCTACGCCGCTTATCACGGCAAATCCGATAAATATCACGAAACCGTTACGCAAGCATGGCTTTACCTCGTAGCTGCAGCCCAAGATCGCGCGCCAGGCGCCAGCTTTCAGGACTTGCTCGCGACCACTCCTGAGCTTCTCGATAAAAGCTTGATCGAGCGGTATTATTCCCGGCCCTGCTCCATTCGGACGCCGCTCGTCTTCGCTTTGTCCCGCCGGATCGGGAGTCGCTGCCTAACGCGGCTTGAGCAGCACGGTGACCAGGTGGCCGCTCTCGGCGACGACATCGTGCGGCATGGCCTCGAAGCGGTCGCGGTAGGTCGTCTGGTCGATCACGTAGGCCCGCAACTTACCGGCGCGCAGTTCGTTGTCAAGATCGGCTGTGGTGGGCAAGATTACCGGAATCGCCCTGCCGTACCATTCGAGTTGATTGGTTTCGTCGTAGCGGGGATCGCCTTTGTCGTAAAACCCAACGTATTCGCCCGGACGAAGAGTCTGATCTTCAGCGCGGGCGATCGCGCGGATTTCAGCCGCGTGCCAGACCGGCGCAACTAGAACCACGAGGCTCGCCGCCGCCACGACCGCGGCCGGCGCGACGAATGTCATGATGCGCTCCACCCACCGCCGCGGCGTCCACCGCATTATGCCGATTGCCGACAGAACGGCCAACGCGGGATAGGCAGGCAGCATGTATCGCAGGACGCGGCTGCGTGCCGCCGCGCACAGAACGAACACGGCGGCTACCCAGCACAACAAGAGGTACAACGGCCGGCGCCGCTCGCGTAGCACTGCAATCGCACCGGCAATCAACGCCGGCAGCCACGGCCAATATGATTTCGCGAGCATCCACCCATACTCGAACGCACCGGTATAGCGCCGCCAGGGCGGAGACAGCGATCCGAACACTTCACGATCGAGCCATCCGGCGTGCAGGCTGGCGAACGTGCCGCGATACCGAAACAGGAAGTAGCAATACCAAGCGGCGAGAGGCGCCAGGGCGAGGGCGAGCGCAGGGATGAGATAGCCCCATTGCGGCCTGCGCCGGGCGAGGAACAAATGAGAGCCGAAAATCAGAGGCAGCGCAAAGCCGATCAGGCCGCGGACCATGAGAGCCATGGCCGTGCATAGGCCGGCTGCGAGATACCAGCGCGGGTCGTCGCCGGCCAGGACCCAGGCGGCGATCGCGCATAAG
Source organism: Bryobacteraceae bacterium (assembly GCA_035631275.1). Taxonomy (GTDB): domain Bacteria; phylum Acidobacteriota; class Terriglobia; order Bryobacterales; family Bryobacteraceae; genus Palsa-89. Next base: position 4,112 of record DASQJA010000179.1, read on the forward strand.
AACAGAAACGCCGTGGGCACATCGCTCATGGCGCGAGAGGCGTACTTGAGGAAGTAAGGCGTGGCGAGCATGACGAACATCGCCACCGACGCCGCAAGCGGGTCGTCGAGCAAGCGCCGCGCGAGCCAATAGACGAGCAGGACAGTTCCGAAGCCGCAGAGCGCCGAAGGTAGCTTCACCACAGGGTCGGAAATTCCAAAGGCTTTGAGCATTGCCGCCTGCGTCCAAACGAACAGCGGCGGGTGCTCCATCGTGGCCATGCCGCGCGCTTTGGGAGTGAGCCAGTCGCCATCGTTGACAATGCCCTTCGCTTCGAGCGAGAACATAGCGTCGTCGTATCCGGCGAGGTCGCCCAGCCGAATCGTGCCGAAAAACAGGATCGCCGCAGCGAGTGCCAGAAGGGGGAAACTGAAGCGAGCGTTCAAGGGTGTTCAGTCCTAATGTAAGCTATGGCTGGTGGCTGGGCGCATCAACAGACCGCGCTTTATACTCCATATCGAATATGCTGATTTGCTCGATCTTGGGCCCGGTCGGGCTCGCGATCGTCTGACGTCCTCTCAAAATGGCGAACCCCAGCAACCTGATCGTCACCGGAGGCGGCCGCGGTATCGGCGCCGCAACCGCATTGCTTGCCGCGGCGCGCGGCGACTCTGTATGCGTGAACTATTTGCGGAATGGTGAGACCGCAGAGCAAGTGGTCCGCGAGATTGAGAAGGGCGGCGGTAACGCCATCGCCGTCCAAGCTGATGTCAGCCGGGAATCCGACGTCGTCGCGCTTTTTGAAACCGTAGGGCGAAAACTTGGGCGGGTCACCGCACTCGTCAACAACGCGGCACGGCTGGAAACGCAGATGCGTCTTGAGACCATGGACGCCGATCGCCTGCAGCGGATGTTCGCGGCCAACGTGATCGGAACCATGTTGTGTTCGCGTGAAGCAGTCCGCCGGATGTCCACGCGGGTGGGTGGCCTCGGCGGCAGCATCGTTAACGTTTCGTCTGCCGCAACCAAGTACGGTTCGCCCGGCGAATACGTCGACTACGCCGCGACGAAGGGCGCGGTCGAAGTTTTCTCGCTCGGCCTGGCGCGAGAGGTAGCCGAAGAAGGAATTCGTGTAAATTGCGTCCGGCCCGGGTTTATTTACACCGAGATGCATGCCGCAGGCGGTGAGCCGAACCGCGTAGATCGAGTGAAGGTCCACGTCCCGATGCAACGCGGTGGCCAGCCCGAGGAAGTTGCAGCCGCCATTCTCTGGTTGTTGTCGCCGGAGGCTTCCTACATCACGGGCGCTTGCCTCGACGTCGCGGGCGGACGCTAGGATCCGGCGCCCCGCTACGACAGCTTCCCCCGCACTTTCTCGCTCAGCGCCTTCCCATCCACGCGCTTGCCCGCCAACTTCGCCTGCGCCGCCTTCATCACGACGCCCATTTGTTTGACCGACGTCACGCCGGTCTCCGCCAGCGCTGCCGCGATAGCCGCTTCGATCTCGGTATCCCTCGGCGCCGCGGGCATGTACGATTCCACCAGCTTCAACTCGGCTTCTTCTTTGTCCGCCAGTTCCGGACGCCCGCCCTTGCGAAACATGTCCGCCGCTTCACGACGCTGCTTAATCAGCGTGTTCAAAACCTGAAGCTCGGTGGCTTCGTCGAGTGGCTTCATCGAATCGATCTCGTGCTTCTTGAGCGCTGCCTTGATCATTCGAATCGCGCCCAGCCGCGCTTCATCTTTCGCGCGCATTGCGTCTGTCAGGTCACTTTGGATTTTGTCGAGTAACGCCATGCCTGTTTGGTATCCTGGAGTTTCTTCCCATGTATATCAAGAAACAGCGGCTGTTGACTCCCGGTCCCACTCCGCTGCTACCCCAAGCGCTGCACGCGATGATGGGGTCCGACATTCATCACCGCACAGAAGATTTTCGAAAAGTCTATCTTTCAGTGTTGGCGGATTTGAAGGATGTCATGGGCACGTCGAACGACGTTCTTATACTGGTCGCATCGGGAACCGGCGCGATGGAAGCGTCCATCGCCAATCTGTTTTCGCCCGGGGACAAAGTCATCGTTTGCTCGGCCGGAAAATTCGGCGAACGTTGGGCCGAAATTGCCAAAGCCTTCAGCCTTGACGCCATCGTGCTCACGGAAGAATACGGCGGCGCGGTGACTGCAGAGCGGGTAGCCGATGCGCTCGACGCCAATCCCAACGTTCGCGGAGTCTTCGTCCAGGCGTCGGAAACTTCCACCGGCGCCGAGCACGATGTTAAAGCCATGGGACAGGCGGTGAAGAAAACCGATGCGATCTTCGTCGTCGATGCCATCACCGGCCTCGGCACCATGCCGCTCGATATCGACGGCTGGGGTCTGGACGTCGTCATCGGCGGTTCGCAAAAAGCGTTCATGATTCCGCCCGGTCTGGCGTTTCTGTCCATCAGCCCGAAAGCCTGGGCCTTTGCCGAAACCTCCAAGCTCCCGCGCTACTATTTCAACTTCAAGAAGGAGAAAAAGAACGCGGCGAACGGCGAATCGAGCTGGACGCCGGCTACGTCGCTGCTGCTCGCGCTGGGTGAGGCGTTGAAGTACGTCAAATCCATCGGCATGGATAAACTCATCGCAAATGCTCAGCAGCTTGCCGCGGCCACTCGCTCGGCTGCCGCTGCCTTGGGACTCGAGTTGTTCGCGCCGGGCGCTCCGGGTTCCGCCGTCACCGCGATTAAACCGCCCAAGGGCATGGACTCGGGCGTGATCGTCAAAGAATACCGGACCCGCTTCGGCTCTGTCATCGCAAACGGCCAGGGTTCGATGAAGGGTCAGATTTTCCGAATTGCTCACCTCGGCTATTTCGATTTCGCCGACTTATTCGCCGTCCTGGCTGAACTCGAGATCATTCTCGCGGCCAACGGGTTCCCGGTGAAATTCGGGACCGGTGTCGCCGCGGTTCAAAATGCTTACGCCGACGTCGCTCTCGCCAAAGAAGTCGTGACCGTGTGACGCTCTCGCCATGCGAATCCTTTTAGCCGAGCCGCTGGCTCCGGGCGGCCTCAATCTCCTGCGCGCGCAGTCTGGGTGGGAGATCATTGCATCCAATCCGAAAGAATACACTGAGCACCTTGCCGAAGCTGACGCGCTCATCGTGCGTGGCGGTCTCATCGTCGATGCTTGGGTTCTTGCGCAGGCGCCCAAACTTCGCGTGATCGGTCGCGCCGGTGTGGGCACCGACAACGTGGACATTTCTGCCGCCACCGCCGCGGGCGTTCTGGTAATGAACACGCCGGGAGGCAACGCGATCTCAGTGGCCGAACACACCATCGCCCTGATGCTGTCGATGGCACGTTCCATTCCCGCAGCCAGCGCCGCCGTAAAGGCCGGCAAGTGGGAGAAGCGCAAGTTCGTTGGAACCGAGCTGCGCGGCAAAACGCTCGGTGTCGTGGGGCTCGGCAGCGTGGGACGCGAAGTGGTTCGCCGCGCCGCGGCGTTCGAGATGCGGATCATCGCCAACGATCCCTACGTCAACTCGCAGACCGCCAGGAGCGTCGGCGTCGACCTTGTGGACCTCGTCACGCTCTACGCTCAGAGCGACTACATCACCCTCCACACCGCCCTTACGCCCGAATCGAATCGCATGCTGTCGCGGGAGGCTTTCGCGAAAATGAAGCCGGGCGCTCGAATTCTCAACTGCGCGCGCGGAGAGCTGATCGATCAGGAGGCCCTCACTGAGGCGCTCGCTTCGGGAAGGATCGCGGGCGCAGCGCTGGATGTTTTCGAGCACGAACCACCTTCGGCTGATGACCCGGTGCTTGCCATGGAGAGCCTGGTCGCCACGCCGCACATTGGAGGCGCAACCGAAGAAGCGCAGGAGACGGTTGCGATTCGCCTGGCGCAGCAGATAGTGGACTACCTACAGACCGGCATTGCGCTGAATGCCGTCAACCTGCCCGCGCTTACGCCGGAGCAATATAAGACGCTCAGCCCATACAGCCAGCTCGCTGAGCGCCTGGGGAGTTTTGCTTCCTACATCGCGCAGGGCAATCCGAGAACGGCCCGGCTGGTTTACTTCGGCAAACTGGCCGAGTTGAACACGCACTTAGTCCGCAATGCCGGAATCGCAGGCATTCTGCAGCGCTCGCTCGCGCGCAATGCGAATACCGTGAACGCGATGCAAATCGCTGCCGACCGGGGCCTTACCATCGCCGAGCGTCACGACCAGCGGGCCGCTCACACCGACACCGTGCTCCTTGAGCTCGAAACGGACGCGGGACATACCTCCGTCGAGGGTGCCGTGTTGCTCGATCGGCCGCGCCTGCTGCAGGTCGACGGAATCCAGTGTGAGGCGCCGCTCGAAGGCCACCTGACCTTCGTCGAAAACGAAGACGTGCCGGGTGTGATTGGCTACATCGGCGACGTTCTCGGCAAAAATGGCATCAATATCGCGACCTTTTCTCTGGGCCGCAACAAGGCGGGCGGCGATGCCATAGCTGTCGTCCAGACCGATCAGCCGGTGCCCGACACGATCCTAGGCGATCTGAAAAAGAACCACGCCATCAAACGCGCGTGTTCGGTGAAATTCACCGCGTGATTCGCCTCGGCTGACTACCGAGCCGTTCCGGTTTGGATCAGGCCGGCATGCCCCCGTACAACTTCCGCCAAATCCTCCGACATCTTACCTACTGAGCTCGCCTGCGCGCACAGTTCTTCGGCCGCGCTGGCACTTTGCTCGGATCCGGCGGCCTGCTGTTGCGTCAAGTCGCTGAGCTGCGATACCGCCGCACTGATCTGAGAGATTCTATCGACTTGCGAAAGGAAAGGGCCGTAATATTCGACAGACCGTCGGTCGCCTCCGCGCTGTGTTTCACGATCCCTCCGAAGATGGCTGACAGCTTGCCTTCGATGGAAGCCCCAGTCTCGGTACGCTTCAGCGAGCGCTGAATTAATTCGGCAGTTTCTTTCGCCGCCTGCGATGCGCGCTCGCCAGATTTCTGACTTCATCGGCGACGATGCTGAATCCAGGGCCGGCTTCACCCGCACGCGCCGCCGCCACTGCTGCGTTTAGCGCGAGAATGTTGGTCTGAAACGCGATTTCCTCGATCGTGTGGACGATCTTGCGTACTTGGTTCGCCGACCCTAGGATCTCCTTTGGTGCGGTAGCCATCTGGTTCACATGCTGGTCGCCTTTGGCCACTACGACGCGCACCTGATTCACCAACTCCTGGATTTGTTGTGCGCCGGCCAAATCGCGCTTCGTCGCTGCTGTCAATTCCTCCAGCGTTGCGCTGGGTTGTTCGAGCGACGACGCCTGCCGCGATAGCGCTTCTGCAGCGCTTTGACTCGCGCCCGCCAGTTGCTCCACTGCCAGGCTCGTTTGATCCGTCAACTGCACCAGCTGCGTGGCTGCCTGCTCGATCGGGCTGCTGATCGATCGCGCCATCCAGTAACTGAGCAGCAGCGCAAATGCCGCGCCGATCAAGCGCGATTCCCGACGATGAAGGGAAGGACATGTCGGGCTTTCGGGATCCAAACGGCGTCGCGCTGTTTGTCGAGGCAGCACGATTGGCGCAAGCGAAGGGAGAAAGGGCGATTCGGTACATGTGGCCTCGGCCGGGCGAGTGGAGCCGTCGCCGAAGATTTCCTACGTCAAGTTGTTTCCTAAGTGGGGTTGGGTGGTGGGATCTGGCGTTCCCGGGTGGAGAATGATTCTTGCGCCGAGATCGTTGATCCAGATATAGTTCCCGTTCTCGAACCGCATTTGCCGCTAGATCCGCTTGGCCGCCCGTTGCGCTTCGGTAGCCGGCATCTTGCCTGGGCTGGCCTGTACATACCAGTTCAGCACGCTCCAGGCTGATTCCACGGAATGTTGAGTTCCGTCTCCCGTCAACCGATAACCGGTTCGACCGCATCTCGACGAGCATCCAATCCATCACGCCTGAAGGCAAAATCGCTAGAACAGCCCCCCAGGATCAAAATTCTAGCCGCCAGCGAGCGGGTTCTTAGCCACGCTTTCATAACTCAATTGCTTTGGCATCGGTTTCAAGACGCCTGCGCGCAGCACGGCTCGACTGGCGTTTGCGATAGCACGTAACGCCCTACTGATCCTCATCGGTCCAATTGCGGCCAGCTCGACTGAAATTCGTCGCCGTATCCCCTTTTCTTGCCACCAGGCGCGTCTTCGCGTTACGCTAATCGTTTGTATCCGTTTGCCCAGCGCCAGGCGTCTGATTGGAATCGGCTGTTTATGCGATTAAAACTCTGTTTCTTTGCAGCTTGCTTGTCTGGTGCGATGCTCCAGGCTCAGGGCTCCAGCAGCTCGCCGCAAGCCCAACCTAGCCAGCCCGCTGGATCTTCGCAGAGCACCAGTAGTTCGTCTTCGTCGTCCTCTTCCTCATCGTCGAGCGGCGATCATAATCATGGCGCCTACGTGCGCAGAGTAGCCATCGGCGCCACTTTATCGGTCGTGGGTCTCACCCCGCTCCGCGCCGGAAGCAGCACTACAACAACAAACCCGAATTCCGCCACATCGGTCACGGACGATATCTCGAGCTCGGGTGCCTCGTCCCGGATCGGCTATGGACTGACGGCGCAAGCCGCCATCACCGAGCACTTCGCGGTTGCGGTCGGCGGATATCTGCGGCGAATCGGCTTTACGTCCACCGACACGATTACGACCACGGTAACCACGTTCGTCAACACGATTCCCCAGACCAGCACTACAACCACCAGCACGAATACCGACGCACGTGCCAGGCTGCTCGATATTCCGTTTATGCTGCGCTACTACGGCAAGGAACGCCATAGTCCTGGGAATCGCTGGTTTCTCGAAGTGGGCGGGGCCTACCGCGATGCTTTCGGTCTACGTAGCTCCCAGTCCGCCACCGATGCATCCGGCAATATGACCTGCTGCACAAGGAACGTCGTCGCGCCTCCGCACAAAACATCGGTTGGATACCTGGGCGGCGCAGGGGCACAGTTCATCGACCCGTTCGGAATTCGTGTGATCCCGGAAGTCCGCTACATCCGGTGGGTGAACCAGATTTTCCAGGATTCCACCACCCACACACAACGCAACCAGGTGGAAGCAAATCTCACGCTTTCGTTTTAGGAGAGCGCGAGCGCTCGCCTGAAGCAGCACTCGCCTTTTTCGTCCTTGTTTTCGAGTTCTTGTCGGCGCGCAACTTCCACGCCGCGCGCAGAGCCCCTTCCAGCACGTCTTCGTTCGCGTGAGCGAGCCGGATATGCGTCATGCCCATTCTCCCCCAGCCGCCCTCAATCGGCAGGAACACGTCTGGCTGCTCGCGGACGAAATCGGCTTGCATCTCCGGCGTGAGCACTAGATTTCCATAGCCTTGTTTGGCCGAAGCGAGCGTTGCGAATATCCGTCCACCCACGCGAAAATCTGCCGCGCCCATGTGCGCTCCTTCTTCAGCGCCGGGAAGGCTCAATGCAAGCCGGCGAAAATCTGCAATCGTCATCGGCGTTATTCTATCCGCATTCAACGTGTTCGTCTTCTAGTAGCGCGCACGGGCCGAGCAGGTTGGCCGGCACCACAGCGCTACAATCGGGACTTGAAAAAATTCGACGTCATCATTGTCGGCGGCGGACACAACGGACTCGTCTGCGCCGCTTACCTAGCGCGGGCCGGCCGCAAGGTGCTCGTCCTTGAAAAACGTGAACTGGTCGGCGGTTGCGCCGTCACGGAAGAAATCTGGCCGGGCTACCGCGTCTCCACCGCCGCCTACCTCAGCAGCCTCCTGCAGGAACGCATCATCCGCGAACTAGAGCTCGAACGCTTCGGCTATCACGTCGACGCCAAGGACCCGGCATTTTTCTCCCCGTTCCCCGACGACCGCCATCTCTTCATGTGGCAGAATCGCGTCAAGACACTCGCGGAGATCGCGAAATTTTCGCGCCTCGACGCCGAGATTTTTCCGGCCTATGAGGATCACCTCGAGCGCCTCTCGGAGGTCGTCGAAAACCTGCTCCTCACCACGCCGCCCGAGTTCCCGCCGCGCGGCATCGGTGATCTGGTCGAATATCTGAAACTCGCCGCGCGGTTCCGCCGCCTCCGTCCCAAAGAAATCGTCAGCTTGGTGAAAATATTCACGCAGAGCGCCGCCGAATTTCTCGACGAGTGGTTCGAATCGGACGAAATCAAAGTGACGCTCGCCACTGACGGCGTCATCGGCGCCAACGGCGGCCCGCGATCTCCGGGCACGGCCTACATCCTGCTCCACCACGTGATGGGCAGCGTCTGCGGTAAGCGTGGCCTCTGGGGATTCGTGCGCGGCGGGATGGGCTCGGTCTCGAACGCCATCGCGCAATCGGCGGCTGCACGCGGCGCCGCCATCCGCACCGATGCAGCCGTGAAAGGCATTCGCATCGAAAACGGACTCACGCGCGGAGTCGTGCTCGAGACCGGAGAAGAGATCGACGCGCCGGTCGTCGCAAGCAATCTAACGCCGCAAACAACCCTGCTGAGCCTGGTCGGCCCGCGCGAACTCCCCGCCGATCTCGCCGATTCCCTATGCAAATACCGCAGCGAAGGCACGTCCTGCAAGATCAATCTTGCGCTCGATGGCCTACCCAGCTTCCGCGCGCTCCCCGGCGCACCCGCTCCGCAGCACCGCGCCACCATGCACATCTGTCCCTCGATCGATTACGTCGAGCGAGCCTGGGACGACGCCAAGTACGGACGCCCTTCCCAATCGCCGCTGCTCGAGCTCACGATCCCCACCATGTACGATCCAACGCTCGCCCCGCCCGGCAAGCACATCATGGGAATCTTCCTGCAATATGCTCCGTACACACTGCGCGACGCCACCTGGGACGATCTGCGCGAGGCTTTCGCATTTCGCGTCCTGGATCTGATCGAGGAGTACGCGCCCGGATTTAAATCGCTGATCGTTAACGAGCAAGTGCTCACGCCACTCGATCTCGAGCGCCGCTTCGGCCTGACTGGCGGAAACATTTTCCACGGCGAGATGAGCCTCGACCAGATGTTCGTTATGCGCCCGGTCGCTGGATGCGCGCGCTATCGCACGCCGATTCCCGGTCTCTACTTGTGCGGTTCCGGCACCCATCCCGGCGGCGGTGTGATGGGTGCGCCAGGCTACAATGCCGCGCGCGAGATCCTAAGAGGCTGATACGTTTCGCCGCCTGCGCGCGTCTCCCATCTGCATTACTCCCGCTTAAGATCGGCCCAAGGAGGAAGCAGAAATGTCATACGTCACCGTCGGAAAAGAAAATTCCACGAATATCAACCTTTATTACGAGGATCACGGCTCCGGCTCGCCAATCGTCTTGATCCACGGCTATCCGCTCAGCGGCGCTTCCTGGGAAAAACAGATCCCCGTTCTGCTCGACGCCGGCTATCGCGTCATCACCTATGATCGCCGGGGCTTCGGCAAGTCCAGCCAGCCGTCCAGAGGCTACAACTACGACACTTTCGCCGAAGATCTAAAGCAACTCCTCGCGCATCTCGATCTTAAGGACGTCGCGCTCGCTGGATTCTCCATGGGAGGTGGCGAAATCGCGCGTTACATCGGAAAGTACGGCTCAAAGAACATCAGCAAAGCCGTCTTCATCTCCGCTGTGCCTCCATTTCTGCTAAAAACAGCCGACAACGCGGAAGGCGTCAACAAGTCTGTCTTCGATGACATTGGGAAGGCGGTCGCAGTCGATCGCTACGCCTTCTTCACCGAGTTTTTCAAAAACTTCTACAACACCGACGCGCTGCTGGGCAAGCGCATCAGCGACCAAGCCGTCCAGGCAAGCTGGAATGTTGCCTCGATTTCTTCGGCCACCGCAAGCCTCG
>DASQJA010000180.1:0-32500 GCA_035631275.1 Bryobacteraceae bacterium
CAGACCTTGTCGCGCGCGGCTGGATCGCAGATCCAGATTACGTGGCAGGCCGACGATCCCGATGGCGATCGTCTGATTTACTCGCTGTACTTCCGCGGCGAAGATGAGTCGGACTGGAAGCTGCTGCGTGCCAATATTTTCGAGAATTCGCTGCTGCTGGACGGCGATGTTTTGGCCGATGGGCGCTACTACTTCCGTGTCGTGGCGTCGGACAGGCCGTCGAACGCTGCTGATTCCGCTCGCGAAGAGGAGCTGGTCAGCGCGCCTGTGCTGATCGACAACACCCCACCTACCGTTACCCTAAGTGCTCCGCGCCGCGCCGGCGAGCGCGCCGAGGTGGATGCGGATGTCGTGGATCAGACGTCGCCGTTGCGGCGCTGCGAGTATTCGCTCGATGCCGGTCCGTGGCTGCCCGTGGAGGCGGCCGACGGGATTACGGACTCGCCGCGCGAGCAATTTCACATTGCGATCGACCGGCTGCGCGCCGGTGAGCACCTGCTGGTAGTGCGCGCCTACGATAGCGCAGGCAACGCCGGCCTGGCGAAAGTTGTGGTTCGATAGTGGGTAACGCGATGGAGGGTTGTGGTTAAAGACGTACAGTCAGACAGCAGCGTTACAATCTTCATGCCACGTTAATGTCAACTTCCGGGCAATTTTAATCGTATATTCCGGGCGAATTCATCTTCAATTCCTAAGCTGGAAGCATGAATAAACTTCTCGTGTTCGCTTTTGCGGCCGCGTTGGGAATTTCACTGACGTTTGCGCAGACCACTCCCGCGCCCGCCACCAATACCAAATCGAATGCCTCGACGAGTTCATCGGCGAAGCCAACCTCGAAGACCAAGAAACACCACAAGGCGAGTAAATCGGCCAGCAAGAACGCTCCGGCCACCGGTACCGCAGCTCCGGCAAAATCGAAGTAAGTCGACCCGTTCGGCTCGCAGGCTCGACTTGGTAGGATGGCTATTCATGCCACTCTACCAAGCCGTGGTTCTCGCGATCGTCCAAGCGCTCACCGAATTCCTCCCAATCAGCAGCCAGGCGCATCTCTGGTTCGTTCCGTGGCTATTCGGCTGGAAGGATCCGGGCCTCACGTTCGACGTCGCACTACATGCGGGAACGCTGATCGCAGTTTTGATCTATTTTTTCCGCGATTGGATTCAGATCATCGCGCACGGTTTCGGAATCAACGCCGGAAGTGACGACGAACTGCGGCGAAATCAGGGATTGCTGTGGCTGTTAGCCATCGCTTCCATTCCGGCCGCCGTGGCGGGCTTTTTCCTCGATAAGCAGGCAGAAACGTCTTGGCGGAGTCCCTATTTAATCGGCGGCATGCTGATCGGCATCGGCGTGCTGATGTGGATCGCGGAAAAAACCGGAAGCGAACGGAAATCGATCGATCAAGTGGGCTGGGGCGACGGCATCGCGATTGGACTCTCGCAAGCCCTCGCCTTGGTCCCGGGAACGTCGCGCAGCGGAATCACCATCACGACTGGTTTGTTCCGCGGTTTGACACGCGCGACCGCCGCGCGATTCTCATTCCTGCTCTCTACGCCCATCATCGCCGGTGCTGTGTTGAAAAAACTCTGGGACGTTCATAAAGAGGGCGGCATCCCGCACGATATGCAAGTACCCTTCGCCGCCGGAACTGCGATTAGCGGCATTGCCGGAGCGCTGGTAATCGCCGTTTTCCTGCGTTATCTTCGGCGCAACAGCCTGATGCCGTTCGTTTATTACCGTATCGTTTTTGGCATAATAGTAATCGCTCTTGCTGCATTCCTCCGCGCTGGCGCGGAATGAAAATCCTGGGACCGACTCGCTTCGAGCGACTAAACGAAGCCGCAGGGGTGGTGTTTCTTTTTGCGGGCCTTTTCTTTACCCTCTCTCTGATCTCGTACCATCCTCAGGATCCGTCCTGGAACACGGCGGCAGGCGCAGTGCGCGCGCACAACCTGACCGGGACAGCAGGTTCCTATCTTTGCGACTTATTCTTGCAACTGCTGGGCCTCGGAGCTTTCGCGATTCCCGTGCTTCTGTGGATGCTGTCGTGGAAATGGCTGCGTTCAGAAGAGATCGACGGGGCCGCGGTGCGCGTGTTCGGTGCGGCGCTATTGTTCTTTAGCCTGTCGACGGCGCTGTCGCTGGGAGGCCCGTGGCGGCCGTGGGCGGGAACATTTTCGGCCGGCGGGATGCTGGGACTGTTGCTGGCGGAGACGCTGCGCGGTTCGCTGAACCTTGCCGGAACTGCGATTCTGACGCTGGTCTGCTTGATCTTGTCGCTCTATTTGGTGTCGACCTTCTCGATGTCCATGGCGGCGCAATTGTTGCGGCCGCTAATGAACTATCTGGTCGTGCTGCACGTTCGATGGGATGAGTGGCGTCACCAGCGTCATGAAGCGGCCTTGGAGCGTGCCCGCCTGCGTGCCGAACGCAGGGCCTTGGCCGAACAGGAAGCGCGAGAAGCTGCCTATGCAGAAGCGGCCGAGCCTGCAATCCCGATCGGTGAACCGGCGGCTTTTGGAGCTTGCGCCGAAGAGGAATCGCCGGCGCCTCAGGCCGAGGAAGAGATTCCGATTCACGAGATCGAAGAGCAGCAGCCAGCTGACACACCCGTGTTCACAACGGTCGCGATTGACCCGATTGCGTCCGCTCCGCCATTCGAAACCGCACCGGCCACAGAGCCGCGCCGCGAGCGTCAACCAAGGCTGAAGGCGCCCGAGATGGCCGAGCACCCGGATTACCGGTTGCCGTCCAGCGCGCTCCTCAACGAAGTACCTGCGCGAAACCCCTACGATTCGGCAGAGCTCAAGGACATTGCTGCACGGATCAAGAGCAAGTTCGAAGAATTCAACGTTCGAGGCAGCGTGGTCCAGATCAATCCCGGCCCCGTAGTAACTACCTTCGAGTTTAAGCCGGAGGCCGGCATCAAGTACACGAGAATCACGACGCTCAGCGAAGACTTGTGCCTAGGCTTGCACGCCGAATCGATCCTGATCGAGCGCATCCCGGGCAAGCCGACCATCGGCATCGAAGTTCCCAACACCCGGCGCGAGGTGATCAGCCTGCGCCAGATCCTCGAGTCCGACGAATTTCGAGATTCGCATTCCCGCCTCACGATTTGCCTGGGGAAAGACATTAGCGGACGCATCAAAGTGGCGGCTCTCGAGTTGATGCCGCACCTGTTGATTGCCGGTTCGACGGGTGCCGGCAAGAGCGTGATGCTCAATTCGCTCATCATGTCGATTCTCTGCAAGGCGACCCCGGAAGAAGTTCGGATGATCCTGGTCGACCCGAAGCGCCTGGAAATGGGGTTGTATGAAGGCGTTCCGCACCTGCTGACGCCGGTGATCACCGACGCGAAGAAGGCCACCAACGCGCTGCGCAACGCTGTGCTCGAAATGGAGCGGCGTCTGAAGCTTCTGGCCGCGCAGGGTGTGCGAAACATCGATCAGTACAACAAGAAGATCCGCCAGTTGATGAACGAGCCCCGCAGTCTGTTCGAAGACGAGGAAGAAACCGAGTCCGAGGACCTGCGGCCACTGCCCTACATTCTGATTGTCATCGACGAACTGGCGGATCTGATGATGCTGGAGCGCGCGAATGTCGAAGAGGCGGTGACGCGATTGGCTCAAATGGCTCGCGCTGTCGGCATGCACCTGGTTCTCGCCACGCAGCGTCCCAGCGTCGACGTAATCACCGGCCTGATCAAGGCGAATTTCCCTTCACGCATCAGCTTCCGCGTGGCGACGCGCGTGGACTCACGCACCGTGCTCGACGTCATGGGCGCCGAGCACCTGCTCGGCAAAGGCGACATGTTGTTCCTGCCGCCCGGCTCTTCCAGGTTGAATCGTGTCCACGGCGCATTTGTGACGGAGGCGGAGATCAATCGCGTAGTAGATTTCTGGAAGGATCAGGCGCGCCCCGATTACGACCAGAGTTTCCTGATCGCACCGCCCGCCGAGGATGCCGCGGATTCGGAAGCCGGCGAGTTCGAAGGCGGAGACGACCCCGCATACACCGATGCGGTGCGCGTGGTGCTGGAGATGGGCAAAGCATCTACCTCCACGCTGCAGAGGCGCCTGCGGTTGGGGTACGGGCGCGCGGCGAGGATTTTGGACATGATGCAGCACGAAGGGATCATCGGGCCACCAGACGGGAGCAAGCCACGCGAGGTGTTGAAGCGGCCCGACTGGCTGGAGGAAGTCGAGAATCAATTGCGATAGCTGCGCGATTAGGCTTCTTCGCGGCGAAGCTGATGCAGCCGAGCACGGAGTTCTTCCGAAAGACTGGTTTCGATTTCACCCGTGATGAGTTGCACCGAATCCAGATCCATCAGGTGAACTTTGTCCTTCAGACGGAAACTGGTGAGCTTCATCTTCACCAAGTCCTCGACCGGTGCGAGCAGGATTCCTTCCTCAGTGAGTGTCGGGTTGGAGAAATCCGGCACCGGCTCGGGGTATTCAGGTCGCACCTTCTCACGCACGAAGACAAAGTGCACCGCGCTGTGAGTTTTCGGCAGCGCTGCGTCCACCAGAAGATAGAACCCCGGCTGCGTGCCGATAACGAAAGCCGAACGCTTCCACAGCCGCGGCGATACGCTGAAGATCGTTCCGATCCACCGCGATATAGACGTCTTGGGTCAGACGTGCAGCAAGTGGATTTCGCTGGCTCACTTGGAACAACACGCCCAGCCCGCCCACCAGTCGATACGGTATTCCTGAATTCGCAGGCGCGGAGTGAAGACGTCGCAGTACGTCGAATAGTTGTTCCACGTGACGATCGACCGCTCTTGCGCTAATCATCCTTGTTGCTGCTTTGATTCTTGCATAAGAGTGGCGGCAGCTTCCTTCACGGTGTTGCAGTGGATAGCGACTGTGTCATCGGTATTGCGTGCGTATCCGCCGGCGAGCGTCACGGCAACGGGAACAGATTTCTTCAGTGCCGTATCGAACACCAGGCGATCGCGCTCCTTCAATCCGTCGAAGGTGAGTTTGAGCCCGCCTAGCTGATCGTCCCGATAGGGGTCCGCCCCAGCGATGTAGACGATCAGGTGCGGGCCAAATCCCATCGCGAGATCGAGCGCGCCGTATAGACGTTCCAGGTACTCGTCGTCGCCGATCCCGTCGCTGAGGTGAACGTCGATCGTAGAGGAGGGCTTTTCGCTCGGATAGTTATTGAACTGATGCAATGAAAGTGTGAGAACCGATCTGTCGCCGGCGAAGATAGCAGCCGTTCCATTCCCATGGTGCACATCGCAATCCACCACCATCGCCCGTTCGATCATTTTTTCGCGCTGCAGGGCACGAATCGCAACCGCGACGTCGTGAATCGCGCAGAAGCCTTCGCCATGTCCCGGAAAGGCGTGATGAAACCCACCGCCAATGTTGAAACCGATGCGATCGCGGAGCGCGTTCCGCGCGGCAAGAACGGTCCCGCCCGTCGCCAGCCAGAAGCCATTCACCATTTGCGGCGAATAAGGAATTTCGAGGCGAATCATCTCCGCTTCGGTCATGGTCCCGGTTTTCAAACGATGTACCCAGCCCGCGTCGTGCACCCGCAGAATGTCTTCATCAGATGCCGGAGCAGGCGCAACGAAGTCCGCTGCATGCGCCGTCCCGTCGTCGATCAGATGATCCCGGACGAGTCGATACTTGCGTGACGGAAAGACGTGCGCGCCGAGATTCAAGTCGTATCCCGGATGATAGATCAATCGAAACGGGAGCATTTCAGGATCGATCCGCTATACGTGGTGAGCGCGCCGGCGCGGTTGCGCAGCTTCCCCCTTGTGCGTGCTGCGGCGATAGTTCTGAACAGCGCGATTATGTTCGTCGATGGTCCTTGAAAATTGATGGCTGCCAGATCCGTCGGCTTTGGCAACGAAGTAGAGATAGTCTGTGGCTGCCGGCTCGCCAGCAGCTTTGAGCGACGCTAGGCCTGGATTCGCGATCGGACCCGGCGGCAGACCGGCATGCTGATACGTGTTGTAAGCGTTCGGGTTCGCCAGATCGGAGCGGTAGATCGTTCCGTGGTAACGCTGGTCCAACAGCGCGGCGTAGATGGTGGTCGGGTCGCAAGCGAGCGGCATGTTCAGGCGCAAGCGGTTCACGAAAACGGACGCAACCAGCGGCCGTTCCTGCGGAATTGCCGTCTCCTTCTCCACCAACGACGCCATCGTCACTACCTGCATGGGATTCAGCGAGCTGCCGGTTCTCTGGATCTGCCACCATTGCCTGCGAAACAAATCAGTCATCATGCGGCATAGTTCGGCCGCCGTGGTCCGCCGCGTCAGGCGGTAGGTGGAGGGGAACAAAAAGCCTTCGAGCGTTGGCGCCTGTGGCGCAAGGTCGCGAATCAACGCCGGATCGCGCGCAAGCCGAAGAAAGTCCGCGGCGCTCAAAAAATCAAACTGCTTGAGGCTGGCCGCGATGTCGAACATGTTGCTGCCTTCCGGCACGATCAGCTCATAAAAGAAAACGTCGCCGCGCACGATGCGGTTGAAAACGTTCCAGGTGGTGTCGGAATGAGAGAATTGATATTCGCCCGCCTGGAGCCGAGCGGCCGGGTGGAGCAACCTGGCCAGCATGAATTGCCACGGATAGCGCACCACTCCCGCGTCAGCAAGCTGCGTGGCCATCGCCGACGTGCTAGTCCCCTTCGGAAAGTCGAGTATTACCGCGCTGGGAAAACCCTGATAGGCCATCGCCAGCGTGGAGGCGAGCAGCAGCACGACTCCCGCACCGATCAGCACGAGCAAGACGGCCAAACGCAGAATCATTCCCCCGGATCGAGGGCCGCGATGGATCATAGACGCCGCGAATCGAGATAGCTCTCGAGCAAAATTACGGCCGCTAGGCGGTCCACCGCGCTGGCACGTTTGTCAATACTGATCCCGCTCTGCCGCAAAACGCGCTGCGCCTCCACCGTGGTAAGGCGCTCGTCCCAAAATTCCACGGGCAGTCCGGTAGCGGCTTGAAGACGGGCGCCGAAATCGTGCGCAAACCCGGATTGCCGCCCTTCCTCACCGCTCATGTGGATCGGATTGCCAATCACGACGCTCGTTACGTGGTTCTTCGCTGCAAGCTCGGCCAGCCGGGCAAGATCGGCGCGGATATTGGTCCGTTCCAGTGTTTCTAAGCCCTGAGCCGTCAGACCAAGTTCATCGCTCAGGGCCAGGCCGATGCGCCGCCTGCCCAAATCGAGAGCCAGTATTCGGCCGTGATTCCCGCTTTGATTCATGATTGTGCCGATAGGGCGCGGTTTGCACGCGCTCCAGTTTCATTTCATCATAGAAGCAGCACCTGGGGCCTTGCATGTCCACCACCCTCCCACCCTCCATCACCCCGCCAGCGGTTACACCGGCGTTACATTCAGTGAAAGCAGGACAAACCAGCATCGCGATTCTAGCAGCCGCCGCCGGTATCGCTCTGCTGTACTTTGGGCGCGTGTTCTTCATCACCGTGGTGATCGCCACCGTCATCGCATTCTTGCTCGACCCGGTGGTTACTGTTTTCGTTCGACTGCGCCTGCCGCGAGCAGTGGCCAGCTTTATCGTCTGCGCCATCGCGCTGCTGATCCTGTATCTATTAGGTCTGGGCGTATATACCGAGATCTCCTCCTTCATGGAAGATCTGCCTACCTACAGCCAGCGAATGAACGAAATCGTGGATAACGTCGCTACCCGGGCCGATCAAGTCGAAAAGCGGGCCTATCAGTTCCTGGTGCCGAAACGATTTCAGGAGACGCAACCCCAGCCGCCTGCGCCTCCGGTAGAAACCAAGAACCGCAGAAGATCCACCAAGAGCCAGCCTGCTCCATTCGAGCCGATTGCTCCGCCCGCGATTCCCGAGGTGAGGATCCATGCCGAGCAGACGCCGCTGCTGACCTACGTTTATGGTTATGTGCGGTCCTTCTACGACGTGTTGCTCATGGCGAGCTTCGTTCCATTCCTGGTCTACTTCATGCTGAGTTGGCGCGATCACATGCGCCGGAGCTTTTTCTATCTGTTCAACGATCCAGACCGGCACATTGTCGGAAAGAGCTGGGATGGCGTGGCCGACATGGTTCGTGCTTATACGATTGGCAATTTCGTCCTCGGACTCATGCTCGCGATTTTGAGCTCTCTGTTTTTCTTCTCCATTCACTTGCCGTATTGGCCGGTGATCGGACCGCTGAGCGGTTTCTTGAGCCTGGTTCCCTATGTGGGGCTGCCTCTGGCCGCGGTCCCCCCGCTGCTGGCCGGATTGATCCGTTATAACGAACCGGCAATCTACCTGATGATGCTGATCGTTGTTGCTGTGTTGCACCTGATCGCTCTGAATTTGCTCTATCCGAAAGTAGTCGGATCGCGCGTCCATTTGAATCCGCTGGTAGTGACAATCGCGCTGATGTTTTGGGGGACCCTATGGGGAGGCATTGGATTGGTGTTGGGGATTCCGATAACCGCCGCGGTGAAAGCCTTCTGCGATAATGTCAGCAGCTTGCAGGGATACGGCAAACTGCTGGGGGATTGACCCGCGATGAGCAAGCAGTTCCTCATATTTTTCGGCATCGGCGTGGTTGTGGTGGCGATCGCCGTGACTGCGATTCTTCAGAAGACCAAAGGCAATCACCTGGTCCTCAATGGCAAGATCCTGAAGATTCGAAACGGCGCTCTCGGCGATTCCGATAGCATCGCCGTCCTCGACTTCCGCGTGGAGAATCCGACGGATGTTCCGTTCGTCGTGCGTGAGGTCGACGTCACGTTGGAACAGCCTAACGGCAACATGCTGGACGGTCAGAACGTCACCAAAGGCGATTTAAAGCAGCTTTTCCAGTACAATCGCTTCCTGGGTGAGCAATATAACGACGGGCTCGCGATCAAGGACAGGATCGCGCCGCATACTACCGTGGATCGCATGGTCGCCGTGCGATTCGAATTGAAGAATCACGACCTCGAAACGGCCAAGGCGATTCACATGACCATTACCGATATGGACGGCCCGACCTTCGAGACCAGCCGTAGCATGCAGTAACCTTTGCGCCGGCTTGTGATTCGTCCCGGCGGAATCGGCGACACGATTCTCGCCTTCCCCGCGATCGAGCATCTGAAGACCGGCTACACCGAAGTGTGGGTGCGTGGTGACGTGGTTCCGCTGGTGCGGTTCGCGGATCGCGTTCGGTCCATCGCGTCGACGGGGTTGGACCTTCTGGAACTGCCGGACAGCGATCCGCCGCCCGACTTGCTCCAATCTTTGCGGGCGTTCGATTCGATCGTTTCCTGGTACGGATCGAATCGCATCGAATTTCGCGAGCGCGTGACCGCCCTGGGCTTGCCAGCTCGGTTTCTGAGCGCCCTGCCCGATCCCAACACTCGGATGCATGCTTCAGATTTCTTCCTGCAACAGGCCGGCGGCACAGGGACGGCGATCCCGCGAATTCGATGCGATGTCGAGCGAAGCAATTTCGCCGTGATTCATCCTTTCTCGGGAAGCGGGCGCAAGAATTGGCCGATCGATCGATTTCACGACCTGGCTGCCCGCATGCCGATTCCAGTGCGCTGGTGCGCCGGTCGGGAGGAATCGCTCGACGGCGCCATGCGTTTGGAGAATCTTTGGGACCTAGCGCGGTGGCTCGCACGCGCTCGCCTCTACATCGGAAACGATTCCGGGATAACGCACTTAGCCGCGGCTGTAGGGACTCCGGTCGTGGCAATTTTTGGTCCGTCGGACCTGCAGATCTGGGCACCTCGGGGAGAGCGGGTTCGGATTGTCAGTGGCGAGTTAGCTAACATCAGCGTGAACCAGGTCTGCCACCTGGTCCGAGAATTGCTCTCAACCGGATTGCCCTCGAAGGAGGATCTCTAATCTCGATGTTGCGAATTGCTCTCGTTTTTTTCTTAGCGTCCGCGGTAGCTCGCTCGGCCGAGATCCCGCAAGGTGCGCACGTTCTGCTGAGGATGGAAAATTCCATCAACACGCGAACTGCTCGTGAAGGCGACTACGTGTATCTGCGCACCGCCAATCCAATTGCGGTGGGCGCACAGATCGTGGTTCCGGAAGGAAGTTATGTGCAGGGCGTGATCGTTCAGGCGAAACGAAGCGGCCGCGTAACTGGCCGCGCCGAGCTGGCCATCCGGCTTGAAACCCTGACGCTTGCCAGCGGTAAAGTGCTCAAGTTTTCGCCTCACGTCAGCTCCGTTGAGGACGAAGACAATGGCCAGAAGGTGAAGCGCAACGAAAACACGATTCGGGCTGGGCCGAGCACCGGCAAAGATGCTGAGCGCATCGCAGTCCTGGCAGGAACCGGAGCGGCCCTCGGCGGCCTGACCGACCAAAGCTGGCGGGGCGCCGGAATAGGAACCGGAATTGGCGCCGGCGTGGGCGTCGCGACCGTTCTCCTCACGCGCGGAAAAGAAGTGCAGCTGCGCCGCGGCTCGACGCTCGACGTGGTCTTCGATCGTCCCGTAGCTCTGAATTAATCCCCGGCTGTCGCCAGTTCCGGCTCAGGCCCCGCCGCGTTTAATTTGCTGTGGCCGCGCCCGTACAAGAAGTAGACCACGAATCCGATCAACATCCAGCCAAGCGCGACCATCTGCGTGTATGTGTCGAGCGAGACAATCATGATCGAGCATACGATCGCGCCCAGGATCGGGACCAGTGGCACCAGCGGTGTTTTGAACGGTCGCGGCCGGTCCGGCTCGGCGCGGCGCAATATCCAAATGCCAAGGGAAACCAACACGAATGCGAACAGCGTTCCGATCGCGGTCAGATCCCCGAGCAGCGAACCAGGCAGGAACGCCGACAGGGCGCCCACGAAGAAGAAGAGCGTGATATTGCATTTGTATGGTGTGCGGAACGTCTTGTGCACGTGGCAGAACATACTCGGCAGCAGACCGTCATTCGCCATCGAATAGAACACGCGGCTTTGGCCGAGCAGCATCACAAGGATGACTGAAGAGAACCCGAACAGAATCGCGACCGTGACCAAGGTTGCCAGCCATCCGAAGCCTGGCATGTGATTCTGGATCGCGTAAGCTACGGAAGCTTCCTTACCGGCCGTCAAGAATTCGCGCCAGTTCGCAACGCCAGTGAGCACGTATCCGAAAAGAATGTATAGAACCGTGCAGATCGCCAGCGAACCGAGGATGCCTTTCGGCATGTCTTTGCCGGGGTCTTTCGTCTCTTGTGCCGCAGTGGACACAGCGTCGAAACCGATATAGGCGAAGAAGACAATGCCTGCTCCACGAAGCATTCCGCCGATGCCGTGCTGCATCGTACCTTCATGGCCGGGCGTTCCCGGCGGGATGAAGAATGGTGTGTGGTTGGCCGGATTGATGAACTTCCAACCCACGGCAATAAAGATGAGTACGATGCTGACCTTGATCGCAACGATGATGGAGTTCACCGTGGCCGACTCCTGCGTCCCCTTGATCAGCAATGCCGTAAGCGCCAGGATGATCAGCAGGGCCGGGATGTTGATAATGCCGTGAACGCCGACGTCGGAAACCTCCATCGGCGAGTGGCACCATTGATACGGAATCGCCCCCTCGACCAGCTTGTTCAAATACTCGCTCCACGCGATACCGAGCGTTGCCGCGCCCATCGCGTACTCGAGAATCAGTGCCCATCCGATGGTCCAAGCCACAAATTCGCCCATCGTCGCGTACGCGTAGGTGTAGGCGCTGCCGGCGATCGGTAGCATGGCGGCAAATTCGGCATAGCAAAGTCCGGCGAAGCAGCAGCCGAGCGCGCCCACTATGAACGAGAGAATGACAGACGGTCCCGCTGCTTCGCCTGAAGCGGCGGCTGTCCGGACGAATATTCCAGCGCCAATAACGGCGCCGATGCCCAGCGCGATCAAGCTGCGCGCAGTAAGAGTGCGCTTCAGATCGCTGTGGCTGGCTTGCTCGAGCAGAGAGTTCAACGACTTCTTGCGGGTAAGGCTCATGATAATAATTTGGGGATCTGGATTACACGCAGAATATCACAGTAACCCTAGATTTGTGACGGTACAGCGGCAGAAAGCGTTGCAATGGCGCATCGAGGGTCTCGAAGCGCCCTGTATACTCGGATCGTATGGACGTGTACCTGGTCGATGGCACCTACGAGCTGTTTCGCCATTTTTTCGCCGTTCCAGCGGCGCTGGATGCAAAGGGACAAGAGATTGGTGCGGTTCGCGGAGTGCTGAGGTCTGTACTCGGGATGCTTGAGCATGGCCTGACCCACGTCGGAGTGGCGACCGATCACGTGGTGGAGTCTTTTCGGAACTTGTTGTACGCAGGATACAAGACCAGCGAGGGCGTACCCGAAGACCTGCTGTCGCAGTTCCCGATTCTCGAAGAAGCCCTCGAGTCGATGGGCGTTATGGTTTGGCCGATGGTGGAGTTCGAGGCCGACGATGCGCTGGCTTCTGGCGCGGCAAAGGCAGCCCAAGACGAGCGCGTTGGCCAGGTCATTATCTGCACGCCGGACAAGGATCTCGCGCAATGCGTGGCCGGGAAGAGAGTGGTTCAGTTGGACCGGCGGCGAAACATCACGCGGGACGAGTACGGCGTTGTCGAGAAATTTGGAGTGCGGCCCGAGTCGATTCCGGATTACCTGGCCGTTGTCGGCGACAGCGCGGATGGTTTTCCCGGAATTGCAGGATGGGGAGAAAAGGGAGCAGCTCAGGTTTTATCGCGCTACAAGAGGCTGGAGAGCATTCCGAAAGACTGGCGCCAGTGGAATTCGCCGATCAGCAACGCCAGGCGTCTGGCGACGTCGCTGTTCAGCGCCTGGGACGAGGCGTTGTTGTATCGGACGCTTGCGACGTTGCGGCTCGATGCACCCGTTTTCAACGTTGTGGACGAGCTTCGTTGGAAAGGGCCGTGCGCCGACTTTGAAGGGATGAGCAGAGCAATGGGTGCGCCGGAACTCTTCGAGCGCGCCAAGGCAGCAACCCAATCGGCGCGGACGACGTCGCGTGCGTGACCGTCTGAGCCGTTAAAATGGCTGTTTGCCGCGATGAATCTCACTCATCTCTTTGATCTGTCGTTCGTTGGCCGCCGCGATGCGGTGGCACTGGACTTCCATGGCTCAACATTCACGTTCGGCGAGATTGACGCGCGCAGCAACCGGCTGGCTCGATTGCTCGCTCAGCGCGGCCTCAAAAAAGGCGACCGGTTGTGCGTATATCTTGCCAATTGCGTCGAGATGATCGACCTTTACCTGGCTTGCATCAAGCTGGGTGCGATCTTCGTTCCGATCAACATTCTGTATCGCGACCGTGAGATCACCCACATCCTTCGCGATGCGGAGCCATTGGCGGCCGTGATAACGGCTAGCGAGTTTCCGGACCTGGTCCCCATCTGGAACCCGGCCGATCTGACACGCCAAGCGGCAGGATTCTCCACTGAACCGCCCGGCGTTACGCTCGATGGGGACGATCCAGCGGGCATCATCTACACTTCCGGGACCACAGGAACTTCGAAAGGCGCGGTGCTCACGCACAATAATTTCGCCGCGAACGCGATCAATCTTCTCACCTGCTGGCAGATCACTTCCGCCGACCGGTTCTTGCTCGCTCTTCCCTTGTTTCATGTCCACGGGCTCGGCAACGGCATCCATTGCTGGCTCGCGAGCGGCTGCCGCATGCGTCTGCTGGAACGATTCGAGCACCAGAAAGCCGCGGCCGAGTTCCTGGACTTCAAACCAACGTTGTTCTTCGGCGTGCCGACAATCTACGTCCGGCTTCTCGAAATCCCGCCCGATCAAGCGCGCGCCATCGGGGCGGCGATGCGGCTATTTGTTTCGGGATCGGCGCCGCTCTCCGCGCAGACATTCGAGGAGTTCCGTGCGCTGTTCGGGCACGCGATTCTCGAACGCTACGGAATGAGCGAAACGATCATGAACATTAGCAATCCGTACATCGGCGAGCGGAGGCCCGGAAGCGTCGGCCTGCCGATGCCGGGCGTTTCGGTCCAGTTGCTGAATCCTGAAGGCACGCCCGTAGCGGACGGCGAGACGGGCGAGGTCTATTTGAAAGGCCCGAACATTTTCGGTGGGTACTGGCGGCGCGACGATGCCACACGCGCAGCTTTCGTCGACGGCTATTTTCGGACGGGTGACCTGGCCGTGCGTTCTCCCGACGGCTATTACACTCTGAGCGGGCGCAAGAGCGACCTGATCATTTCCGGCGGATTCAACATCTACCCGCGCGAGATCGAGGAATTCCTGGAAGAGCAGGCTGGAGTGGTGGAGGCGGCCGTGGCAGCAATGCCCGATCGCGTGCGTGGCGAAGTGCCGGTGGCTTATATAGTGATCGAAAACGGGATCGACACAGCGCAGCTCGAAGCTTGCTGCCGGGAAAAACTGGCATCGTTCAAAATCCCGCGTGCGTTCGTGAAGGTCGAAAAGCTGCCGCGTAACGCTTTGGGCAAGGTACAAAAGCATTTGCTGCCGAGGAGCGCATCATGAGTACGGTTCGGATCCAGCCTTACGAAGTAAAGCCCGCAGCCTTTCTCCTTTATGACGAGCGATGGCCGCGTGTCGCCTCGATCCTCATCGAGGCGATCGAAAACCGAGATCCCCTGTTACGCGCCGAGCACGTCGGCAGCACATCCGTCCCTGAGTGCGGCGGCAAGGGCGTGATCGACTTGGTGGTGACGTACACCAATGGCGATCTCGACGTTGCCAAAGCAGCGCTGGCGAAGCTCGGCTTCCAACCGCAACACGGGCGCGATCCATTTCCGGAGTCGCGGCCAATGCGCGAGGGCTGTTTAACCACGCTCGGATCCATTTTCCGAGTTCACGTCCATGTGATCGAACGCGACTGCGAAGAACATCGCCAACTGGTGGCTTTCCGCGACGCACTGCGCAGCGATCCAAGCCTCCGCCGCGCCTACGAAGCCGACAAGCAGCGCATTCTCGCATCAGGGGTCACCGATTCACTCGACTATTGCTATGCAAAGGGCGAGTTCATCACTTCGACGCTCTCGGTGATCGCCAAATCTTAGAATGGAAGTTGGCGCAAGCGGCATTTGAGACGGCCACGGCGCGAGCGCAAAGCTCGTGGAGTCCGCTCCTGTTTGAGTGGTTTCGCTGGATCTGGATCGCCTCCATCGTCTCGAACATCGGCACCTGGATGCAGAACGTCGGGGCGGCGTGGGCCATGGCGACGATGGCGCCGTCGGCCTTGCTGGTCGCACTGGTTCAAACGGCGACCAATCTTCCGGTCTTCCTGTTGGGCGTTCCTGCCGGCGCGGTAGGCGACATTGTGGATCGCCGTAAGCTGCTGCTGTTCACGCAGGGCTGGATGCTCGTCGCAGCCGCTGCTTTAGGCGCGCTTACCATAGCCGGGGTAAGCGGACCGTGGACGCTGTTGTGGCTGACGTTCGCGCTCGGGCTGGGCGCCACGATGAACGGTCCAGCGTGGCAAGCGATCATGCCGGAGCTGGTTCCCAAGACGGAGCTGCCTGCTGCGATCGCGCTCAACTCGATGGGCTTCAATCTGGCACGAGCGGTAGGGCCGGCGCTCGGAGGGATCGTCGTCGCCTGGATCGGCGCCGGCGCCGCCTTCATCCTGAACGCGATTTCGTTTGTGGCGGTGCTCATCGTTCTTTATGTATGGAAGCGCGCTCCAGAACATGCGAACACGTCCACTGAGAGCGTCGTCGCAGCGATCGGTGCGGGCATGCGCTACGTCCGCTTCGCGCCGACGATGCACGCTGTACTGCTGCGATCGGGAACGTTCGTGTTGTCGGCGAGCGCGTTGTGGTCGATTTTGCCGCTGGTCACTAAGCTTCAACTGCACAGCGAGAGCAGAGGTTTCGGGCTGCTGCTCGGATGCCTGGGAGGCGGCTCGATTCTGGGCGCGCTCATCATCGGACGCGTGAGGCAATTATTTCCCGTTGAAGCGATCGTGTCCGCATCGGTCCTGGCCTTCGGACTGGTGAACATCGCGCTCGCTTATCTGACGAGCTTTACCGCTGTAGCACTGGTTCTGCTTGCCGGCGGCATGACCTGGATGGCCGTGAACGCAAACCTGAACACGGCAGCGCAGACGTCGGTTCCCTCATGGGTCCGGGCGCGTGCGATGGCGTTATACCTACTGGTGTTTCAAGGCGCCATGGCGGTGGGCAGCGTGATCTGGGGCGAAGTCGCATCGAGTTTCGGGCTTCGCGTGACGTTAGTGGCGGCAGGAATCGCGCTATGCGTCACCTCCGTCGCGACGATGCGGTTGCGCCTGACAACCTCGCGGGAACTGGATGTGACGCCTTCGTTGCACTTGCCCGAGCCGGCGCTGCTCGTAGAAACCCATCCGGACCATGGGCCGGTGCTGGTAACGGTCGAGTATCTAATCGATCCAACGCGCGCAGCCGATTTTGCGCATGCTATGGACGCAATCCGCAGGATCCGGCGGCGCGACGGCGCTGTGCGATGGGGTTTGTTTGAAGACGCCGCCGCACCGGGACGATACATCGAAACGTTCGTCGTCGACAGTTGGGCAGAGCATCTGCGTCAGCATGAGCGCATGACGAGAACGGATCGCGAATCGGAATCGAAGGCGTACGCGTATCATAGGGGCTCAGAATCGCCCAAGGTCACTCACTGGATCGCCGCGCGGGAATAGAAAAGCCGCACCGGGTACGAGTGCGGCTTAGATCAATCGAGGCTAACTAACGGCCTACGCCATTACCTTCAGAAACGCGTCCTGGAACTTCTTCATTTCCTCGGCAGTGCCAACGGTGACGCGCACGTGGGTCGGCATCGCTGGAAACACGCGACCGATCATGATCTTCTGCGCTGCGAGCGCATCGATTACCTGCTGCGCCGGGCGCCCGGTTTCGACCATGAAGCAGTTGCTCATGGAAGGCGTGCACTTGAAGTTGTGCTTATCGAGGAACGCGACGGTTTCTTCGCGAATGCCGCCGATGAGTCTGCGGCGCTTGGGCACTTCGTCCGCTGCTTTCAAGCTGGTGATACCAGCGGCGACAGCGGTCACGGGCACCGCGAAATCACCGTAATTAGTGATCTTCTTGAGCAGGTCCGGCCGCGCGATCGCTGCTCCCAGGCGCAGTCCAGCCATCCCGTAGAGCTTGGAGAACGTGCGCAGAACGACGATTTCTTTGTCCTTCGCCACCAGGTCAACCACGGACAACCCCGGCAGCGCTCCGGCGATGTGCAAGTAGGCTTCATCGACCAACAGAACGCTACCGGACGGCTTATTTTCGAGCAGCCACTCGATATCGGCGCGAGGCGTCAGGGTCCCTGTAGGATTGTTCGGATTGCAAAGATACAGGAGTCCGGCGTTCGGATCCGCCTTGGCCAGTGCCTTTACATCGTGCGAGCAATCCTTGCGCAGAGGGACCAGAGCCCGCTTGGCGCCCACAAACTTCGCCGCTTCCCCGCCTGCTTCATATGTCGTGTCAGCAGCGACGAAGCTCTTCTGCGGCGAACAGAACCCCAGCACCGCCTGATGCAGCGGCGCGCTCGACCCCGGATACGCTCTCACGTAGCTCGCGGGAACACCCTCCTGGGAAGCGAGCAGCTCGATGAACTCATTGGTCTGCTCGTACATGTATCGCCCACCGTTGGCCGCTACGTTGCGAACCGCGTCGGCGGCTACGGGAAAGGGTCCCCAGGGACTTTCGTTAGCGTTGAGCCGAACAGCGTCAGGGGGGATCGGCCCGCCGCGCTTCGACATCTGTGCCAACGCGGCTTCGTTATAGAACGGCAAAGCAGCTCCAGCCGCGATTACCGAAGCAAGGCGGCCGAAGTTACGGCGCGAAAAACCACGCCGCAGGAAATCTTCCTGGTGTTCAGGGCTAAGAATGGACGTCACGTACCCTCCTTAGGTGCTCATTCAAGCATACTCCTAAGAATCGGAGGCTGGGAGGGGGCCATCACCCAGCCGAGGCAGCCACTAAAAGGCCACTTACTTGGTCATGTAACTGCGATGGATCCAGGCGTCGGACTGCGCGCGGTCGCGGGTCTCAAACACGACGCTGCGCGCTGTTTCTTTTACGTGGAGGCTGGTGCGGTCGGTGAGCTGACGCGCGCTCGCCTTGCCCGATTCAGCTTCGTACAGCGCGGATTGAATCGTCGTCACCGTAGCAGGCGCGAATTTCTTGCTTGCATCGTATTTCGAAACCGCTTCGATGGCGCTCGAGCGCAGCAGTTTCGGCCAAAGCTTCAGGAAAAGATCATGCGATCCGTAGACGTCGGCGCTGTTCGCTTTACCATTAATAGCGAACGCATAGCCGATCACATCGGGCTTGCCCTCGACGACTTTCTTGAGATCAGCGAGATAGCCATCGATCGACTTTTGCACCACCGGCGCCCGCATCGTCATAGGCATGCTGGTGGGCGAAGCAGCGGCGCGCACGTCGGTCTGCAGTGCGCTCGATATGCTGGCTTGAGCGGCTGCTACCTGGTCCCAAACGGACCGCTGATCTTCCTTCATGCGAACCGCCATCTTGAGATCTTTCGTCGCAATCGCGTCGCTTGGGGTGTTAAAGGTCATGAGGGATTCGTTGCCGCGCCGGCTCCAGCGCCCAGGCTCAACGCAAAACGCGCTGATGTTCACTCGGCCTGACTTGGTCGGAAGGATAATGTCGTCTTTCAGCGTGCGGTCCTGCGCGCCCCCTTTGACGATATCGCCCGATTCAATAAACACGTCTTCGTTCGAAACATTCTCAATCGTCAGCTCATTCACGTTGCGTGTTTCATAGACGATGACCTTGTGCTGCGCGATCGCTTCTCAAGAGACAGCAGCGGCTTCACCTGCCTAGCCACGCCGTGAATCAAAAATACCGACAGATTGTCGTGTGTAAACGGACCGCTGATGCGATACTCCGCGGCTGCGTGCTGCGTTTCGGCTGCTAGCTCGCGGAGTGTGAACATGGCGAACACCATCGCGAGGGCACTGCTACTAAAGCACTTTCATACGGAATCTCCTTTGGACCGGGGCGATTGAGTCAGCCGGCGGTTTCGAAAAAGGAATGCCGCATCGTGCCCGTGCCTTTCACGCGCTAACCCGCAAAGGGCACTGCGGCCGCACTCATGGTATCGAAGCACGCTCTGCCCGCGCGCTCCGCTTTCCGGGCTATTTGGAAAAGGGTAAGCTGACATTCGTATGAGACCGGAATCTTTCGATCCAGGCCTAACAACGCAGTTTAGCGGGGAGTTGCGGCGCACCATAAATCCGGACGGTACATTCAACGTGCGCCGGAAAGGACTGCGTTTGCGCGACGCCAACGTCTACCTGATGCTGATCGACACCACGTGGCCCCGTTTTTTCGCCGCCGTTCTGCTGATCTTCCTCGCCGTGAATCTGCTGTTCGCAAGCGTCTACATGATGATCGGCATCGACCGCCTGCACGGGATCGAGCCGGAGATGGGCGCGTTTCCGAACGCATTCTTCTTTAGCGTCCACACGTTGACCACCGTCGGATACGGCAACGTCTTCCCCATCGGAACACTTGCGAACGTGATGGCGTCGCTCGAGGCCGCCACCGGGCTAATGGTGTTCGCCGTCGCCACCGGTCTTCTCTACGGACGATTCTCAAGGCCCTCCGCCAGGATTCTGTTCAGCCGCACCGCTCTGGTGGCGCCATATCAGGACGGCGCCAGCCTCCAGTTCCGCATCACGAACGCGCGAAGCAACGTGTTGATGGATTTGGAAGCGCGTGTGCTCCTGATGACGGTGAATCGAACGGAAGGCCAATTGAAACGTGCATTTATTGACTTGCCGCTGGAACGGCGTCGAGTCTACTTCTTTCCGCTGACCTGGACCATCGTACATCCGATCGATGCGGCGAGCCCGTTCAGCGGAAAAACCGCCGACGATCTGCGCGAGATGGAAGCTGAGCTGCTGATTCTAATCAAAGGCTTCGACGATACATTCAGCCAGCAGGTTCATTCACAGTACTCCTATCGTCACGATGAAATCCTGTGGGGGGCGAAATTCCTTCCGGCATTTTCCGTAGACGGCCAGGGAGACCTCGTGCTCGATGTCAACAAGGTTCACGAGTTGACGATTCTTAGCTAAAAGCCGCGCGAAAACTGGAGCGTGGCGGCTTGGCTGGATGAGAGAAGCTCGCGCGCGTTGGCGGGGACGAAGAGCGGCGCGAAATGAGACGGATCGTTGATCTTCGCTGCTGCTTCGGGCGTCAGCCAGACCGTGGACATTCCGTACAGCTCGAACGGGATGTTCACGTAAGCGGAATTGAACTGATCGATGTCGATTCCGTCGAGGAAGAGTGTCTTCTCCGGATGGGTGTTGTGATAGCTCACGACTTTTTCCACGAAATCGCGCGCGATCAAACTGCGGTTCACGTACCAGGTTGTGATTTGCCACGCGGCCGGAAGAGAGAACGCGAGATACGCCGCGGCCGCGGCAATAAACAGAGCCCGGCGGGGTGAGGCCGCGGCAGCACCCAGGATGATCGCGAGGCCGATACTCGGGCCGGTCAGGAAATACTCGAAGATGTGGTCGGGTAGAACAAGGAACGGGACCAGCAGGATCACGAACCAAATAGCTCCGAATACGCCAGCGCGGCCGGCCGCGATCGCGGCGGCGCACACCGCAATAAACAAGACCAAGCTTGCGGTTGTCACTAATGCGGGCGGCCACGTCCAGTGAAAATGCCCGAGCCGTTCCGGCCCGAGCGCCATCGTGACGTAGGTTTTCAATGTCGAGAAAACTCTGGAATCAACGTGAATCGCGTAGGGGCCGCTCTTAATGGCGGGCGCCGCATAGAAGTGGAAAGCGGTAAAGGACGCGGAAATCGCGTACAGCGGCAGCGTCAGACGAAACCTACTCCGGTCGTAAACAAGCGCCCAGAGCGACGCGATGCAGGGATACATGACAGCGGTTTCCTGAGACCCGAGCGCGAGAACGAAAACGATGATCTGCAGCCAGTAGCGTCCATCCATGAACAACCACAGAGCCAGCAGAATAAAGAATACGTATTGCGTCTCGTTACAGATCGACGCCCAAGCTAGGCTGGGACTGAAGTTCGGATTGGCGATCCAGAAAAGTTGCGCCGCGCCGGCAGCCAGCATTGAACCCGTCAATCGATGAGCGATCGCGAAAAACAGAACCAGGCTCGCGATCACGGTGCCGAAGATGACGATGTGAAACGGCAGCGGGTTCATACCGAAGACGCGTCCCAATCCCCAAAAGAAAAGGTTCTCGCTCCATGGCCGGATGTTGCCATGCGCCTTCGGGGCAAAAAGGAGCTTCGCCGAAAAAGCCATCGGGTGCGGACCGAGACCGAGGTGCAGCCATCCGAAGTCGTCTTGATAGAACCAGGCGTTCAAAGCGCGCCAATAGAACGCGACCAAAAAGAGTGCAGCGAATCCGGAGATTGCCAGCATCTGTAGCCTCTGCTGGCTTGCGTTCTGCATCACCCGTGACGATATCACGAAGATGTTACGCTGGTCGCGATGGTGCGCGCGTTCCTTGCAGGCTGGATCGCGATCGCGGCTTGCAAAGCGCAGTGGACCCAGCCGCCGTTTCCACCGGACACGTCAAAACTCGAGCGGACAGACTTGTCGGAAATCCTCGAGTTGCTGTGTCCAGGTCAGAGATACATAGGCGCGGAGAGTGGCTGCCGCGTGTGTCCTGCGGCTAGTAAGCGAGCTGGGGCGCGAGGTGATGCCAGCATTAGCGCAGCCATCCGCGGACATTTTCTCAAGCCCGATTCTGACGATCTGCTGCTGAACTTCAACGGATGTGGTCCTGCGATGCTCAGCCGTTCGTCCAGCGGCTGGTTCGTGGATCGCGCCGGCGCGTTGCCCGACGGCCCGTGCCGCAAGATTGCGCGGCGGGATGGGCGTGATGGCTTGCTGTGCTATGAAGCTGCATCGACAGCTGATCGCGAAGACGCGCGGTTGACTCTTACGGTGCTTCCTGAGCCAGCAAGCGATCTCGTGGTCGCTTCGGACAACACCGGCGGCGCCTGCGATTCCCCGAAACGGAACGTCGTACAGTCAGTCATTCAGGACACAAAACTCACTTCCGGTGCAGGGGGCAAGCTGACTCTCGCCGTCACCGTCCGATGCCGGCGCGGTCCGCTCAGCGAGCGCTCTCGAAAAGCGTGTGCGCGCGGGCCGGGATTCGAAGATATCGGGCCGGTGGCGCCGTTCCGTACGTTTCGGCTCGAGTACACGTTTAACGGCGATACATTTTCTCTCGCGCCAGCCAGCAAGCTAGCTAAGCAAGCTTACGACGCCTGCGCCGCAGGTCCGCAATGAGGATCGTCGCGCTGGCCCTGTTTGCGGGAACGTTCGTGCCGGCATGGTCCGCCGACACAGACCAGGCAGCGTTGCTCGAGCGTGTTCGCTGGAAGGTGCTCCGGAATGCGAAAAATGCTCCGCGCTACGTGTGCCGGCAGGAGATCGAACGTCAGGAATTCGAGCTGGCGCACACGAAGCCGCCACTCCCGTACGGCAATCCAGCGCGTATGTGCGAACTAGTGAGCGCGGAAGAGCCGGGAAAATCCTCGCGCCTGCAACTGACGGAGTCCGACCGCGCCAAACTCGACGTGATGCTCGCCTCCGGAAGCGAGTTGTTCTCCTGGCCCGGTGAGCGCGGCTTCGACGTCAAGACCCCAGGTGACTTGATTGGGGGAGGTTTTTCCGGAAACGGCGATTTCGCCGGATTTCTGCTCGATGTGTTTTCGCCCAAGCAGGCGAAGTTTTACTACGCCGGAAGTTGCGGCGCGCCGGGATGCGTTCGTTTCACGTACGTAATCCCGCCGGAGGTCAGCCGCTACACGGTAAGCACGAAGTCTGAGCACGCTACCGTGGGTTTTCACGGAACACTCGACGTCGATCCCCGATCGGCAGACCTGATCCAGCTTACTGTGACTGCCGGTGACCTGCAGACCTGGCTCGGGTCGGTATGCGAAACCCGAACGCGAATGAGATACACCGGACAGCACGACGGGACCGGCTTTCTCGTGCCTGAGTCAACCGACAGCGAATTTCTCTCAGCAGATGGCTCCTATTCCGTGAATCGCGTTTCTTACATCGGCTGCCGGCGCTACTCGACGGAATCGGTTTTGTCGTTTGCCGCCGCTGCTGCGAGTACGAGTCCGGTTGCGAAAATGCCCGCGCTACCGATGGCCGGCGCAGTGCTGCGGTTGCGCTTCACCTCGACGATCGATTCAGAAACGAACTTCGCGGGCGACACAGTGCAGGCCGCGTTGGACCGGCCGGTTCTAGATGCGGAGCACGTCACGATCCCGGCGGGTACTGTGGTGCGCGGTCATGTCGCGCAACTCGAGCGAGTGTACGGGCCTCACCCCGCAGTGGTGATCGCGCTGCGGCTCGACACAATCGTACTGCGAGACGTCCCAGTTAAAATCACGCTCGAGGCCCGCGGCCACACCGATGATCGCGGACGAGCGATGTTCCGCTTCGCGGGCGAAAAGGTCATGCTCGACAAGACCTTCGTCACCGATTGGCGTATTCGCTAGCGTCGCTTTAGCGAAGCACGGTGCTCGCTTCGGCTTCAGCAATCAACCGGTCGGCATCGGCCTGGAGCAGGAACCGGTCTTTCACCAAATGCGTCGCGGCCGTCTTGACTAAAGCGACGTATTTTTCGTGCGTCCCGTAACGCTCCTCGAGCGATGGTCGCGGATCGCCGGCCGCTAGCCGTTCCGCTTTGGTCTTCGCAAATGGAACGTACCCGCCCGCGAATCCGCATTCAGTGCCCTTGAAATAACCCGAGCCTGTGACGTTCCATCCGAGGTAAGTTCCGAGTGGAGCTTGAAGCAGCACGCTCGCGACGCCCGACATCTCGTTGCCGTCCGCGTTCACCTTCGCCGCGAGGCTCGGCAGGACTTCCTTGATGACTGGTGGTTGAATCGTGATCCAGCCGCTCAGGTCGTGCACATTGAACTTCGGTCCGAAATCGTACACATACAGCGGGAGCTGGATGCCGTCGGGCAGCGGAATGCCTGGGATAACCGGGAATCCAAGCGCTTGGTGCACTGCGGGCACGAGGTCGCCATGATCTAAGCGCGGATAAACACTCGGCGGCGGCGCGGTATTCTTCATCACCCAGTCGACCAGCGCTTCTCCTAGCGCCCGCATCGTGTCCGACGACGGGTTGGGATTGTCCGGCAGTTCGCAGCGTCCCGTGGATGCAGGCGTCTCGGTGGAGAATCCACCGCGGCCGCCGCCGTGCGTGACGCCCGGAAAATAATAGCGGCGAACATTCGCCGGCAACGGGATGTCGCGATCGGCCTTCGTCCCCACCAGGTCAGGCGACGCGCGTAAACCCCAAACCTCCGACGCACCGAACGTCTCGACGATCTTCGGACAGGTCTTGGTCGCATTGCAGCGGTCGAGCAGGCCGCCGGAAGCGATACGGCGCGCTTCGTCGATGTAATCGCTCCACCACACGATGCCGTCGCTGCCGGGCTGGTACAAGTCCGCCGCACCGCCAGGCACCGCGAAGCGGAAATTCATCGGATTCTGCCGCGCCGCAATATTGGGATGCGCGCCGTCGAAAACAATACGCTTCGATTCGTCCTGATTGAAACCGAGATGGATGAAGCTGCGCAGATAATTGCCGGATTGCGAAGTGCCGCGTCCGATGGCGTAGGAAATTCTCCCAGCCAATGGATTCGCGTTGCCTGAATCGTCAGCGGTGGCGTAGCGGAAGAAGGAATTCAGATCGCGCGTCGCTGCGTAGCCGATGCCGAGCACCAGCGGGTCCTTCGCCGTGTAGACCAATTCGTAGAGGTAAGCCGGATCGAAGCCGCCTTTGACGCACACCTTGTGGGGATCAGCTTCGCCGGGGAAAGGCGTCTTGCTGCAATCGGCGAAAGCCCAGTCGCCGGGCTTCAGCGGGATCACTTCGCGGCCTTCGCCTGCGCGGCGTGTCATCGTGGCGCGCGAGGTATCGAGACTCGCCGGTTGCGGCGAGGGCACACCGGCGCCGAGTCCGCCGGTCATTTCGAGCGTGGTGGTGCCGGGGCGCATATCGACGAAGCGCACCAGCACCGGGCCGGTGATTGGCGAACCGTCCGGGTTCTTCGCGACCGGCACTGAGAGAGTTTCCATGCCGTTCGCAGGCGGGATGTCGCCCTGCCAGCCGCTCGAAACCAGCACATGTCCGAATTTGAAGAAGTCCACCATTGCGCCGGCGCTGGTGGCTGAAGCCGCGAGTGCGACACGCCCGCGATTCGGAACTTCGTAGATTAGCACTCCACTCGCCTTCGAGAGATCGAGGGGCTTCGCGAGCGAGAAGGTGCCCGAGTATTCTACCTTTCCTTTCGCGTTGCGCGGTGCAAGTGCGAGGTCGGTGATGATCGCGTTCAGTGGGTCCTTGGGGTCGAGTTCGCCGTAGAAATGACCGGTCAAGCGCTCATAGGAACCAGCCGTTCCAAATCCCTGGCCTTTGAACGCGGGCGAGTCGCGATGTTCGATGACGATGCGCGTGACACGGGCTTGCGAAGTAGTCGCAAAGGCCAGAATCGCTGCGAGACTAGAGAGAAAGCGATGCGGTTCCATTCCCAAGACAATATAGGAACGGCGAACCCGGGCGCAACCGAGCGGTTCAAAGGATCGGACGGACGATTTCCCACACGCGCGCCGCGATTTCTTCCGGCTTTGCGTCGCCGTTAATCAGGCGGAACCGCGCAGGCTCGCGCCGCGCGAGCTCGTGGTACGCCGCGCGCGCCTTTTCGTGGAAATCCACCGACTGCTCGTCCAGCCGCGATTCCTGTTTGCCGCCGCCGGTCCGATTGCGGGAGTGAGCCCGCGCCAGGCCGGTTGCCGTGTCGATGTCGATGCAGAGCGTCAGATCAGGCACCAGTCCGTGGCAGGCAATACGGTCGAGATCGAGAACCGTTTTCCATCCCAGCCCGCGGCCTGCACCTTGATAGGCGATCGATGAATCCGTGAATCGATCGCACACCACGATCTTGCCTTCGTCGAGCGCCGGCAGAATCCACTGCTCCACGTTTTGTGCGCGCGCGGCGAACATCAGGAGCAGCTCGGTGGTCGGACGCAGTTCCTGATTCGTCGGATCGAGCAGGATCCGCCGGATCTCGCGGCCAATCGGCGTGCCGCCGGGCTCGACCGTTTCGAGCACTTCGCGGCCTTCCGCCCGCAAGCGCTCTGCGAGCAACCGCGCTTGTGTGCTCTTGCCGCTTCCGTCGGGGCCTTCGAACGTCAGGAACAAGCCCCGTCTAGTCGTAGACATAGTGCAGGACCTTTTTCAGGTCCTCCCAAGCCTCTTTCTTGGCGTTTTGGTTGTATGGGCGCAGCAGGTACGACGGATGATAGGTCACCATCACCGGAATGTCGCGCCACTGCTGCCATTTCCCGCGCAGTCGCGTGACGCCGTCTTTAGTCCCTAGCAATGCTTTCGCGGCAGTCGATCCCAGCGCGCAGATCGCCTTTGGACGAATCGCCTGAAGCTGACGGTACAGAAATTGCCCACAGGTTTCCATTTCATCCGGCTGCGGCGTGCGATTCTCCGGCGGCCTGCATTTCACGACGTTGCAAATGTACACGTCACAGCGCTCGAGCGGAATGCCTTCCTTGCGCGCGGTGCCTTCGATCATTTGTGTGAGTAGTTGTCCGGCGCGTCCGACGAACGGCAGACCCTGCGCATCTTCATCCGCTCCGGGGCCTTCGCCGACGAAAACGAGCCTGGCCTGCTCGTTACCGGTTCCGAAAACCAGCTTGTTGCGGCCTTCGTGCAATCGGCAGCGTTTGCAGTCGCCGATGTCTTCAAGGATCTTAAGCAGCGAGTCGCCCTCTGGTTCGAGCGTGGGCAGTCTTACTTTCTCGCGTTCCGGCTCCGGTTCGGCCTCACGCGCGGGTAGGGGTGCGACGGCGTCCAGAGAACGCGCGGAAGCGGCTGCGTCACCTCCCGGCGCCCCCAAAAAGACGGTCTTCACCCCCAGATCCTGGTAAAACTCCAGATACCGTCGGACTTCTTCCTTGGTCATTGGGCCGCGTGCACAGCCAGCCGCAGCTTCAGGACCTGATCGAAAATCCGGTCGGCGATTTCGCGTTTCGGCGCGCGTGCGATTGGAATAGTCTCGCCCGTGCGCAAAACCAACACGACCTCATTCTCATCCGACTCGAATCCCGTGGCGTCCTGATTCACCAGGTTCGCGACCACCATATCGCAGTTCTTCGAGTCGAGCTTCTGGCGGGCGCTGTCCACCAGCTTTTCGGTTTCGGCCGCGAACCCGATTAGCAGACGATCGCCTTTCTTCTGCCCCAGCTCGGCGAGAATATCCGGCGTCGGCTCGAGCTCGAGCGACATTTTCATCGCGGTCTTCTTCAGCTTGTGCTGCGGAACATTCGAAATGTGATAGTCGGCCACGGCCGCAGACTTGACGATGATCGTCGATTCGTTCAGGTGCTGCATCACCGCCGCGCGCATCTCGACCGCCGTCTTGACGTGAATCACTTCGACGCCTTGCGGCTCGGGCAGCGGAACTGGGCCTGACACCAGGATCACGCGCGCACCCCGGTCGACCGCGGCCTGAGCCAAAGAATAGCCCATTTTTCCACTGGAGCGATTCGAAATATAGCGCACGGGATCGAGAGGCTCCTGCGTCGGTCCAGCCGTGATCAGAATTGTCTCTCCGTCGAGATCATGCCGATGCAAGCCGAGCCCGGCAACAATATCGGCGATCCGTTCCGGTTCGGCGAGCCGTCCTGGCCCGGTCATGCCGCATGCCAGCATACCGTCCTCGGGCTCGACGATCAGGTGCCCGCGCTTGCGCAGAATCGCCAGATTTTCCTGCGTCGCCGGATGCATCCACATATTCACGTTCATCGCCGGAGCGAGCACGACGCAGCCGGTGAACGCGAGATAGCACGTGGTTAGAAAATCCACCGCGTGGCCATGCGCGAGGCGCGCCATCAGATCGGCCGTAGCAGGTGCGATCACCATCACGTCGTTTTCCTGCGCAACGGCGATGTGCTCGACGGCGCTCGACAGCGTCTCCTCGGCGCTTCCCGACGATGCAAACAGATCCGTGATCGCTTTGCGCCCGGTGAGCGCGGCAAACGTGAGCGGCGTGATGAACCTCTGCGCGGCGTTCGTAAGCACGGGCTGGACACGGACCCCGCGTTCCATGAGCGCCCGGGCCAGCTCGGCGGATTTGTAGGCAGCGATTCCACCGCCCACGCCCAAGATCGCGTTCATGGTCCTGCTCTCCTTCGCAGGCGACGGCCCGCTGAATTATTCTTGCGCCGCGGCTTCTTCCTGAGGCGTCTCGCGCAGAATATCGGTGTACTTCACCAACCCGCGGCGCACTTCTTCCATCGACGTAACGGTAGGCTTTTTCGACGTCGTGGGCAAGAACGGCCGAGCGCCGTTTTGAAGCTGCCGCGCGCGTTTCGCGGCGACGATGATGAACCGGTACGTACTCTGCTCGATGTCGTCAGGAATCGCGTACATCGCGTTGTTCTTTAATCTTTCAGCCATGCTATCGAAACCTCAATCTCGTTGTTCAAAGCTCTCGAGGATCGGCCGAACTTCCTCTTCCATGCGCGCCTTGCTCAGCCGCTCAGCCTTCACGATCGTAGCCAACCGCGCCGTCGATTCCTCGATCTCGCGATTGATTAGGACGTAATCATATTGCGAGTAATTCCGAACCTCGGCCGCCGCACCTTGCAAGCGGCGCTGAATCACTTCCTCGCTGTCTTGCGAACGGTTGCGGAGCCTTTGCTCAAGCACTTCCCGGGACGGCGGCAATACGAACACACTAATCGCCTCCGGGATGGCTACTTTCAATTGTCGCGCACCTTGCACGTCGATGTCGAGCAGGAGGTCGCAGCCCTGCTGGATGGCGCGTTCCAGGCTGTCTTGGTTCGTACCGTAGTAGTTGCCGAAGACTTCCGCGTGCTCCAGAAACTCCCCGCGAGCCAAGCGCGCTTCGAACTCGTCCCGGCTGATAAAAACATAATCCACGCCGTTCTTTTCGCTTGGGCGTGGCGGCCGGGTCGTATAA
Source organism: Bryobacteraceae bacterium (assembly GCA_035631275.1). Taxonomy (GTDB): domain Bacteria; phylum Acidobacteriota; class Terriglobia; order Bryobacterales; family Bryobacteraceae; genus Palsa-89. The sequence continues at coordinate 28,958 of DASQJA010000180.1, forward strand.
GAGATGGAAAAGGTTAGGCCTGGAACGGTGGCCAGCAGCCGATGCACCAGCGTCGACTTGCCCGAACCCGACGGCGCGGAGATTATGAACACGGAAATCATGCAAAATCGGCCGGGCGAAGTTTCATTCCAGATTGAGAGCCTGTTCGCGGATTTTCTCAATGCTCGATTTGCACTGGAGAGCCAGATCGGTGATGCGCAAGCCCAACTCTCCCACACCGCCGGTTTTCGAGAGAACGGTATTCGATTCGCGGTTCATTTCCTGAAGTAGAAAGTCGAGCTTCTTGCCCACTTCCCCGCCCGCTTCCAAGATCTCTTCCACTTGGCGCGAATGGATGGAAAGACGGGCGATCTCTTCGCTGATGTCGCTGCGATCGGCCAATAGCGCCGCCTCTTGCGCCAACCGCTGAGGATCGAGCGGCGTGGTCGCGAGAATCTCGCTCAAGCGTTCCTGTAGCCGCGATTGAAACGCCGGTAACGCCTGCGATCGGATTTTATCCATTTCCTCCGCATTTTGCGAAATAATTCGGTTCTGTTCGCGGATAACAGCCACCAGTTCCGTGCCTTCGCGCGAACGGAATTGATTCAAGGCGCCCGCCGCTTCGTCAACCGCGCTCACCAGGGCGCCTTCCACGGACGCATCCGCCTCCTGTCCCAACGTGGCGCCGAACATGCCCGGATGCTGGAGAATCTGGTTCAGATCAGGCTCACCGGCGATCCCTTCCTCGGCCGCAGCTTGCCGGAAGGCAGCCAGATAGGCTCGAAACAGCGGGACGTTCAGGCCTTCACCAGAGCCATTTCCGCTTTTCGCAATAGTACACCGGATGTCGACGTGGCCGCGCAGAATAGCACGCTTGATCACCGCGCGAATGGCGCCCTCGAACGGATCCAATTCCGGCGGCAGATGGAAGTGCAGGTCAAGCCCGCGATGATTGACGCTCTTCAGACTCAGCGTGATCTCGCCGTGTGGCGTGGAGCGCTGCACGCGCGCGAAACCCGTCATACTGCGGATGGGCGCACTCATGAGCTTACAGAGCGCCGCTGCACTTCCGCCTGCGGACCCTCGCGGGGCGCGGTCCCGTGCGGCGCGCTTTCCGCAGCATCCAGCGGCAGATCCGCGTCGAGAAATTGAAGGCCGTGTAGCCGATGATAAATTCCGCCGTGATGGATAAGCTCCTCGTGCGTCCCGATCTCGGCGATGCGTCCGCCGTCCAGCACCACGATCTTGTCGGCGCGCCGGATCGTCGAAAGGCGATGTGCGATCACGATGACAGTTCGATTGCTCATCAGCGTCTGGAGCGCACGCTGCACCAGAATCTCGGACTCGGTGTCGAGATGCGACGTCGCCTCGTCCAGGATCAGAATCGGCGCGTTCTTCAAAAGCGCCCGGGCGATCGCCAAACGCTGCCGCTGTCCGCCGCTCAACTTGAGGCCACGTTCGCCAATGACCGTATCGTAGCCCTGCGGCATCTGCAGGATAAACTCATCGGCCAGCGCGTTGCGGGCCGCCTCGCGAATCTCGTCTTCTTTCGCCTTCGGCTTGCCATAACGAATATTGTTCGCCACGGTGTCGTTAAACAAGAAGGTTTCCTGCGCGACCATGCCGATTTTGGCGCGTAGCGAGGCGAGTTGAAGGTCTCGAACATCCTTCCCGTCGATCCGCACGGCTCCATGCGTCACGTCATAAAAACGCGGCACTAGGTTGGCGAGGGTGGTCTTACCGGCGCCGCTCTGGCCCACCAATGCCACTACCTCACCGGCTCGCACTTCGAGGCTAACGCCCTCGAGACAGAATCCGTTCGGCACACTGGGATAACGAAAACTTACGTTATCAAGAACGATTGATTCGTGAAATTTCGAGAGCTTGGACGCACCCGGCCGCTCGGAAATCTGCTGATCGCCGTCGAGGTAAGCGAAAACCTGCTGCGAGGCGCCGGCAGCCTGCTGGAAAATGTTCTGAATCCCTGTCAGCCGCTTCACAGGCTCGTACAGCATCAACAGCGCGATTACGAAACTCGTGAACTCGCCCGCAGTCAGCGTTCCGGCTTTAATCTGCAATCGCGCGTAAGTGAGCAGGCCCGCTATAGTGAGCGCCGCAAAAAATTCAATGAGCGGCGAGGCCAGAGCCTGCTGTAAAACATAACGCAAATTGCTCGATTTCAAGCGCGCAGCGGCCAGCCGAAACCGGTTCGACTCCACGTCCTCGGCGCCGAACGACTTCACCACCTGGTGCCCGCTGATAGTTTCCTGAAGAATCTGGTTCAATTCGGCGGCGTCGTCCTGAGCCCGTCGCGTCGTGCGCCGGATATGCCGCCCGATGCGCAGCGTCGGAACCAAAACGAATGGGAGCACGGTCAGGCTCACCAGCGCCAGCCGCCAGTCTTTCTGGATCACGACGAACAGCAGAAATATTACAGAGAACGACTGGCGTAGCCAGTCCGCCAGCATATGCGACGTCGCCACCTGTATCTTTTCGAGATCGATCATGATCGACGACATCAGGCGACCGGTGGAGTTCGACTCAAAAAAATTCGCGTCCTGGCGGAGCACGCGGTCAAAAACACGTTGCCGCAAATCCGTGACAGCGGAAAATCCCACGTAGTTCACGAAATAATTGCCGAAGTAATCGCAGAGACCTTTTACCGTGAACGAGCCGATGATGGCAATAAACACCATCGTCCAAACATTGTGAATATTCGCCGGCAGAAGATCCTGAAGGTACACTGTGCGCTGCAGCAGCGGGATCGTGAACAGGGCCACCGGCGCGTCTGGCGAGTCAGGCTTCAGGACGCGATCGAAAATCGGGCCGATCAGAATTGCCATCAACCCTTGGGAAGCGCCTACAAGCGCCATCAGGATCACCGACAAGATCAGCGGCGCGGCATACGGCTTGACGAAACGCAGCAGCCGTTTCATGTCGATCGAGGCGATTGCGCCCGAAGTGACAAGCAATCCTGCATGATGAATAAATGCGGGCTACTCTTCGACCTTCGCTTCATCGATCAGCATGACGGGAATGTCATCACGGATCGGATACACCCGCTTGCACTGCACGCATTTCAACCCGCTCTGATCGGGTTTCAGCTCCAAGTCGGCCTTGCAAAGCGGACACACGAGAATGTCCAGCAAGTCCTTGCTAATCGGCATTTCGATTTAGTGTAACAAGGCACGTGAGCGGAGAGCCATACTGAGTCAAGAGTGCTCTTGCGAGTGTTACTAATCGTCCTGATGTTGTCCGTGGCGGGATGCGAGCCGCGCGACCGCCCACTCTGGCCTGGATCGAAATACACAGAATGGCAGCGTCACGATGCCATGATGCGCGCGCTCGCTTACATCGATCGGTCGGCCGGCGTCCCGGGGAATTTCTCTGAGCACGGCAGCGATTACGTTTATTGCTTTTATTCGATCGCTGCTACAGCGCGGGACCCGGAATTGCAGGCCGCCGCCCGCCGGTCCGGAATCAAATCCGCGGCCCGCTGGGCACAGGCATACGGGACCATCCCGGAAAATGCGGACGCCGATGAAATTGCGGATCTCGTCTTCG
>DASQJA010000181.1:0-5811 GCA_035631275.1 Bryobacteraceae bacterium
GCATTCACGTCGCATGTCGCAGTTGACCTGCGCGATCGACGCGACATCGGCAATTACCCGCCTCGCGATAGCAGATTGGTTGCATTTAGAAACGATTCGCGGGAACGCCGTCGCGACCTTCCATGGTATTCGAATCTGCGGCGAGACGCCAAAATAGAAGCGCCGCGACTCCGCAAATGGCAGCGGCGCCGAACAACACGGGCGGGTAGCCGAACGTCGCGAGCAGTTGTCCAGCGACCGCCGCGGCGATCGCCTGCCCGCCGAACGACACCAGGAAATTGAGCGCGGACGCACTCCCGCGTTCGCCCGGCGGCGCGGTTTGCATGAGGAACGTGAACATACCAGGCTCGCTCATGTACTGCGTCATCATGTACGCCACGTAGCCTGCCGCGGCTCCCGCAGGACCTCCAACTGCAGCCAGCCCAGCGAGCGAAAGCCCTGTGGCCAGCTCCATGCCGGCAATGCCGCGTACCAGGCCAAACCTTCGAAAGACCAAAGGCGAAGCCAGGATCGCGGCGATCTGCGCGATCTGCGAAACCGACACGATCGATCCGATCTGCTCCACAGCCATTCCCATTTGCCGCGCAAAAAAGACGTTGAAAAATGGATTGAACGCGCCGGTTCCCAGGTTCCACACCAGCATGGCGGCCAGGAATCGCAACACTGAGCCGCTGGGCCAGCGGAATTTTCGGACCGCCGGCTCGCGCGCATCGCTCACCTTCACGCGTCTCACCACGAGCATCGAAATGACGACGAAAGCGCAGCCTGCGAACAACGCTCCGCGATACGCCTCGATGCCGGAAGACGCGACGTGCAGACGCGTCAACCACCCGGGCAAGCGCCCCGCGGCCTGCGCTCCGATGATGCCGATGGCAATGCCTGCCGACGAGATCAGGCTGAATCCGCGCGCCCGGTTTTTCTCTGTTGTGAGCGCGGTGACGGCGGGCGGAAACGCAACGGGCCATGCCGATGACGCGATGCCGGCGAGCCCCGACATGCCAAGCAGCGCAGGCGCGGGCGTCCAAATCGCGCGCAGGGCAGAGAACAGGGCGGTCAGGCCGAACGCCCCTTGCATCGTCCTAGACAACCCAAAGCGGCGCAGCGCGATGGCCGCCCCGATCGTCCCAACGATGCCTGCGGCCGTGTTCACGCTCGATACCCGCCCGATAAAGTCTTCGTGATAGCCCAACTGCAGCAGGTACAAGTTGTAAAGCAGAACAAAAATGAACATGCCGAAGTCGAAGAAGCCTTCGGCCAGAAACAAACGCCAAAACTGCGCGTTCATTCCGCTCTCGCCGCTGAACCAACGGATGGCGCTCCAGGCGGTGGGCGCAAGCGTACGGAGATGATGCCACGTGCGCGAGGCCAGGTAGGCCGCGTAGCGCCCGCGAGCGCGCCAGCGTATCGCGAAGGTGCGCTGCTCAACGGGAATCGCGACAGCGTCCACCGGACCGGGCAGATTCTGCGGCAGCAACCTGCGGCGCAATACCGCGAGGCGATCGCGAGTGGAATCAAGCAGGCTCCAATGCAGCCAGAGTTCGTTCTTGTTGGGATGAAAATGTCCAGTGAGCGGAGCGCCCGAATAAATATCCAACCAGCGGGTCACGGCTGCGGGGAGTTTCTCGATCTCTTCGGCTGCGGCGCCGGGCAGACGGCAGTCGAACCAGCTAGCGGCAATGGCGAAACAAATCGCTTCGAGCCGCCGGAGAGACGCGTCGTGCTGTTCGCCCCACGATGTCCACAGTTCCTCATCCTCGATGCTGCGATCGAGCATCCACGCGATCTCGTAAACATGGGACGGGCGCAGACACCCGCGCAGCATGTGGCACAGCAGGTGGAGCGAGGCGACCGCGAGCTCATCGGCGGGCGCGAATCCCGTAAAGCTGAGATCATCGATTCGCCGAGCGCGGCGACGATGCCAGAACTGCTCCAAACCTTCGGGGCCGAAGCGTTCGGTGTCGCGATCCCACACGGCAAAATGCAATTCGAGCGAAATCGGAATCACCGGGTCGAAGTGGTCCCCGCGCCACGTCCACCCGTTCCTGCGAATCAACGTGGGGAGATGATTGGTTGGATGCGTGTCGCCATCGATGATCGGCTCATAGCCCAATCCCAGCGCGGCCTGACTAGCCTCGCGAATCCGAGCCTGGTCGAACAGTAAGTCCAGGTCGCCCTGCCAGCGATGGCACGGGTGCGCCGCGAATCGCGGGCAATGGCTGAACCCCTTCATCACCACACATTCGATTCCCTCAGCTTGAAATGCTCCGGCGGCCTCGCGATATACAGCCTGAAGCCGCAGCCAGCGCTGCGCGTTCTTAGCGAGGTCGTTCTCAACGCGCGACCGCACCAATTCAGGCAGGTTCTCGCGATTACTCAGCGCGAGCGGCAGAGTGAGCTGCGTGCGATCGGCAAAACTGAGCGCTTTTCGCCAATCCGAATCGTCCAGGCGGGTGAGCAGCTCTGGTTGCGCAGAGCGAAAGCGCAGGGAGCCAATGATGGCGCGCGCGTAATCCGGTATTTCGAGCCGATCGAGGTTCAGAACTCGAATCTTACGGCAAATCGCATCCGAAATGGGTTGTACGCCCTGCACAAACTGCACGCCCGACAAAACGGGCGCTACGGTTACCGCTTGGAGCCAGCGCTCCGCAGTAACCGTATACGCCCAGGGAAGAAGACTTTAGCTCAGCAACCGTTGGAAACTAGTCTTTCGAGTCGGGCGATAGCGTCCGCAAGTTGTGAGTACTTCATGTTCCACATTCCGGCGTTAAGCAGGCGGTGATGGCATTGCAGCTGGGCTCGCCGGACGGCGCTGGTGCCGAACAGGGCATATTGTTTCCACTCTTCAATGGCGCGCTCCCTCGGATACGGTTCCAACGCAGCGCCCGAGTAGTCTCCGCGATCGAGATACACGACGTGGTCAACTGAATGTCCCCGCACCGTGCGAATCGGCAGCTCGCGAGTCGGGATCTCGAGCGCGATTTTTCCATTCGGCCGGACCACAGCGAGCCGGTTGGCCAACTCTGGAAAGAGTTGGACCGCATCCTCGCGAAGCCGAAGGTTCGGAAAGTCGCCGAGGGCGTACCGGTCGGACTCGCCGCGGACCAGAAATGTTCCATCGTCAGTAACGAAGCTCCAGCCTGCCCGCGCGCAAGCATAGGCGAGCGTGCTCTTTCCAGCCATCGACTCGCCGCACAACATCACGCCCACTCCGTCCTTCGCGATCAGCGCCGCGTGCAAGGGAGCGAGCGCCTTCTGCTCGACCATCATGAACGCGGCCGGAAGCAGGAAGCGATACCGCAGCAGGGAATGGTCCTCTGCCACGCCACGCGTTACCCAACCGAACGCGAAGTCTTTGTGGAAATCGCACACGATAAAATTCTGAGGATCGGCGAAGAGCGATGCCAGGTGGTCGCGCGTGGCGAAGACTGACTTGAGGGTCAGCACCGTCTCTTCCGCGTCCGTCACACCGATACAAAGACGGAGCGGCGGGGCATCAAACGCCTGACTAAACTCGCTCCAGCCTTCTTCGGCTGCGGCGATCACCTCAAGGGAATTGGTCTCCAACTCGAGCGGAAAGCCCAGCGGATAAAACGTCCGGCGCAGCTTGACATCGAAGCCGGCCAAAAACGTGTCTCGCGGCGCCTGTTCGGCGATTAACTGCTGCGGCGTAACGCGCATTCGTTGTCAGGTTAAGGCATCGCGGGCGGCACTGCCAAGAGAGAAGGGCGGGTCAACGTCAGAATTTACAAGAAAGGTACAAACCAGAAACAAGAACGATCAAATACGTGTCTATTTCACTTCCGAGCAGACTTCCAACTCAAGTAGATCTTATAGTCGCTCGCTGGCGCGGCAACTTCGAAACGTCCGTTCAAGGAACCGTTCTCCAACCAGTAGGTCAATCGATACCTTGGACCAGGCTGGGCGCTGTCCGATTCGAACACCACACGGTTCGCTGACGGAAGCGTTATACGGTATCGAATCACGTGGCCTTCGCTGTCGAAGTAAATCGCGTGCGGCGTCTCGTTAGACGAGTCAAGATAAATCACCATCAAATCGTCATGCTGAACGCCGGAATCGTACCGGGCATTGTTGCGGCGCACGATGATCTTGCGGTTCAGTTCCAGTTGGAACGAGAAGGATCCCTGCCCTGCTCCGAGTTGCCCGTCCTTTTCTCCCGCGATTCCGATCCACTGGCCCAAAAGGAAATCCAGTTTTTTCCAGGCATCGTTCGACTGCGCGTGCAGGATTGAGCACGCCGTCAGTAAAGCAACCAACATCAGTCGCATTGGTCTACTCCACAAAGCAGCAACAATAAACGAACTGCTGCGCCGTTCCCCACGGCGTATGATGCAACTCTTCCGTGCTCTCTTCAATGCGAAAGCGTTTGCCGAACTGGTCATGAAGCGCGTGCGCGTCGTAGCGCATCACATCCAGGCCACTGCATTTCACCGGACCCTGCGGCCCGAAAGTGCTGACGATCACATGGCCGCCCCGTTTGACGGCCTTGAGCACCGAGTCGACATACAGCTTGCGCTCTCCGGGATCGGTGAGAAAGTGAAACACCGCGCGATCGTGCCACACATCGAATGAGCCGCTGGCCAAGTCCGCGCGCGTAATATCGCCTGTGATCCAGCGGACTCGATCCGCGGCGCTTCCGAGACGCTTTCGCGTGGCATCGATCGCGGTGTGCGACACATCGAGCACAGTGAGATCGCGATAGCCACGCGCGAGCAGGTCGTCCACCAGGGTCGATTCCCCCGCGCCGACATCGATGATCGCGGCCGACCGCTCCGGCGCCCGCCGCTCGATCAAATCGAGCGAGATCTCCAAATGCGGCCGATACCAGCTCACCTGGTCCGCAGCTTTGGAACCGAACACGTTCTCCCAGTGCGCTTCCACGTTAGTTGGCACAGATCTCTCCTATTCCGCATTTTGGTACACAAACAGGCGCCGTGCAATACTGCCTACGTAGCCCGGTTGGATCTCGGATGCGCGCGGCGATCGTACACTACTGGCTCCAGAACATGCGCGGTGGCGAGCGCGTGGTGGAAGCGCTGTGCCGATTGCTTCCTGACGCGGACATATTCACGCTCTTCTACGATCCAGAGCGCGTCTCTGAGACCATTCGCTCACATCGCGTGCGCTCGTCCTTCTTGCAGCCGTTGCGCAGGTACTATCGCTCGCTCCTCCCGCTAATGCCGATGGCGCTCGAAGACTTCGACCTGCGCGGCTACGACCTGATCGTCTCCAGCGAATCCGGCCCGGCGAAAGGCGTCATCGCGCCATCGGGCGCGCGTCACGTCTGCTACTGCCACACACCCATGCGCTACCTTTGGGATCTCTATCCGGCGTATCGCAACGAATGGACCCACTCGCGCATCAAGCGCGCGCTCATGACACCGCTCGCGAATCACCTCCGGCTTTGGGACTACGCATCGGCCGCGCGCGTCGATGAATTTGTCGCCAACAGCGAAAATGTACGGCGGCGAATCTGGAAGACCTATCGGCGCGAATCGAGCGTGGTTCATCCGCCGGTCGCCGTGGAAACTTTCTACTGGAAGCCGCCGGAAGACTACTATTTGATCGTCTCGGAGCTGGTGGCGTACAAACGTGTGGACGCGGCGGTTCGCGTGTTTTCGAGGAACGGCCGAAGGCTGCGGATTGCGGGCGATGGGCCAGAATGGAAATCGCTCCGACGCGCGGCGCGATCGAACATTGAATTCTGCGGGCGAGTGAACGAGCAAGGGCTGCGCGATCTCTACGCACGCTGCCGCGCCTTCATCATGCCCGGCGAAGAGGACTTCGGCATGA
>DASQJA010000182.1:0-2148 GCA_035631275.1 Bryobacteraceae bacterium
GCCAGGTCCAGCACCACCTCGTTCCCCGCCGGCGCCTTGCTCAGACCCTCGATGCGGAACTCGCCGATCCGAATGTTCTGCAGCGCGTCGGCGTTCTCGCCCTGGTAGATGCGCACGTCGACGCGGGTCTGGTTGTCCGCGACGGTGTAGAACACCTCGCTCTTGCGCACCGGGATCGGCGTGTTGCGTGGGATGATCGGCACGTAGCGATACGGGTAGATCTCGCCCTCGAATTCGGCCAGGGCGCTGGTGCCGAACGTGTACGGCGTCACATCGACCAGCACGGCGGAAACCTCGGCCCCGGCGATCGCCGCGCCCTCAATCGCCGCGCCCAGCGCCACGCACAGATCGGCATCGACCTCGCCGCGCGGTTCGTGGCCGAACACCTCCACCAGACGGCGCCGGATCATCGGCGTGCGGGTGGCGCCGCCGACCAGCACCACTTCGTCCATATCGCTGGGCTTAAGTTGCGCGTCAGCCAATGCCTTCTTCACCGGAGCCATGGTGCGGTCTACCACCGGGCGAATCAGCGCCTCGAACGCGCCGCGCGTAAATTCGTGCGTGAAGACTTTGCCATTCGGCAACGGGAAGCGCAGCGTCGCCGTTTCCGCCTCGGACAACTGGTGCTTTACGTTGATGAGCACCCTGCGAAGTTCTTGTGCCAGTTCGGCCTGCGGCGAAAAGTCAACCCGATCGTGCTGCAGAATCTGCTCGTGAACGAAGGCCTGCAAGAGATTGTCGATATCGTCCCCGCCGAGGTGCGTGTCGCCGTTGGTCGATAGTACCTGGTAGATCTCGCCTTCCCTCGTGGAGATGAGCTTCAGCACGGAAATGTCAAAGGTACCGCCACCCAAGTCGTAAACCGCGACGCGCCCGCGCTGTTTTTCGTGTAACCCGTACGCCAGCGCCGCAGCCGTGGGTTCATTCACCAGCCGCAGAACTTCGAGTCCTGCGATTTTCCCAGCATCCTTCGTGGCCTGCCGCTGCGCATCGTCGAAATAGGCAGGCACGGTGATGACCGCGCGGTCGACCGCATCACCGAAAAACGCTTCCGCCCAATTTCTCAGTTCGCGAAGAATGAACGCGGAAATCTCGGGCGGCGTGAAGACTTTTTCTCCGAGCCGGACGCGAATGACGTTTTTGCTTGTAGGATCGATGCGAAATGGAAAAAGCTTCAGCTCATTCTGAACGTCCGCGGGTCCGCGCCCCATCAACCGCTTCACGGAATAAATCGTGCGCTCGGGCTGCGTCAGCAGCCGTCGCTTCGCGGGTTCACCCACGACGATGCCGCCGTCCGCGTCGATGCTCACCACCGACGGGCACAGCGTCGATCCATACGGGCCAGGGATAAACTTCGGCTGCCCATTCTGCGCATCCGCGTACGCGACCAGACTGTTCGTCGTTCCCAGGTCGATTCCGACGATCCGTCCCATGCCTCGATCAAACCTCCGCCAACTCTTTGGCGACGTTCGTGACCAAATTCCGGATGTAGGAGCGGCGATTCAGCAGCTCATTGAGCCGCGCCATGATTTTCTTCCTCGTCGCGCGGTCAGCTTCGAGCGCTGCATCCCACTCCTGCGCGGCGGCCCGCAGCTCACCATCCACCTCACCCAGCTTTACCTGAAAACTTTTCTCCGCCGCTTCGAGCTTCGCTTTGAGCTCCGCCAAATCTTCTCCCGAGGCTTTTGCTTCCCGCAATTCATCCAGCGATTCGTTTAACTCAAAAACCTCTTCCAGCAATTCCGGAGGCGCCTGCTGCTTCTTCTCGCCCTCCTTGCGCTCGCCCTCGATGGCCAGCAAGTACTCGACGCGGGCGACGGGCTCGCGCAGCGTGCGATACGCGTCGTTCAATTCCGAGCTGCGCTTGAGCGAAAGCTCGCGCTCTTGCTCACTCGAGTTTACAAAATTGTCCGGATGCAGCTTCCAGCTCAGTTTCAGGAATTTTTGCTCCAGGCTGCTCATGTCAATCCACAGCTGCCGAGGCATCTCGAACAAAGCGAAGTAGTCAATGCCCTGCGGCAACTGCAGCAGCTTGCCGCAGCCCGAACAGAAATGCGGGCCAAGCGTCCGCTCGTGGCAGTTCCAGCAGACCAGTGGCGCTTCGGCGGATGTCGGAACCGTGCTCATAACTTTTTCCGGAACTCCTGG
>DASQJA010000183.1:0-18747 GCA_035631275.1 Bryobacteraceae bacterium
CTTCGAACGGCACGATATGACTCTCGGTAGTGAAACAATTCCCGCGGATGTGTGCTCCACTCGTCGTGCCGACCGCGGGTCGGAGATCTTGTGAACGCGAGATGTTCGCGAGGAGCAGTCTCGGCCGCGAATCGATTTTCAACACGCAGCCCGTTTCTGTAGAGATCCGAGCGCTCAGTGCTCTCAACCAGCCCCACACTGGAAACGCACGCGGCCGGATTAAGAGGCTTGGCGCACGATAGCGTGAGGCTGATTCGGTTCTGCGCGTTCGGCTGGCTAGCCCAGGGGCGAAGCAGCGCCGCCCCGAGGAGTGCGAGTCAGCATTGCGGCCGGGATTCGCGTCTGCATTATCGCTTTCCCGCGACTGACTGGCGTGCCTCCGATCTGACGCTGAAGAAACTGGAGCCGCGCCACCGGATCCGGAACACGGCTCGCGCGCCACTCCAGAAGGCGTAGCGCGACGTTTTGAAGACTCTGCGAGTCCAGCACATGTTCATAGTGCAATACCTTACGCAACTCTCTCGCCCGTTGTTACGTCTAGGTTTTTTTTCATCAAGAAATCATATCCATATGCGAAAAAATAAATGATGCTAGAACGAGAACGCCGCTCCCGAAGACGTTACCCGCTTCAACTGAACCTGCGCTATAAATCTATAAGCAGTCGCATTGGCATTTCTGGCACAGGTCGTACCCTGAACGTTAGCAGTGGAGGCCTTCTGATCGCGGCCTCGCACGATTTGATGGAAGGTGTACGGCTGAACCTGACTGTAGAGTGGCCCTGGCTGCTCGATCAGTCTACCCCGCTGCAACTAGTGGCCGAAAGTCGCGTGGTGCGGACCGGCGACTCGCAGTTCGCCGTCGAGCTGGTTCGTTACCAATTCCGGACCAGCAAGCGCCAGTCACATCCGGTGGATCCTCTGGTCTGGGCCATGGCCTAGACCCGTTGACGCCGCCAGGTTAGCGAGCGTGTCGATTTGGGCTGGCAAGGCGCCCGGCTCTTGATGCACGCGAGCGCCAACGTCGAACCGGGAGCGAGCAGCGAATCCACCATGTTGCCGGGCGCCACCACGTCGGGCTTCGCGGTCAGATCGATGTACGTCGGGCCGCGCGAGCTGTAGCTGGCGATCAGGTCGTCGCTGCGCGTGATGGTGGACTGGGTCTTCATCGCGCCGACGGTGATGGCGTGAGGCTGTTGCCGGGCGCAAGAATCGTGGCATAGCCGTTGCGGCCGTCGTTGCCCCCCGCCACAACCGCCACGATTCCAGCGTTCCAGGCGGCTTCCACGGCCTGGCAGAGCGGATCGTGCGCGCAGCTTTCGGAAAATGAGTCGGCCGAGCGATAGATTGATTACTCGCACGTTGTACCGCTGCTTCAGCTGAACGGCTTGTTGAAGCGCTGCGATCACCACGCTGTCGTTGCTCGCGCCGTTCTGATCCAACACGCGGAGGTCGAGCAGATTTGCGTTAGGCGCGATGCCCTTGAACGTCCGGAAAGCGCCTGGTTTGTCCGACGAGCTGCCGTTTCCCGCGACGATGCCCGCTACGTGCGTGCCGTGTCCGAAATCATCTGCCAGCGCGCTGCCGATAAAGCTCTGCCGGGATACGATGCGGCTCTAGCTCGAGTTCTTGGAATCGAGATCAGGATGCGAGTAGATGCCGCTGTCAATCACTGCGACGCCGATCCCAGTTCCATCGAGCCCGTAGGTCCAGGCTTGGGGGCCATTCACTGCACCAGCAGAGTAGTCGAGGAGGCCGCCTAGCTGCCGGTCGAGCGAGATGTAGGCGACGTTGGGCTGGTTCGAAACCGCGATCACGTCGGAAGGATGAAGCGTCGCAGAGATAGCCGGGATCAGAGAGAAGACAGCTTTCAGGGTTCCGCTGACCAGACTGATCACCGTGCCGAGCAGGCCGCCGATGAGTCCCCCGCCGGACGACGAGGCAGGCGACGTGTTGTACTGCACGATTACGTTGATGTTGTTTGACGGATTCGCCAGCAGCGGTTGCAGGTCGGGAGAAATCTTGGAATTGTCGGCCAGGGCCGGTACCGCGCTCACGCACAAAACGAGGCACAGCGCGATGCTACGCTTTGACAAGGTTCGCATGGCCGCTTAACTAGGCAACCAGGCAGCCAGAGTGCGTGACCAAACCCGCGCACGAAAAATCAGGAACTTTTCTCAACGGGAATAGGAAGACGCCCAGACCGGTTCCAGCGTCAACCTGTCTCAGTAGCTGACAGACTGGCGTCGAGCGTCACCACGCGATTTGCGTGGGGAAAAATTCCGAGACCAGATCTTCGTAGTAACGCCTTAGCTCTTCGAGCTTCGGCCTCTCAGTACCCTTAGAGTACAAATCATAGGGACTGAAGCGCCGCACCCATTCGAACAGCTCGCGATCGTGATCGTTCATGAGATATCCGTAAGCCCCTTCACGGTGCGCCGGATAGAACGAGTGATAGCGGATCATGTAGAGCGCGGGCTCGGGCAGATAGTCTTTGGTGACGTGATACAGGTACTCGTCGTGGCCCCAAGATAGATCCACGTTGTCCAGGCCGCAGCCTTCTTGATAGACGCCGAGCTGCGTTTGGTACTCGGGAACTTGCGAGTCAGGATTTTCGCGGAAAAATTCGGGAAAAACGATTTTGTCAGAGAAGGCGCAGCCGACCGGGAATGTGTCGCCCACCACCGCCCATTGCGGCTCGCCGAAAAGGCAGAGAACCTTGCCGAGATCGTGTATGAACCCGGCGAGAACGAACCAACGCGGATGGCCATCGCGGCGGATCGCCTCCGCAGTCTGGAGATTGTGCTCCATCTGGCTGAGCGAAGTGTCGGGATCGCTGTCGTCGACTAGGGTCTCCAGCCGCGCCATCGCATCCCAGATTCCCATCATGCCTTTGTGCTTCGCGAGGTATTCCCGTTTTTTGGCGCGCACGAAATCGACGGTTTGATGCGTGTGGTTCAGCCGGTAGAAATCGCGAACCACGGCGGGAGTGGAGTCGTCGTATTGTCGAAACTCGTCCTGTCTTTTATCAGGTTTGTAGCGCTCTTGGACAAAGCCATCCCATTGATCCAGCGTTTTGAGCGGCCCCATACGTTCAGAGTAGCGGAAATCTGATTCAGCCTCGCTAACCGGATCGAGGGACCGCTCGTCTCTCACCTAGCTAGATAGGTATTGTCGCGGAGGACACGTTCGGGATGCGAAAAAACGACATTCTGAAGGGGACCTTGGTCTTGCTGGTGTTGAGGACGCTAGCCAGCGGCCGGAAGATGCATGGCTACGCGATCACTTCGCATATTCAACAAATCTCGGATCTACTGCTGCGGGTAGAGGAGGGATCGCTCTATCCGGCTCTACATCGCATGGAGCAGGAGGGCTGGCTGCGCGCCGAATGGGGCACCACGGAGAAGAAGCGGGACGCCCGGTTCTATTCGCTGACCGCCAAAGGCCGCAAGCAGCTTGCCGAGGAGCAGGAAAGCTGGAGCCGGTTGACCGAAGGGGTGGCGCGCGTGCTGCGCGGGCCGATGGAGGCGAAGTAGATGGCCTGGCTCGATCGAGTCTGGAACGTTCTTCGTCGTGCACGCTTGCAGCGAGACCTGAATCGCGAGCTTTCGTTTCATCTCACCGAAAAGATCGAGGAGCTCGAAGCGGGCGGGATGAGCCAATCCGAGGCAGTTCGGACGGCACGGCTCCAACTTGGAAATGTCACAAAGTACGTCGAAAGGACGCGCGAAATGGACATTCATCGGCTGCTCGAAAACACGCTGCGGAATCTGCGGCAGGCGTTTCGAGCGCTGGCCAAAGCGCCTGGATTCACGGCGACGGTCGTGGCGACGCTAGCGCTCGGAATCGGTGCGAATAGCGCTGTGTTTTCGGCCATCTGGGCCGTGCTGCTCCGGCCGTTGCCGTTTCCCGAGCCCGATCAGCTGGTCCAGCTCGCGCAGTCGAATCCCAAAATGAAGGCTCCGTTCGTCGCGCCGGTGCGACTTGCCGACTGGAACCGTCTGAACACTACGTTTCAATCTATGACTGGCTACTATACCGAAGAGGCATCCGAGATTTCCGGCGAGCTTCCCGAGCGCCTGACGCGCGCGTTTGTCGCGCGGCGGTTCCTCGAGACCATGGGCGTCGCTCCCGTTCTCGGCCGCGACTTCACGCCGGCCGAGGAGCACTTCGGTGGACCGACGGTGGTTCTCATCAGCGATCGTTACTGGCGGCGGCGCTTCAACTCCGATCCGAACGTCACCGGCAAAACGGTGCGCTTCGGAAAAACCTTCGTACCCATCGTGGGGGTGCTGCCGGCGAATTTTCAGTTTCCGCGGCCCGGCGTGGACTTGTGGTCACCCAGCCCGGACGATGCTCCCTTCGCGCACAGCCGCGAGCTGACATGGTACACCGCGATCGGGCGAATGAAGCCGGGTGTCACGCTGGCGCAGGCCCGGTCGAACTTGGCGGCCGTACAGGCCGGGTTGGGCCGTGAATTTCCCAAGACTGACGCGCAAATTTCGGCTGCGATCGAACCGCTCAAAGAAACCACAGTCGGGAGTGCGCGCAGCTCGCTGGTGATTCTGTTTGGTTCGGTATCCCTGCTTTTGCTGATCGCATGCACCAACGTCGCCGCGCTGCTCCTGTCGCGCGCAACCGCTCGCCAACAGGAAATCGCGGTTCGTTTCTCTCTGGGTGCGTCGCGAGGCTCCGTGATCGGCCACGTGCTCGCCGAAGCTTTCGTTCTTTCGATCTCCGGCGCGGCCCTCGCTCTGCTGTTGGCCGAAGCAGGCGTTAGGGCGTTCCGTTCGCTGGCAGCCAATTTGCCGCGCGTGACGGATATCGTTCTGGATTGGCGCATTGTGCTCTATTCGTTGGTCTGCGCGCTGTTTGCGACGCTCGCTTGCGGCCTGTTTCCAGCCATTCGCGGCGCTGACCGGGATCTGGCCGATTCGGCGCGCGGAACACGCACTATTTTCTCTGGCGGCGGGCGCGCGCAATTCGTGCTCGTCGGCGTGCAAGTTTCCTTGGCCGTCACGTTACTTGCAGGCGCAGGACTGCTGGTGAGAAGCCTTCAGCAGCTCGGCCGAGTCTCGCCAGGCTTCCAGCCTGAGCGGGTTCTGACTTTCCAAGTGAGCAGTTCCTGGGGCGAAACGTCCGACATGCGCGCGGAAAGGCGTCGAGTCGACCGGACGCTGGAGAGGATTCAGGCATTGCCTGGCGTTGAGGCGACGGCCACTACCATGGATCTGCCGGGTATTGCCAGCGATTACCAGGTGGAGCTGATGGTGGAAGAAGGCCGCGCGGAAACCGAGCCCAAAGTCATCGCCGAAGGACGCGCGATCTCGCCCGGCTATTTCGCCACACTCGGTATCCCGCTTCTGGCTGGCGAAGTATGCCGGGAAGAACCGGGAATCTACACGATGATGGTGAATCGCACGTTCGCCAACCGGTACTTCCGGGCCTCGCCGGTTGGCCTCCACCTCTCACAACCGAACAATATGTATCTCCCTAAGAGCGTGATCCGCGGCGTCGTGGCCGACGCGCGCGAGTTGGGGATACATCGCGAACCAGCTCCGACTGTGTACTGGTGCTTCAGTCCAGGCCAGCCCGGCACGCACTATCTTGCGCGAACGCATGGCGACCCTCGAGCGATGTCGGAGCCCATTCGCCGCGCTGTGCATGAGATCGAGCCGCTGCGCTCCGTCTTCGATGTGGCCCCGCTGGCGGACCAGATCTCGGACGCATACGCCGAGAATCGTATGCGCACGATCCTGCTGGGGTTCTTTGCTGCTGCGGCGGTGCTGCTGGCTTACGTCGGGCTGTACGGGACGATAAGCTACAGCGTGAATGTGCGGCAGCGTGAGGTTGGTCTCAAACTCGCACTGGGCGCCATGCGGACCCGCATCGTCGGCCAGTTCCTGTCTCAAGGTTTGCTCGTCGCAGCATTAGGATGCAGCGGCGGAATCGTGCTCGCCTTGGCGCTCACGCGTTTCTTGTCCGGGATGTTGTTCGGTGTATCGGCGAAAGATCCTATGACGCTGACCGGCGTGGTGATCGCGGTTCTCGTCGTCTCGACGATTGCGTCGCTGCTGCCGTCGATCCGCGCGTCGCGGGTGGAGCCGATTGAAGTTCTGCGGGAGCAATAGGGCCTCTTCACAGCGTTCAGACGAGTGTGAACGCGGCACGCACGAGTGCGTGCGCCACAGTTACATCTGCCAGCGCCAGAGATTGGCGCCTACCGTATAACCGGCTCCGACTGCGGCGAAGACGACCAAGTCGCCCTTCTTGAGCTTGCTGGATTCGATGGCCTCGCGCGTGGCGAGCGGAATTGTCGCGGCTGTCGTATTTCCGTAACGATCGATATTGATGATCACTTTGTCGCAGTGAATCCCCATACGCTCGGCTGCGGCTGTGATGATGCGGCGGTTGGCTTGGTGCGGGATAAACGCGCCGACGTCGTCGACCTTGAAGTTGTTGCGCGCGAGCAGGTCGCGCGAGATTTCGTACATCTTGCGCGATGCGTATTTGAACACCTGCTGGCCATCCTGTTTTACGAAGTGCAGGCGCTGGCGCACGGTCTCTTCCGTTGCCGGCAGGCGGCTGCCGCCCGCGGGCTGCTTGAGATAATCTCCGCCCGAACCGTCGATGGAATTCATGAAATCGATGAAGCCGATTTCACCAGGCTCGGTGGGTTCGATGAGCATCGCGCCCGCTCCGTCGCCAAACAAGACGCACGTCGCTCGATCCGTATAGTCGATGATGCGCGACATCGTGTCGGAGCCGATCACGAGAACCTTCTTATGCGACCCGGCGGTGACCAGGTGCGCGGCGGTGGTCAGGCCGTAGATGAAGCCCGAGCAAGCAGCGACCAGATCGAATCCCCAAGCATGCTTGGCGCCGATACGGTCCTGAACCAGGCAGGCCGTGGCCGGGAATAGCATGTCGGGCGTGACGGTGCAGAGGATGATGGCGTCGATCTCGTCAGCTGAGATGCCGCGCTGGGCGAGTGCGATCTTGGCGGCTTCCACGGCCATGTCGGACGAAGCCATCTCAGGCGGGGCGATATGGCGCTCGGCGATCCCGGTCCGGGTAAGGATCCATTCGTCATTGGTCTCGACCATTTTTTCGAGATCCTGATTGGTCAGCACGCCGGGCGGTGTGTAACAACCTAGCGCGGTGATTTTCGCCTTGTACAATACGCCTCCAAACACAACACAATACACCATCGGTGAGGTGGTGGGGAGCGTAGTCGGACGAATGCGCGGGAACGGGACGGCGATTGAGCTGGTGTAGAATTCGAGTTCATGTCTCTTTCTCAAGGAGCGCGCCTCGGTCCTTATGAGATTCTGAGCGCGATCGGCGCGGGCGGTATGGGCGAGGTTTACAAGGCTCGGGATACGCGCCTGGACCGCGTGGTCGCGATCAAGGTGTCGCAAGAAGCTTTTTCCGAGCGCTTCGAGCGGGAGGCGCGAGCGGTGGCGGCACTGAATCATCCCAACGTCTGCCAGCTGTACGACGTTGGGCCGAACTACCTGGTGATGGAGTTTGTCGAGGGGACGCCGGTCGCGCCGGTGGACTCGACACGGAAGCTCCTCAATATTGCGGTTCAGATCGCGGACGGACTCGCGGGGGCGCACTCTGCGGGGATTGTTCACCGCGACCTGAAGCCGGACAACGTTCTCATCACGCGCGATGGCCGAGTGAAGATTCTCGACTTCGGGTTGGCGAAGATCGTAGCGACTAACGGCGCCCCGACCGACGCCACCCGCACCGTGACCAATGCGGGCACGACCATGGGGACGATCCCCTACATGAGTCCGGAGCAGGCGCGCGGGAATACGGACCTCACACCGCAATCGGATCAGTTTTCATTCGGACTGCTGCTGTATGAGTTGGCCGCAGGAAAGCGGGCGTTTTCACGCGACAGCGCGGCCGAAGTCATGACGGCGATCATTCGCGAGGACGTCGAACCGCTTCCCGCCACTGTGCCTGCGCAGTTGCGATGGATCGTCGAGCGGCTGCTGGCGAAAGATCCGGCGGACCGCTACGATTCGACTCGCGATTTGTATCGCGAGCTGCGGCAGGTTCGGGAGAGGCTGTCGGAAACCACGAGCGGTGTCCAAACCGCGAGCATCGCGCCTGTCGCCAAGCGGCAGGAGAGCTGGCCGAAGACGAGGGTGATCTCGGCCGGCGTGGCGCTCATACTGGTTGCGGGTGCGCTTGGTTGGAAGACTCGCCCGCAGCCTTCTGTGCAAGATTATCGCTTCACGCCCATGGAAGTATCGTGGGAAAATCCGTCGGCGGGGACGTGGTCGCCGGACGGGCAGGCGTTCGCCTACGTCGCGGGCGCGGATGGCGACCGGCACGTCTTCATACGCTATTTGAATTCGCCGACGCCGGTGATGCTCACTCGTGGCTCCGACAGTTGGTGGGTGGCGGGCTGGTCGCCCGATGCCAAGCGAGTGATCGCACGAGACAGGAATCCTCAAGGCGACGATCCGGCATATGCGCTTTTTTCGGTGCCGGTTTTCGGCGGCGATCCTGTCATGATCATGCCCTTGAAAACGCGCTATCCGAAGGTGTCGGCGGATGGAAAAGCCTTGGTCGCGATCGGATCGGAAGATCGCAAGCTTACGGTCTATACTGCCTCGCCGGTGGGATCGCCACTCAAGGCGTATGCTCCTACGCCGTTTGGAACCACGTCCTATCTGAACGACCCTCTGGCTGCGTTTGGTCCGGACGGCCGATGGATCACGCTGCTCGTGGATGTGGTTGGCGGGAGGCAGGCTTGGAAACTCCCCTATCCACCGGGAAGCGGAGCACCCGAGCGAATCATGAAGAATCTGAACAGCCTGGAAGGAACGCCGCGTTGGGCGTGGTTCGCCGGCGGACGCACGGGTCTCATTTCGTCCAACGATCAAGGTCAGCATCTTTGGTTTACAGGTCTTCGTTCCGGGACGCAACGGCCGATGATGATCGGAACACCGTCGGAATCCGAGGGGCAACCGGCGCTGTCGCCTGACGGAAAGAAGTTGCTCTACGTGCAAACCAGGCTCGACTTTATGATCGTTTCGACATCTCTCGCCGACGGTGCGATAAAGCGGGTGATCTCATCCGGCATGCTTGCCGCTATGCCTGCGTGGGCCCGGCACCAGCAACAATTCGTCTACGCCAGCGTTCGCGGCGGATCATCGGCGCTTTGGATGCGCGGCGAAGGTTGGGATCGCCCGATCGTGACCGAAGAGATGTTTTCACCGGGAACGACGGACGGATTCGTGACTCCAGCGCTGTCGCCGAACGCGGACCGCGTGGTGTATTCGCGAATCGACAAGGATCAGCAGATTCAAAGCTGGATCTCGTCGGTATCGGGCGGACCTCCCGTCCGTCTCACGAATGGCAATGGGAAGAAGGTGTTTGAGCTGGGCGGTTCCTGGTCGCCGGACGGTTCGAAGATCGTGTATTGGAGCTTCGCCGAGCGAAAACCAACGCTTATGGTGGTTGGCACAACCGGGGAAGCTGAGCCCACGATGCTCCGCGAACACGTTGACGGTTCGCTTCCAACGTGGTCGCCGGATGGGCGGTGGATCGCGTATGACGACGATTCCGATGCGGTGGGGTGGAGCATAGTCTCGCTTGACGGAAAGACAGTCCGCAGCTTTGGCGAGCCCAAGACGATACAGATGACATTTTCGCCCGATTCGAAATTATTGTACGGAATTCGGGAAGAGACGGATCGCTGCGTGCTGTATTCGATCGATATCGCCAGCAAGCAAGAGAAAACGATTGGCGAATTCAGCTTGGATTTTGAGCCTAGGAGCGGTACCAATCCGGGCATCCAGATCACCGTCGCGCCGGATGGCAAGAGCATTCTGTTTCCGGCGAGAAGAGAGAGCAGCAGTCTATGGATGTTGGAGGGATTTGAGCATCCGGGGTGGTTCGATGAATTGCGGGAGAGGATGCCGTGGTGAGGCGAGTTGTATTTTGCGTTTGCGCGACTGTGATGGCTGTGGCGCAAAATCCGCCGCCGTTGAAGCCAGGCCTTTACGCGATTTTCAATACCGGCGCGGGGAGCATAACGGCGCTGCTGTACGAGAAGTACGCACCGGCGGCGGTTTCGAATTTCGTCGCGCTGGCGCAAGGGACCAAGCCGTGGCTCGATCCGAAGACCGGAAAAATGGTGCGGCGTCCGCTGTACGAGAACATTACGTTTCATCGAGTGATCCGAGGCGTTGCGATTCAATCTGGCGATCCGACAGCGACGAGCGCGCACAACTGCGGTATTCGGATTCGCGACGAGTTTCTTCCGGGACTGCGGTTCGATGCTCCGGGCAGGCTCGCGGTGGCGAACACGGGACAGGCGGACAGCGGCGGGTGTCAGTTCTTTATAACTGCGTCGGGGATGCCGGAGTGGAACGGCAAGTATACGATCTTCGGCGAAGTAGTGACGGGGATGGATGTGGTGTCGAAGATCAGCCGCGCGCCGGGGCATGGGGACAAGCCGGATGAGCCGGTGGCGTTGATGAGTGTGGCGATTGAGCGGATTGGGAAGGAGAAGCGCTAAGGGCGTTCAGCGTCGACACGAGTGTCGACGCGACACATGCGAGTGCGTGCGCCACAGGGTGAGTTGACGGCGCCGGGCGGGGGTTGGCCATCGAGAGCCGCGATGATGTTCGTCGCGGCGGCGCGCTCGATTTCGCGGCGGACGTTCGCCACGGCTGAGCCTAAGTGCGGGGTAAACAACGTGCGGTCGGTGAGGCGGAGCAGACGCGGGTTGATTTCGCGCGGGCGATCGGCGCGGGCCCAGTCTTCCATTTCGAAGGTGTCGGCGGCATAACCGGCCAGGTGGCCGCTTTCGAGCGCATCGGCGACGGCGTTTTCGTCCACGACGGAACCACGGCTGACATTGATTAGATACACGCCGCGTTTCATTTGTGCGAGCGCGACAGCATTCAGTAAGTGAAAAGTTTCGCGGGTTAGAGGGACCAGCGGCAAGACGAAATCGCTCGTGGCTAGCAGATGATCGAGTGCGATGGAGCCGTCGCGCGCTGGGTCATGGAATTGGACCCGGCACGCGAAGCCCTCGAGCAAGCGTGCGAGTTCGCAGCCGACCGCGCCGTAGCCGATCAGGCCAACAGTGCTCCCCGCTAGGCCGGTTCCATATAAGGTCGGTCGCCAAGCTTGGAAATGTCCCGTGCGGATGAGCGCGTCGCCGGGCGCGACGTTGCGAGCCAGGCTGAGCATCAACGCGACCGCCAATTCGGCAGTAGGTTCGCTGAGTAAGTCAGTGACCAGCGCGAACCAGATTCCGAGGCGGGTACACGCAGCGATGTCGAAGTTGTCCGCGCCTTTTAGGGCCGCGGCGACGATTCGGAGATTCGGGCAAGCTGAGAGGAACGCGTCGTCAAGCGAGTCCGGCATGAAGACCATGAGCGCGTTGGCATCGCGGGCGTGCGCCAACAGCTCTTCGCGCGGCCACCGATCGAGCGATTCGTTGGCGACGAGCATGCCATGCGCAGCCAGCATCGAGGAGATCTCCGGGTGGATGCGCTGCGTGACGACGATCTTCATGCGTAGCGCTCCATCAGGCCGAGGTCGGTGCGGAAACGGCCGCTCGCGTAGTCGACCGCGGCGACAATCAGCCAGGTGATGAGGATGTAGGCGGTCATCTGGCGGTAAAAGAACAATTGCTGGGCGTTGAAGAGGGCCTGGCCGATGCCGCCCGCGCCGATAACGCCGACGATGGTCGCGGCGCGGACGTTCCATTCCAACCGAAAGAGCGTGTGGACCACTAGAGGAGCGAGCGCCAGCGGGATGTAAGCGAATCCAGCGATAGCAAGCGGGCGAGCGCCGGTAGCGGCGATGGCGTGGACCGGTTCGGTGCGGATGTTCTCGAACGATTCGGCGTAGAGGCGGCCGAGCGAGCCGGTGCCGTGAAGCGCGAGCGCGACGACTCCCGCTTCTGGCCCGGTGCCGATGACGCTGACCAGCAGCAGTCCCCAGACGATCTCGGGGACCGCGCGGAATCCTTCAAGAATGCGGCGAACCGGGGTCGAGATCCATACCGGTGTGAAATATCGGGCGGCGGCGAGACCGAGCGGCAGCGCGCCCAGGATGGCGAAGAATGTCCCGCCGATGGCGATCTCGAAGGTTTCGAGCAGCAACTTTGGCAGCTGCCGGATCGCGTCGCCGGGCAGATCTGGAGGGACCATCTTCGAGAACGCCGTTATGGAGTGCGAGAACGCGACCATTTCCGGGCGGCCATGCCAGGCGGCGACGGCGGTCAACGGAAAGACCAGAAGCAGCGACGCCGGGCGCTGCTTGACTACACGCGCGAGGCGGTCGATCACCGCGATGAGCGCGATCAACATAAGGATGAGTGTGGTGGCACGATGAAAGTCGAGCGCATTGATGCTGCCGACGAGTTCGGTCCCGATGCCGCCGCCTCCGACCGCGCCAACGATCACCGATGCGCGAATGGCGCTTTCAAATTCGTACGTGCCATAGCTCAGGATGTCTTTCGCGCGGAGCGGGAGCTGGCCGAACCAGGCGACGGACAGGCGGGTTGCGCCGGTGGCGCGCAGAGCGTCGACGGTGTTGCGGTCGGCGGAGTGGAAGAGATCGGCGAAAATCTTTCCGATCGCCGCGCCGTAGAAGATGGCGAGTGCCATCATGCCGGCGGCGGGTCCGATGCCGACCAGGACCACGCATAGGATGGCGAGCGTGAGATCGGGGATGGATCGAATGGAGGCGAGTGCGGCGTAAACGGCGCGTTGCCCGGGAAGGCCGACGCCAGCCCAGACTCCCGCGAACAGGCCGGCGATAATCGCGATGAAAATCCCGCCCGCGGCCATGGCGAGAGTTTGGCCGAGAGGCATGAGCGCGGCGCGCAGGTAGTGCAGCGACAGATCGGGCGGGAAGAACTGGCGCAGGAGATTGAGCAATGGGGCGAGCGAGGGCATCAGATATTTTCTCCGAGCGCCGGGTAGTATTGTTCCGGGAACTTCGTTTTATCGGGCTGGCGCTCGCGCGTGATTCTGCCTTCGCGCATTTCGACGATGCGGTCGAAGAAGCGCTCGGCGAGATGCGGCTGGTGCAGCGAGCAGAGCAAGGTTACATTGCTTTCTTCGGCCAGGCCATAGAGTAACGCGAGCGTCTGTTCGCTGAGCGAAGGGTCGAGCGAGGCGACGGGTTCGTCGGCGAGCAGAAGGATCGGCTGCTGAACCAGGGCGCGGGCGATGGCGACGCGTTGGTGTTCGCCGCCGGAAAGGCTTGACGTTCGCTCGCGCAGTTTCTGTTCCAGGCCGACGCGTTTCAATGCGGCTAGCGCTTCGGTGATCTCGCCGCGGGTGGGCCAAACCAGGAACCGCAGCGCATGCCAGGAGGACCAGCGTCCGAGCGCGCCGGCCATGACATTTTGCAGAACGAGGAGATTTTCGACCAAGTCGTGACGCTGCGAGACCACCCCGATTCGGCTTCGCAAGGCCCGGCGAGCGCGGCCGCGCGTCTGGCTGACCTCGATGCCGTCCAATTGAATGCTGCCGGACGTGTATGGGACAAAGCCGTTGATGGCGCGGAAGAGTGTAGTTTTTCCGGCGCCGCTGGGTCCTAGGATCGCGACGCGCTCGCCGCGCGAAACTTCGAGCGAGATGTGCTCGAGCACCGGGCGCTTAGCGTATTGCACGACGATGTCGCGGATGGAAAGCGTGCAAGCGGCTGCAGCCAATGCGCGTGACCACCTCAGAGCATTTTCAATTCGCGCGCGACGTCGCGCACGGTGGCGTACTCGGCGTCATCGGCCCGGACGAAGTCTTTGCCGCGCAAGATGCCGAGGATCTTGTCGTCCTTGCCTTCTTTGAGCGCGAGAAAAGCCTTGGCGAAGGCTTCCTGCTGTGCCGCGCCGACATCCTTGCGCGCGACCCAAACGTAGTCGACGAAGGATCGCGACGTGAAAAAGACCCGAACTTTGCTGCCATCGACTTTCTTGTCCGAGACCATTTCGCGGTACACGGTTTCGTCGAGCGCGCCGGCATCGGCGCCGCCCGATTCCACCGCTTTCGCGGTTGCCGAGTGGCTGCCGGTGTAGCGGACTTGGAGATCCTTGTCGGGATTGATGCCCGCCTTCGACAGCTCGAGATGGGGGATCAGGTGGCCGCTGGTGGAATTGATGTCGCCGAAAGCGAAGCGTTTGCCTTTCGTGTCGGCGAGACTCTTGACGGACGATCCGGAGGGCGTAATGAAGAGCGAATGGAAATTTTTGTCGGCGCTGCGCTGCACCAGCGGAATCACGCTGTACATCTGATGCGCTTTGATATATGTGACCGCGCCAAGATAGGCGAAATCGAGCGAGCCGTTGCCTAGCGCTTCCACAGTGGCATTGTAGTTGGTAGGAATGATGAGGTTGACGGGCGTTCCGATGGCCTTGGCCAGGTATTCCTTAAGCGGAGCCTTCTCATCAATCGAGACCTGGGTCGCGCCTGCGTCGGGGATCATGCCCACTTTGATTTCCGCCGCGGCGCGGAGCGGCAGCCGGGCCAGACAGGCCGCGCCGACGGATCGAGCGAGGAATTCACCCCGAGTCAATAGAGATGGCATAGAAGTACTTCCAATCTACAACTCGTTTTATGACGATTTGATGACGGCCATTTTAAATCGCTGTCACAACGGGTCCAGTCTGCTCGTCTCGGTTGCGGAGGCGCAGAGATGGCAGGGAAACGATTCGTGGTGATCGGAGGCGGGTTGTCGGGATTCACAGCGGCCATCGAACTGGCGGACGCAGGCAACCATGTCATATTGTGTGAACAGTCCCAACACGCTGGAGGCCGAGCCGCGACGCATCATCAGCAAGGCTACGCGATGAACATCGGGCCGCACGGTTTTTATCGAGCGGGCGTCATGCGGCGGCAGTTCGACGCGTGGGGGATTCGGTACTCCGGCAAGGCGCCGCTAACTCACGGCCGGGCGTTTCTCATCGCGAATGGGCAGAGGCACCGTTTCCCGACCAGCGGGATGAATCTGCTTCGGAGCAGCGCGTTTTCGCTGCGCGGGAAGATCAGTGCGGCGCAGGTTCTTCAGAAGCTGACGAAGACGACGCCTGCTTCAGTGCGGGGGCAGTCGATGGAAGCGTGGATTCAGACGCACGCTGGGACGGCGGAAGCGGCGCGGTTGGTTGCCGCGATGGTTCGACTATCTAGTTACGCGGCCGATGTCGACCGGATGGATGCGGGTGCGGCAATCGAGCAAATGCAGCTCGCGCTGGCGCAATCGGTCTTGTATCTGGATGGCGGCTGGGAGACCTTGGTCGCGGGGTTGGAGAACAAGGCGAAGTCGCTAGGCGTAGAGATCCGGGCCGGGTGGAGTGTAAAGAGAGCGGAGCCGGGTGTCGTGGAATCGCGAAACGGGGAGCGGTTAACGGCTGACGGGATTGTTCTGGCGATCCCGGCAAAGGAAGTGGAGCGCATCACCGGTGTGCCATTGACGGAGGGAACGCCTGCGCGCGCGGCGTGCCTCGATCTAGGCTTGAGAAGCCTGCCCGACGGGGCCGCGTCGTTTGCGTTAGGGCTGGATACGCCGGTGTATTTTTCGGTCCACTCTCTCTACGCACGTGGTTTGGCGCCGGAGGGCGGGGCGCTTGTACAGATCGCGAAATACTTGGATCGTAACGCAGCGGGTTCTCGCGATGAGTTGGAAAGCGTGGCAGATCTAGCGATGCCGGGATGGCGCAAAGAGGTGGAAGTGTCGCGCTTTCTTCCGGACATGACAGTGGTTCACGCCATACCCGAAGCCGGCCGCGGGAGGCCCGATGTGGATACTCTGAAAATGCCGGGCGTTATGGTGGCGGGAGATTGGGTAGGACCGGAGGCGATGCTTGGGGATGGGGCGGTCGCGAGCGGATTGCGCGCGGCTCGGTCGCTGGCCCAGCGAGCGGAAGGAAAGGCAGCCTGATGGAATGACGGATGCGTTCGACGAGCTTCGGCCCCTGTTGTTTTCGATCGCGTATCGTATGACGGGAACGCGCGCGGACGCCGATGACGCGGTCCAGGATACGTATATTCGCTGGCAGGCCGCCGATCGCGATTCGATTCAATCTCCCAAGTCATTTCTGACGACGGTGATTTCACGCATCTGCTTGGACGTTCTCAAATCGTCGCATCGCAAGCGCGAGGTGTACATAGGGTCATGGCTGCCGGAGCCGATGGTCGGTCCGAGCACGGAGCCGGTAGACCTGATGGAATCGCTGTCGTTCGCGTTCATGCACCTGCTCGAGTCGCTTACGCCATCCGAGCGGGTGGCGTTTCTGATGCACGACGTTTTCGACGCGAGCTACGCCGACGTTGCGGGCGTGTTGGAGACGTCGGGCGCCAACGCACGCCAATTAGCGAGCCGAGCACGGGAGCATCTGCGAGGGCGGCGTCCCAAGGTCAAAGTGAAACGGGAAACGCATCAGCAATTGCTCTGGGCATTTGTGAAGGCTTGCGCGGAAGGCGATGCCAGCGCGCTCTTCGGATTGCTGAAGCAGGACGCGGTGCTGTACTCCGACGGTGGCGGGAAGGTCCAGGCGGCGATCAATCCGATTTATGGGGCGGATCGGATTGTCCGGTTCATTCTGGGTCTGAACAAGAAGGGCGTTGGAGAGCTTCGCGGATTTGCCGTGGATGTCAACGGATCGCCGGGCGCGGCGGTAACGCGCGACGGCGCGCCATATATGATTCACGCGGTCGAAGTAGAGGATGATCGCATCCGGACGGTGTACTACGTCATGAATCCGGAAAAGATTCCACCGGAGGCTTTTCGGTTGGCAGAAGGTCAGCCTGCGTAGGGCCTGAAGTGGTGTTCATGGACGCAGTCACTAATCTACACAGACATTTCTGACGATACGATGACGTACCGATTGGCAGACGTTCCTGGGAACCTACGCCTTCGGCCCGGTGTCAACTCAACTGTGAGGTGTTTGCTCGGCGTCCGACTGGTCGGGATTCTATGCCGTGCAGCGGTTTCCACAACACCGTTGTACGCATGCAGTTGAAGCGTTCCTCATGGACCGAACAACTGGGAAAGCGCCAGACTGCACCTGAACCGGGCGACAGCGGTTTTTGAAGGTATACTCGATCGCGTCGAGATGCGTTGGAGCGTCCTTGATTCCAAGGATGTAGCATCTCCCGTGAATCTGGCCTTGGCTGATTTCGTCGACTGAGACCCGCGCTTGGTTGTGACCTTTCGGGTGCAGAAAAAATACAAGGGCGAGTTGGGGCCGAAAGTCCAGGTCAGCACCGGGCTCGGAGGAGGTGAATGCAGGGCACAATTCATTACCGGATTGACCTACCTGGTCTTTTCTGCCGGACCCAGCCTCGACAAACGGGGAGTCAGCATATGCAGTCCGGGCGGGTGGATCCGAAGCTCCGACGTGGAGGCGGAAAATTCCGAGCGGAGGAAAGCCGCTCAGAAGTGTGAAACATGGATTCGGGTCCTCTTCGTTGCCTTCCGGGCCTTTGTAGAGCGGGTCGATGATATGGCTGTCGGCGATCACGGCGAAGCGGAAGCCGGACGATGGAAGTTGGGCTTAAGCCGGGAGTGCGGCGGCCGCGCCCGCGATGGAGAGAAATTTTCTGCGATGGAGGTTGGTCATCAGAACACCAGTTTCATGGCTAATTGTATCTGCCGTGCCGGGAATGTGCCGGTGATGACACCGAATCCCGAAGAGTTGGCGGTGAGCCCCAGAGTGGGGGCGAAGTTGGTGTGGTTGAGCAGATTGAACGCCTCGGCGCGGAACTGCACGTAGCGGCCTTCGACGATGTTGAAGTTCTTGTGCAGTCCGAAATCGGTTTCGTAGAACGGAGGCATTCTGGTGTTGTTGCGCGGCGTATTGCCGAACGGCTGCGTATAAGAAGGTGCGCTGAATGCCGCCTGATTCAGATAGGTGAGCGGATTCGAGCTGTTCAGATAGATCGGCTGGCCGGTGAGGTTGGGGCGCTCGCTGACTAGCCCGCTGATTTGCGCCTGCGAGGTCGGCGAATAGCCGATGTTGAGCGGAAGGCCTGAAGTCGCAGTGTTGATCATGTCGACTCCCCAGCCGCCGAGAGCGAAGTCGAGTATTTTGTTTCCGCCGAAATCGAAGTGACGCCGAGCGCCGAAGGGCAGATCGTAAATCAGCGCGAGGGTTTCGTTGAGTGGCTGGTTGTAGCTGGAGAGGCCCTTCTCGAGCTTTGAGTTGTAGTAATTGATGCGGGAGTTGTCGCCGTCGTAGTTTTCAAGATGTCCCGGGCCGTTGTCGAGCGCCTTCGACCAAGTGAACGAATTGATAAAATACAACCCGCCCGAGTAGCGCTTTTCCACTTTGATCTGGAGCGCATTGTAGCTGCCGAATCCGCCATCGTATGCCATTTCGATTCCGGCGAAATTGGAGATCGGGCGCCGCTGCTGCAGCGTGAGATTCTGGCCGAGCCCGTTCGGCAAGGCCTGGTTGGCGTCGGTGAGAATTTCGAGACCGACGTCGTGATTTCCGACGTAGCCGACATCGAGCATCAGGTTTTTGGCCAGCTCGCGCTGGATGGTGAAGTGCCAGCTCTGCACGTAGCCGGTGCGGTCGTCGCCAGGGATGTAGCGCAATTGGGTAATGGCGGGATTGAAAGCCTGCGGCGAAGCGAAGTTATCGGGGAAGCCCTGCGCGGTTGAGCGGAAGCAGGAGCCGGGCGCCTGAGATGCGGACGTGCAGATGGGCTGTGTAGCGAGCTGATCGATGGCGGCATCCACGATGAAGGGCCCGTTATAG
>DASQJA010000184.1:0-2785 GCA_035631275.1 Bryobacteraceae bacterium
GCGCTCGAAGTAGATGTTGTTCTCCCAAAGCGTGTCGTCGGCGTCGACGATCAGGTGCTGGCGCTCGCGCATCTCAAAGCCCCTGGGGACGCTTGGAGTGCCCGTTGGTTGGCGCCACGGCGCGCACATGCTGGATCTCGCGCCGCCGCGCGCTGTAGCTCGGGAAAAACTCCGCGAGCCGCCGCATGCGTTCGGCCTCCGAGCGCGTGGCCAGCAGAATCTGCCGGAAATCCAGATCCGGAACCAGTTGCGCCAGTTGGAAGCTGAGCTGCGGATCGCTCATCTCGGCTTCGCGTAACGCCTCGGGCTGCTCCAACGAGCGAATATCGTTATAGGCGTCCATCACTCGCTTCCGAACCTCGGAAGGGATGAGATCGGACTTTTCGTCATCGAAGAACTCCACCGCACCCCGCAAGTACGGGCGCTCGTCGTTGAGCATGATGATCTCGAAACGGCGCCGTCCGATGGTGATCAAATCCATCCGGCCGTCCGGATAAGTCTTGAGCACTTTCTCGATGGTCGCCGTGCAGCCCGTATTTACGATGCCCTTCTCGCCCGCCTGGACCACGCCAAATTCTGAATTCCCGCGCAGCACATCGCCGATCATGGTCTTGTACCGCTCCTCGAAGATGTGGAGCGGCAGCGCCGTGCGCGGAAACAACACCACCTGAAGTGGGAAAAGCGGCAACAGCTCTTCCTGCATGTGTACTATTATGGCTCTTGAAAGCGGCGAGACATGGCTGAGATTTACCGCGCCGATCGCCGTACGGCACGGCAGGAGGCCGTTGCCTCCTCGTTGGGAAGAGAAATCGCCGCCACGGTCTTCCGTTGTGCGCGAGTTTCCAGAAAGCCCGGAAAGGCCGCGCGGGCGCCCTCATGGTGCGGAAGCATGCTGTCCGCGCGCTCCGTTTTCCAGGCAAGTGACTTAAGAGAAGCATGCTCCTGAAGCTGAAGCGAACCCCCGGAATTTACCTGGTCGGATTCATGGCGGCCGGCAAGAGCACTGTCGGACGCATGCTGGCCGACGAGCTCGGCTGGTATTTTTCCGACATCGATGAAGAGATCGAAGCCGCCCACAGCGCGAGCATCGCTGAGATTTTCGAGAAACACGGTGAAGAAGAGTTCCGCCGCATCGAGAACGAGCAGGTCCGCCAGCGTGTGCGCGAGATCGAGCGCGGCAAACCCATGGTGTTGGCACTAGGCGGCGGCGCATTCGCCCAGGAAGTAAATCGGAACCTGTTAATAGAAAGCGGCGTCCCCATCTGGCTCGATTGCTCGCTCGATCGCGTTCAAAACCGCCTGAACGGCTCCGCACCCAATCGCCCGCTGGCGCGCGATCCTGAGAAACTCGTGCAACTTTATGAAGATCGCCAGGCTGCTTATGCGCAAGCCGACTATCGCATCCCTATCGACTGCGACGATCCGGCCGAGATAGTCGCCGCGATTCTCAGGCTGCCGATCTTCTAGCGGGCATGCCCTCTTCCTTGCGCAGCCAAGCTCTGGCCATCTTTCAAGCCGCGCTCAAAGCCGCCGCCCCAGCCGAGGCCGTTCGACGCGCCGTTCGTCTCACGCGAGGAACCCTCATCGCCGGCCACAAGCACTATCCGCTGGCGAAATTTCGCAATATTTATATTATTGGCGCCGGCAAGGCCAGCGTAGAAATGGCCCGCACCATCGAACGTCTCCTCGGCGCGCGGATCTCTGCCGGCTGGATCAACACCAAATATGGACACGCTGCGCCATATGGACAAGCTGCGCCGCTACGCCGCATCGAGGTGAACGAATGCGGCCATCCGTTGCCTGACGCCCGCGGCGAAGACGGTGCACGGCGAATCGCGGAGATTGCAGATGAAGCCGCGGCTGATGACCTGGTCATCTGCCTCATCTCGGGCGGCGCTTCCGCTCTGCTCCCGCTCCCGGCGCCCCCGGTCACGCTGAAGGACATTCGCGAGACCACGCAGCTACTCCTCGATTGCGGCGCTAATATCCACGAGGTGAATTGCGCACGCAAGCATATATCGGCCATCCAGGGCGGACAATTGGCTCGCCTCGCCTACCCCGCCACCGTGCTGGCCTTGATTCTTTCAGACGTAATCGGCGACGACCTGGATGTCATCGGGTCCGGACCTACCGTCCCCGATTCATCCACCTCCTCCTCCGCCAAAACCGTCTTCGAAAAGTACGCAATCTGGCAAAGAGCTCCGCTCAGTGTCCGCCAGCGCATCGCGTCGGGCGCGGGCGAAACGCCGAAACCGGGAGACCGCGCCTTCGATCGGGTAAACAACGTCGTTGTCGGAAGCAACCGCCTTGCCGTGGATGCCGCCAGCAAAAAGGCCCGCGCCCTAGGATTCCGCACTATTGTGCTGACTGCATCCGTCCAAGGCGAAGCCCGGGAGATAGCGCGAGTCCACGCCGCTATCGCACGTGAGATTCTCACCGCAGGCCGCCCGGTCCGTCTGCCCGCCTGCGTGATCTCGGGGGGCGAGACGACGGTGACGATCCGAGGCCAGGGTAAGGGTGGCCGCAACCAGGAGTTTGCCCTGGCGGCTGCCATCGATATCGCGAGCTTCGAAAATGTTCTGATCCTCAGCGCCGGAACCGATGGCTCCGACGGCCCAACCGACGCAGCCGGAGCCATCGCTGACGGATCTAGCGTCGCTCGCGCCATGTCCAAAGGACTCGACCCGCAAGACTGTCTCAGGGATAACGATTCCTATCGATTTTTCGACGCCCTAGGCGATCTGTTCAAAACGGGCCCGACTGGCACTAATGTTGCTGATATCCA
>DASQJA010000185.1:0-3245 GCA_035631275.1 Bryobacteraceae bacterium
CCCTTTTTCCACGCGGCAAAAGTCGAGAAAACGTTCGATTTGTGCCGATATCCTGGGAACGGCTGGCATTCTGCCAATGATACAATATTCGCAAATTTGTTTGAAAGGAAATTGCAGCAATTGAGGCGCTTCGGCGGGCCGAGGGTATAATTTGGCGGGATCCACCACCAAGAAAGTGCTGGTCACGCGGTTCGACCGCGAACCATTGGCCGGCTTCGTGAATCCGCAAAGCTACCTTCAGCCCGAGGGACTCGAACTGCTCAGCCAGGCTGGGGCGGTCAACGTAGTTCCTTATGGCGAGGTGAAGCTGGTCTGCTTTGTCCGCGATTTCCAGCAGGGCGAGCCACGCAAGGAGCTGCGCCTGTTCACCACGCGGCCCAAGATGGAAGGCCTGTGGGTACGAATGCATTTCCGCGACGGCGACGCGATGGACGGGATGCTCGCGAATAATTTGCTGCAGCTCGATCCGTACGGAGTTTCGGTGATCCCGCCCGATCCCGGTTTTCAAAACCAGCGCGTGTTCGTGCCGAAAGCGGCGTTGTCGACCGTGCAAGTTTTAGGCGTGGTGGGGAGTCCGCTGCGGATGCGTAAGCCGAAGCCGGCGGCGAAAGAGCAGATGGAGATGTTCGACAAGCAGGGTGGCTAGCGGTCGCGATTGATGCCCCTCGCGGAGACGGCCGGAGAGTAATAATCTATTGCCGGGTTGCGCTCCACTGGCCTTGATCGACCGCTGAGCCGTCGGCTACAACCTTAGTCTCGTACGTCCCCTCGAGTTTGTCGCCCTTGAGTTCACCGGTCGCGGCGGATTCGAGCCTTGCGTCTTGAAAATCGAATTGATAGACGACCTTTACTTTGGCGCCGTCCACCTCGACCGACATGGTCTTCGCTTTCACCACATCCCCGAGACGGAAGCTGACATCGGCATTCCACTGGCCGCCGGATTGGCTCAGCGTGATCATGAAATCACCGCTCGCGCCGGCGGATCCATCGTAGCTTCCTTTGTATGTTCCGGCGAGATCCGCGGCGGAGAGCACCGCGGCCATAAGAAACGCGGCCCAAACAATCCAGCGATGCATGCGCTCAAGGTATCACAGCTTCCTGGCTGCTTCTTCTACTTGTCGGGCCTGTGCGAGATAGTCCGTTCCCGTCAGATGCAGCGCCCGACCGAACTTCACTCGAACGCGGCCCATGCGAGCCATTTTCCATTGAGTGTTCAGAACTCGATCCAAACCGATGATCCGCACCGGGACCACGGGCTCTTGCAGTTTGGATGCGATCATCGCGACGCCGGGCTGGAACGGCGCGATCTCGCCGGTCGCACTCATGCGGCCTTCGGGGAAGATCAGGACGCACCAGCCTTCGCTCGCCATTTCGCCCATGTAGCGCAGCGTGCTCAGCGCCCCTGGCTCGCGCTGCGGGATCGGAAATGCGTTGAAGAAAAGCGAGGCCAAGTAGTAATTCAGGCTGTTAGTAAAGCTGCGGCCGTGGAAATGTTCTTCGAAGAATTCCTTGCGCATCGCGGGCGCCACGCGATAGCGCCACTTTGCCGGAAGCGCGGCCATGATCACGGGCGCGTCCATATAGCTTTGATGATTCGACGCGAAGATCACGGGCGGGTCAAGCCCGCGCAGGTTGTCGAGGCCGTCGGTACGAATGTGGGCGAAAACACGAGTGAGCGGGAGCAGGAAGCCGGGCAGAAAAATCCTGCGGGCGATGCGTGCCGGAAGACTTCGGTTCCAGGAAGGAAAATCGGCCGACGAGACATCGGCGGTGTAGTCCGGTGCGCCGCTAGCCTCCGCTTCATCCAGCCCGAGCGCCACCATGCGCTCCACCCGTTCGAGCGACGTCAACGACTCAAGAGGAACGTTCATGTCGATGCGCGAGTGCCTCACTGGCGGTGGCGTGCCACGCGCGATGTCGAGACGCTTCAGCTTGCCAGTGCCTTCGGTTCGCGGGAATTCATCGTACGGCCAAACACTCACTGTACGGACGCGCTGGTAGTCGGCCAGCTTCTGATTGGCCCACGCAACGATCGCGTTCGGGTCGGCGCCGTTATCGATGATAAGCACCGCATGAACGCGATCGGTCCCCACGACGGCCGCGTCGCGCACGCCCGCCTGCTGCTTGAGCACTGCTTCGACGTCTTCCGGAAAGACGTTGAGGCCTTCAGGCGTGACGATCATTTCCTTCTTGCGGCCGAGGATCGTCAGCGCGCCGTCCTTGTCCAGCTCGCCGATATCGCCGGTATGAAACCAGCCGTCTTCGAAGGCGCGCGACGTTTCCTCCGGCCTCTGAAAATAGCCGGAGGCCACGTTGTCGCCCCGCACCAGGATTTCGCCGTCGGGCGCAATCTTTACTTCTACGCCTGCGATCGGAGTGCCGACGCTGCCCTTGTGCGCATGGAACGGATGATTCAACGTCACAATGGGCGCGGTTTCCGTGAGGCCGTAGCCTTGGACGACGAGAAAGCCAAGTTCGCTGAAGAATTGCTCGAGCTCGGCCGAGAGCGGCGCCGCGCCGACGATGAAGCTCCAGAATTTCCAGCCGAACAGACGATGTACCCGGCGATATCGCCACCAGCGGAGCAGCCAGTGGCCTTTCATCGCGCGTGGCTGTTTCAGCTCGGGGAACGTCTGTTGCAGGTGCTCCCTTAGGATTTCGAGGATCTGCGGAACCGAGACGAGCACGGAAATCCGACGTGAACGGACCTGGCGCACGATCTCATTCGGATTGAACCCGCGCATGAACACCACCACGCCCGGCAGCATGGGCGGAATGAATGTCGCCATGGCTTGTCCGAACATGTGGCTGAGTGGCAGCAGGTTCAGAAATCGGATCGGATGAAACGGCCGCGCGTAGCGGATATACTTCTTGACCTCGGTCTCGACCGGAACAATATTGGCGAGGATGTTGCGGTGCGTGATCAGCACGCCCTTCGGTTCGGCCGTCGCTCCGGAGGTAAACAGGATTTCGGCGAGCTGGTCTTTCGTGACGGACGCGGCGGCAGGCGTCTCGCCGTGCCCCTCCGTCAGCTTCGCGAGCTTCAAGATTTTCGGATTCTCGGGTAGCGTAACCTCGTCGCCCGCGAGGATCGCGCGAGCGTGAACGATCCCATCGATGCGCTCGACAAACTCAGGCGCCGAGCGGTAGTCGATCGGCACGGCGACCACGCCTTCGAACAGGCAACCCCACAACGCGATAATCCATTCCGGCCGATTCTCGCCGTAGAGGATGAGCTTCTCGTC